>NZ_JAQMHU010000019.1:0-69014 GCF_028307415.1 Curtobacterium uvaldense | reverse complement strand
CCCCCCCCCCCCCCCCCCCCCCCCCCCCCCCCCCCCCCCCCCCCCCCCCCCCCCCCCCCCCCCCCCCCCCCCCCAGTCCGAGGGGGTCCCGTCAGGTCGTCACGCGGCGTGGCGGGCCAGGGTCATGCGCTCCTCGGGCACGTCCTGCAGGTCGCGTCCGCGGAACCAGCGGAGCAGCCAGTCGGCCGGCGAGCCGGCCAGCTCGGCCGGCAGGCCGGAGCGCTCGGTGAGGAAGGTGTTGAAGCCGGGCTCGTCGCGGACCTCGAGGTCCGACGGGTTGCCGAACGCCATCGACCAGCCGTCGAAGCGGCGGGTGTCGATGTCCTCGCGGGAGAGCGACTTCACGCCCTCGTGGCGGGTGTCGCGCTCGATCGCGGCGAAGCGGTCCTCGACGCTCCAGGAGGGACCCTCGAGCACCTGCATGAAGCGGCCGCCCTTGGCGAGCAGGAGTCCGGAGACACCGAGCGCCTCGTTGCGCAGGCGGGCTTCACGGAGCATGGCGACCAGGTGGTCGTCGGTCATCTCGTCGACGGCGACGGACATGTACACGAGGGAGGTGAGTTGCGTCATCGGCGCCAGTCTGTGTGCTGCTCCGGTGGAGGGTCAATGCGGTCGTCCGCACACCGCAGTCGGGTGCGGTGTGCGGACGACCGGTGGGGGTGGCCGTGCTCGATCCAGCGGGGCTCAGGTCAGCGCGAGGAGCGTGTTGACCTGCTCGTTCACGCCGGTGAGCGTCGACACGGGCTTGCCGTTCGCGTAGATGCCGTCGAACGCCGGCTGCACGAGCGCCTGGACGTCGGCGGGGTTCCGGGTGACGGGGAACAGGAACGTCGTGCCGTCCGCCACCTGCTCGGTGAACGCGGAGACGTCGAGCCCGCGCTCCCGGAAGGCGGCGACCGCGGTGTCCGTGCCCGACCGGCGGGCGGGGAAGACGATGCCCGCGCGGCCGACGATCTCCTGCGCGGCGGCACTGCCGAGGAACGCGACCCACTTCGCCGCGGCCTCCGGGTTCCGTGCCTGCTTCGTGATCGAGTCACCCAGGCCGTTGAACATCGACGCGCGGTGCCCGATCGGCCCCTTCGGTGTCGGGGCGATGGCGACGTCGACGCCCTGCAGGTCGGCGTAGGCGCCGATCATCCACGACCCGTTGAACGAGAGCGCGACCTTCTTCGACCCGAGCTGCACGTCCGGACCGGTCGTCGTGGAGAACACTCCGTACTTCGGCATGTAGCCCTTCTCGGCGAGCCCGAAGTACCAGGAGATCGTCTTCTGGAACGCGGGGTCGTCGTAGCGGAACGCGTTCCCCCACGGGTTCCGGTTCGTGTAGGACCAGTCGATCGACCCGGTGAACGGCGACCACTGCGTCTGCCCGAACCCGTCGCCACCGCTGCCGTTGGCGCTGATGCCGTAGACCGCCACGTCGGACCTGTCGAAGCCGGGCTCGTCCCCGCGGCGCCCCTTGCCGTCGATGGTCAGGTGCGCGACCGCCCGTTCGAAGGTCCCACCGTCGTCCGGGTTCCACTCGAGCGCGGCGAGGTCCTCGGCCGAGTAGCCGGCCTTCGCGATCACGTTCCGGTCGTAGAACATCGCGACCGTGTCCCAGTCCTTCGGCGACCCGTAGCGGTGCCCGTCGCGCCCCTTCCAGAGCTGCGCGAGGCCGGACTGGTAGTCGTCGTCGCGGATCGCACTCGTCGCCTCGAGCTCGTCGAGCCGGTGGAGCACGTCGAGGTCGGCGAACTGCGGGAACTTCGACAGGTGGTCGGTGAACACGTCGGGCGCGGTACCGGCGATGAACCCGGCGGTGAGCTTCGTCCAGTAGTCGCTCCACCCGAGCTGGGTGATGCGGATCCGGATGTCGGGGTTCTCACGCTCGAAGGCCTTCGCGACGGCCTGGTACGCCGGGAGCTGGTTCGCGTCCCACAGCCAGTAGGACACGGTGCCGGTCGCGCCGCTGCGGGGGTCCGGCGTGCTCGGGGACGAGCAGGCGGCGAGGGCGCCGAGCGCGAGGGCCGAGGCACCGCCCGCGAACAGTGCGCGTCGGGAGATGGAGTGCGTCATGTGCGGGGTTCCCTACTTGATCCCGGAGAAGCCGATGGAGTTGACGATGCGCTTGGCGAAGACGCCGAACAGCACGATCATCGGGAGCGCGGCGACGAGGGTCGCCGCCATGAGGCCCGCCCAGTCGGTGCCGGACTGCGGCGTCTGCGACTTGAACACCCCGAGCGCGACCGTGAGGACGCGGGAGCTGTCCGTGTACGACACCATGAGCGGCCAGAAGTAGTCGTTCCACGCCGTGATGTAGGTGAGGACCGCCAGCGTCGCGATCGGCGCCGATGCCATCGGCAGGACGAGCCGGAAGAACACGCGGACCTTCCCGGCGCCGTCGATGAGTGCGGCCTCCTCGACCTCGCGGGAGATGCCGAGGAAGAACTGCCGGAGGAAGAACACCGCGAACGGGGTCATCAGCATCGAGGGCAGGGCGATCCCGAGCAGGGTGTCGACCAGGCCGAGCGACTTGATCAGGGTGAAGTTCGGCAGGAGCGTGAAGATCGTGGGGACCATGAGCCCGGCGAGGAACACCCCGAACACCCGGTCGCGTCCCGGCCAGCGCAGGCGGGCGAAGGCGTAGGCGGCTCCGGCGGAGAAGAACACCTGCCCGACCGTGATCATCGTCGCGGTGACGACCGAGTTGAGCAGGTACTGCCAGAAGTTGATCGCCGCGCCGGAGCCGCCCTGCGCCAGGGCCTCCTCGGTGGACTGCAGGCCGAACACCCGCTCGAACCCGCCCATGCTGAAACCGGTCGGCAGCAGTGAGGTGGGGTCGGCGGAGATCGCGCCGTTCGACGACAGCGCGGTCCGGAGGATCCAGTAGAAGGGGAACAGGGTCACGACGATCACGGCGATCATCGCGGTCCAGGCGAGGACCCGTCCGACGGACGGCTTCGGACGCGGGGGCTTCGCGCCGCGGGTGGTGAGGGCGCGCGTGGTGGTGGGTTCGACCACCGGGGGCAGGGTGCTGGTCATCGTCGACTCGCTTCCGGTTGCTTCGGTGGCCGTCAGTCCAGGTCGCTCTCGCCGGAGCGCGAGAGTCGGTACTGGACGATCGTGATGATGCTCAGGACGACGAGGAGTGCCACCGAGACGGCGGACGCGTACCCGAACTGGAACCGGCCGAAGGCCAGGTTGTAGATGTAGTTCTGCACGACGTTCGTGGCGTTGGCGGGGCCGCCCTGGGTGGTGATCGCGACCGTGTCGAACACCTGGAACGAGCCGATGATCGTGATGATGAGCACCAGTGACAGGATCGGGCGCAGCAGCGGGACCGTGATCCGCCAGAACATCTTCCACTCGCTCGCACCGTCGATGCGGCCGGCCTCGTAGACGCTCTCCGGCAGCGCCTGCAGGCCCGCGAAGATGAGCAGTGCGGTGTAACCGACGTTCCGCCAGACGTTGATGAAGGCGATCGTGGGGATGCCCCAGACGTCGCTCTGCAGGAACGGGATGCGTCCGACACCGATCGCGGACAGGACCTCGTTGCCGATGCCGAGCTGCGTGTCGAGGATCCAGAGCCAGATGAGTGCCGCGACGACGTTCGACACCAGGTAGGGCGCGAGCACGATGCCCCGGACGAAGGTCGACTGCGTGAGCCGGTGCATCATGACGGCGATGAAGAGCGCCAGGACCGTCTGGAAGCCGATGTTCAGCACGACGTACTCGACGGTGACGAGCATCGAGTTCCAGAAGATCGAGTCCTGCACCAGGCGCTCGTAGTTCTGCAGGCCCGTGAACACCGGCGGGGTGAGCAGGTTGTACGTGGTGAAGCTGAGCCAGATGCCCCGGATCGTCGGCCAGAGCAGGAACACCGCGAACCCGACCGACGCGGGGGCGATGAACACGAGCGCGAGCCACAGGTCGTTCCGTCGTCGGCGGCGTGGTGTGGTGGTCCGGGCACGTGCCGTGTCGGCACTCCGCGCGGTCCGTGGTGGTGCCGTCACCAGGGGTGACGACAAGGGGCTCTCGGTTGCCATCGCGACTCCTTCGTCTGCGGTGGACTGACGTCGGCAGTCCGTGGCGGGGAATCTACACGTGGGGACTCGGCGTCACAAGGAGCGATTTGTGGCGCGCTCCAAGGGGTTGTCACGTGTAGACCGCTGTGCAATGCTTGGCGGCGATCGCGACGGAGCGACCTGCTCGGCGACACGTCCCCCACCTCGGAAGGTCACTGATGATCAGCATCGGAATGGTCGGAGCCGGCCAGTTCGCGCCCCAGTTCGCCAAGCTCTTCAAGATCCACCCGGACGTCGACCGGGTGTTCGTCACCGACGTGGTCGAGGGCCGCGCCGAGGACCTCGTCGCCGCCCAGCACCTCGACGGCACGCTCGAGGACTTCGACGCCGTGCTCGCCTCGGACGTCGACGCCGTCGCGATCTTCACCCAGCGGTGGACGCACGGTCCGCTCGTCGTCCGCGCTCTCCGGGCCGGCAAGCACGTGTACTCCGCCGTGCCGATGGCGGTCACCGAGGACGAGATCGCCGCGATCATCGAAGCCGTCCGCGAGACGGGGCTCACCTACATGATGGGCGAGACGAGCCACTACAACCCGGCGACGGTCTTCGCGCGGAAGCAGGTGGCCGAGGGCGCCTTCGGCCGGGTGTTCTACGCCGAGGGCGACTACGTCCACGACATGGACCTCGGCTTCTACGCCGCCTACCAGTACAGCGGCGGCGAGCAGTGGAAGCGCACTGCGAGCTACCCGCCCATGCTCTACCCGACGCACTCGGTCGGTGGCGTCCTCGGCGCGATCCCCGGACACGCGGTCAGCGTCAGCTGCATCGGCGTCAAGGACGACCGCGACGACGGCGTCTTCGACAAGGAGGTCAGCCAGTTCGACAACGACTTCTCGAACGCGACCGCCCTGTTCGAGCTCGACAACGGCGGTGTCGTCCGGATCAACGAGATGCGACGGGTCGGCTACCCGTCGCACCTCCGCGAGTCCCGCTTCCGGTACTTCGGCACCGAGGCCAGCTTCGAGCAGCTCGCGACGGTCAGCGTGTGGCAGGACAAGGAGGCCGTGCACGACGTCAGCGACCAGATCGACACCCGCCCGACGATGGAGCTCGACGACCCGCGTCTCGCCGACGTCGACCCGGCCCTCCGGGACGCGTTCGTGTCCGGCTACGCCCCCGTGCACGACGTCGACCGCCTGCCCGCCGAGTTCGACGGGGTGCCGACCGGGCACGAGGGCAGCCACCACTTCCTGGTCGACGACTTCGTCCGCGCGGTCGTCGACGGGACGCTCCCCCCGGTGAACGCCTGGGTCGCCGCCCGGTACACGCTGCCCGGCATCGTCGCGCACCGGTCGGCCCTGCAGGGCGGCGTGCGGCTGCCCGTCCCCGACCACGGCGACGCACCCGAGCCCGCCACCAGCACCGTCTCGTCTAGGATCGCGAGCGAGTAGCCCGCCGCTCGGCGACGGACGGCGCCCGACCACGGTCGTCACCCGACGTCGGACGGCGCCCGACGACGACCGTCACCCGACGACGTCGAGGAGTCCGCGCGGGCATCCCGTGCGAGCAGTGCGGCCCGGCCCCGTCCCGTGACGGCGCCGGGCCGCTCCCGTCGGCCCGAGCGGCCGACGGACCGACCGACGAAGGTGATCCCGTGACCGTGCCGACCAACCCGAGGGCGGTCACCCGTGCGGACGTCGCCCGGTACGCAGGGGTGAGCACGTCGGTCGTCAGCTACGTCGTGCACGACGGACCGCGCCCGGTCGCCGCGGAGACGGCAGCGCGAGTCCGCGAGGCCATCCGGGTGCTCGGCTACCGCCCGAACGCGAGCGCCCAGGCACTCCGCACCGGCTCCTCGAAGATGCTCGGCCTGATCGTGCCCGAGCTCGACAACCCGTTCTGGTCGGAGCTCGCGGTGGCCGTCACGCACGCCGCGGCGGCCCGGGGGTACGACCTCCTCATCGCGAACAGCGACGGGGACGCCCAGCAGGAGCGGGAGCGGCTCCGCACGCTGTCCGCCCGGCAGGTCGACGGGATCATCGTGACGAGCATCATGACGCACCCCGACCTGTCGTCGACGACCGACCCCGGCATCCCGATGGTGCTGCTCAACACCTTCTTCGAGGTACCCGAGTACGCGAGCATCGGCGTCGACGCCCTGCGCGGCGCCCGCCAGGGCACGCAGCACCTCGTCGGCCACGGCTACCGGGAGATCGGGCTCGTCATGGGGCGCACCGGGTCGATGGAGCTCCGCGAGCAGGGGTGGATGCAGGCCCTGCGCGCGGCCGGGCTGCCGGACGGACCGATCGTGCGCTGCTCGTTCGACCGCGCCGGCGGGTACGAAGCGGGCCTCCGGATGTTCGGCGGCGGCACCGGACCACGCGCCGTCTTCGTCAGCTCCGACCTGCAGGCCGTCGGACTCCTGCGCGCCCTGTACGAGCTCGGGCTCCGCTCCCCGGACGACGTCGCCGTGGTCTCGTTCGACGGCGTGGCGGAGGCCGACTACACGAACCCCCAGCTCACCGTCGTCCGGCAACCCGTCGAGGCGATGGCCGCGGCCGCGGTCGACCGGGTGCTCGCGCGGGAAGACCCCGACGACCACCACCTCGACCTGGTGCCGGCGGAACTCGTGCTCGGGGCGAGCTGCGGCTGCGACGTGCGACGCTGACGTTCTACGTCTTGTAGAGTGAGCGCTCGTGCGGCACGGTGCCGCACCTCAGCCCGACAGCCCGACAGGACCCTGCGCTCCGATGCCCGTCACCGCCCCGCCTCCGTCCCGCGGCTGGTTCGCCCAGCTCCTCCTCCGCCTGCACTTCACCGCCGGGCTCTTCGTCGGCCCGTTCGTCCTGGTGGCGGCGCTCTCCGGCGCCGTGTACGCCGTCGCACCGACCGTCGAGCAGGGCGTGTACCGGCAGGAGCTCACGGCGCCGTCGTCCGCGCCTGCGCTCCCCCTCGCCGACCAGGTCGCGGCCGCCGAGCGCTACGTGGCCCGCCACCACCCGGACGACACCGTCGCCGAGGTCCGCCCGGCCCCCACGCCCGGCACCACCACGCGCGTGATGTTCACCGAGGAGGGCCTGCTCGAGTCCCAGACCCGTGCGGTGTTCGTCGACCCGGGCGACGCCGCGGTGCGCGGGGACCTGCCGGTCTACGGCACGTCGGGGTCGCTCCCCTTCCGCACCTGGATCAGCACCGTGCACCGTAGCCTGTTCCTCGGCGACGTCGGGCGGCTCTACAGCGAGACCGCGGCGTCGTGGCTCGGCATCGTGTCGCTCGCCGGCATCGGCCTCTGGGCGTTCCGCATCCGGCGCGCACGGCGGAAGCGCGACCTCGTGCTGCCGGACAACCGTGCGACCGGGTACCGGAGGACGTTCTCCTGGCACGCCGCGACGGGCGCGTGGGTGCTCCTCGGCGCGCTCTTCCTGTCGGCCACCGGCATCACCTGGTCGCACTTCGCGGGCGACAACGTCAGCGCGCTCCGCTCGACGCTCAGCTGGCAGGCGCCGACGGTCGACACCGCACTCGACGGCTCGTCGGCGACGTCGGGCGGGGAGCACGCCGGGCACCACGGCGGTGGCTCGATGCCGATGGGCTCCCCGACGACGACGCCCGAGCAGTTCGACGAGGTGCTCGCGGTCGCCCGCGACTCCGGTGTCCGCGCGGCCGAGGTCCGGATCCGTCCGCCGGCGGCCGCCGACACGGCATGGACCGTCGAGGAGATCAAGCTCAGCTGGCCGGTCGCGATGGACGCGGTCGCGGTGGACCCGGGCACGATGACGGCGGTGTCGCGGGTCACCTGGGCCGACTACCCGCTCATGGCGAAGGCCGCCAAGCTCGGCATCAACACGCACATGGGCGCGCTGTTCGGCCTGGCGAACCAGGTCGTGCTGCTGCTCGCGGCGCTCGGGATCGCGGCGATGGTCGTGTTCGGCTACCTCATGTGGTGGCAGCGGCGTCCCACCGGCGCGCGTGCGGGTCGCGCGCCCGCCGCGGGTGCGCTGGCCCGGGCTCCGTGGTGGGGCACCACCGCGGTCGTCGTCGCCGCCGTCGGCCTCGCGCTGCTGCTGCCCGTCGTCGGGGTCACCCTGCTCGGGTTCCTGCTGGTCGACGCACTGGTCACGACGTTCCGTCGCCGCGCCCGGTGACGGACGGGAGGCCCGTGGCGGTGTCGCCACGGGCCTCCCGTCCGTCAGGTGGTCCGGATCAGGCGGAGGCGGGCTCCGAGATCGCGTCGCGGAGCGCGGACGCGGCGGCGGCCACATCGTCGGCGCTGTAGATCGCGCTGCCGGCGACCGCGATGCGGGCGCCCGAGGCCTGCACGGCCTCGATCGTGTCGGTGGTGATGCCGCCGGCGACCGAGAACGGGACGCCCGAGGCCTCGCCGTCGCGCAGCAGCGTCTCGAAGGTGAAGCCCTCCTCGGCCTGCTCGTCGAGGCCGGCGTGCATCTCGACGAACTCGGCACCGAGCGCGACGACCTCCTTCGCGCGGGCGGCCTTGTCGGGCACGCCGATCAGGTCGACGACGATGCCCTTGCCGTGCGCCTTCGCGGCCTTCACGGCACCGGCGATGGTGGAGTCACCCGCGACGCCGAGCACGGTGACGAGGTCGGCACCGGCCGTGAAGGCGATGTCGGCCTCGAGCTCACCGGCGTCCATCGTCTTGAGGTCGGCGAAGACGACCTTGTCCGGGTGCGCCTCCTTGATCGCGGTGATCGCGGAGAGGCCGGCGCTCTTGATCAGCGGCGTGCCGAGCTCGATGACGTCGACGTACGGCGCGGCCTTGCCGGCGAGGTCGAGGGCGGCCTCGGTGGTCAGGGTGTCCATGGCGAACTGGAGCTGCATGGTGGTGTCCTTCCGGTGGTGGTTCGTGGGGGTCTCGGTGGCGCGCTCGGGTGGCACCGGCGGCGTCACGGTCGGTTCACTCGAGGTTGGCGTGCCGCGGCCACAGGTCGTCGGCGGAGTGCCCGCTGCGCTGCCAGAGCGCGTGGAACAGGGCGTCCCCGAGGAGTGCGACGCCCTGCTCGAACAGGCCGCCCGCGTACTGCGCCGAGGCCGTGCCGGAGCGGTCCGTCTTCGTGGCGGCGGGCAGGACGAGCGTGGTGTCGGCGACCTCGGACAGCGGGGAGTCGTCCGTCGTGCTGACGGCGAGCACCTGCGCACCGACCTCGGTCGCGGTGCGTGCTGCCTGCACGATGCCGCCGGTGGTGCCCGAGCCGCTCGCGACGAGCAGCAGGTCGCCCCGCCGGATCGCGGGCGTCGTGACCTCGCCGACGACGTGCACGTCGAGCCCGAGGTGCATGAGGCGCATGGCGGTCATCCGGAGCGCGAGTCCGGACCGTCCGGCGCCGTGCACGAAGACGCGCTCGGCGTCGGCGAGCAGGTCGAGGGCACGCGCGAACGGTGCCTGATCGGCGCGGCGGACGGTCGCGATCAGCTCCTGGAGCTCGTCGCCGATCACTCCGAGGGCGTCGGCGGTCGTCGTGGTGGCCATGACTCCGATGCTCCTCGCGCGGGGTCGATCGCGCCGCTGCCCGGGCAGGCGGTCCACCCACCCGATCGGGTGGGACCGTCCGTCCGGGTGGGACGGGTACGTTCGGTCCTCGTGGAGACGGGACCGGACGCACCAGCCAGCCGGATCGCGGCGTCGGAGCACGCCCGGACGGTTGCGGAGCAGGCCGACCGTCACGCGTTGACCCTCGAGTCGGTGCTCGCCGCCCTGCGCGCGAACCGCCTGTCCGACGCCGCCGCCCGCGCCGAGGCCGTCGAGATCGCCTCGGCCGCACTCGTCGAGCTCCGGACCGTGACCGACCGGCAGCGGAGCACCCTGCTCGAGCCCGTCACCGGGGCGTTCTCACGGCTGCGGGCCGACCTCCGCCCGCTGGTCCGGTTCGGTGACCTCGACGTGCAGTTCGTCGAGCCGCCGGCGACCGGCAGGGCGCTGCCCGGAGACGTCGCGCACAGCGCACGAGCGATCGTCCGCACGGCCGTGCTCGCCCTGGTCGACGGCGGGGTCGCCCGACGCGTCCGGATCCAGTGGGACTGCGACGGGCGCAACCTGCTCATGCAGCTCCGGGACGACGGTGCCGGCACCCTCGACACGCACGACGATGCCGTCCGCCCGATCGCCGAGCGGGTCGTCGCCCTCGACGGCACGATGCACGTCGACTCCACGCCGGGCTGGGGCTCGACCCTGGACATCTCGCTCCCCCTCGACCCGGCGCCGGGGGCGGCCGACCTGCCGGAGGACACCGACCTGACCGAACGGGAGCGCGACGTGCTGCGGCTCGTGGTGACCGGCGTCGGGAACCGGGAGATCGCCGAGGGGCTCGGGATCAGTCCGAACACGGTCAAGTACCACGTGGCGAACCTGCTCCGGAAGCACGGTGCCCGCACCCGCGCGGAGCTCGCCGCGCTCGGCGCCCGCCCCTGAGCCCGGCCGCTCCGCGGTTCGCCTCCGTGTCGGCGGGATCGTGATTCGACGGCGGGATCGTGGTTCGACGTGCGCGCGCACAACCGGGAGCACGTCGCGCCACGTCGTTCCACGGCGCGACGTGCTCCCCGTTGTGCAGCGTGCAGCGCGAGGCGTGCGGCGTGCAGCGTGCAGCGTGCGGCGCGAGGCGGCGCGCTAGGCTGCCCCGATGACAGCGGGGGCGACGGTCGGCACGGACGAACGGTCGGGGTGGACGCGACCGGGCTGGGTCGCGCTCTACTGGGCGACCGTGGGGCTCGGCGTCCTCGGCGGGGCCTGCTCGTGGCTGTGGCTGTTCCTGGCATCGGAGGAGGCCACCCGCGGCGCGACCCCCGACCGATCGGGAGCGAACCCCGGCATCCCCCTCGGACTCGTCGGACTCGTCGTCGGCCACGTGGTGGGGTTCCTCCTGCTGCTGATGGTGGCGCGCCTCGCTCGCCACGGCGGGGCGTCGGCGGCTGGGTTCGCGGTCCTCGGGCTCGTGATCGGTTCCGGGGTCGGGCTCGCGTGCTCGCTCGCGCTCACCGGCGGTGCGCTCGTCGTGCCGTGGCCGGACGCCCCGTACACCCCCTGACGACCGCGCACTGGCTCGACGTCGGGGTCGTGGTTCGACACGCCCGCGCACAACGGGGAGCACGTCGCGCCACGTCGTTCCACGGCGCGAGGTGCTCCGCGTTGTGCAGCGGGCAGCGGGCAGCGAGCAGCGAGCAGCGGGCAGCGGGCACCGCGCGCGTTCGGCTCGGGCGTCCGCGCGTCAGGCGTCCGGCGCGAGCACCTGGAACATGACGTGGTCGCGCCACTCGCCGGCGATCCGGATGTACTTCGGCGCGAACCCGTACCGCTCGAAGCCGTTCCGCTCGAGCGCCCGCTGCGAGCCGGTGTTCTCCGGGAGGGTCTCTGCCTGGACCCGGTGCAGCCCGAGCTCCCGGAACGCGTGGTCCACCGCGAGCCCGACCGCACGGGTCGCGTGCCCCTGCCGCGTTCGGTCGGCACGGATCCAGTACCCGAGCGCACACGACTGCAGGGCGCCACGGGTCACACCGCTCAGGGTGATCCGTCCGAGCAACTCGTCGTCATCTCCCACGATCACGAAGGGCACCGAGCCGTTCTGCGCGGCGGCGAGCAGGACACCGATGGTCGCGCGCTGCCCGGCCTCGGTGAAGTAGCTGTCCGGCCGCGTCGGCTCGAACGGTCGCAGGTGATCGGCGCTCGCGCGGACGATCGCGGCGAGCTCGGCTGCATCGGACAGCTCGATCAGTCGGAGGCGGGTCCCGGTGCTCATGTGCGGAGGGTGTGGGATTCGAACCCACGAGACATTGCTGCCCACCTGTTTTCAAGACAGGCTCCATCGGCCGCTCGGACAACCCTCCGTGACGCGACCACGTGGCGAGACGTGATCGCGTCCCGGGCAGTCTAGCGAACCTGCCGTCCGTCAGCGCGGCAGCGCGTCGAGTGCCGCGGCGAGCCCGTCGTCGGTGACCCCGCCGGTCAGCTCGTTGCCCGCGTCGACGACGTCGTCCGGGGCCTGCCCCATGACGACTCCGCGGCCCGAGGTCGACGCCCAGCGCAGCATGTCGATGTCGTTCCGCCCGTCACCCGCCGCCATGACGCGGGAGCGTGGGATGTCGAGCCACTCGCGGACGCGCTCCATCGCGGTGGCCTTCGTCACGCCCTCGGGAGCGATGTCGAGCCAGGACGTCCAGCCGACCGAGTACGACACCTTCTGCAGCCCCATGCGCTCGACGACCTGCAGGAAGTCCTCGGTGTCGTGTCCCGGCGAGATGACGACGACGCGGGTGGCCTCGGTCCCGAGCAACTGCTCGAACGGCACGTGCTCGCCGGCGACGGTCATCGTGTCGTCCGGGAAGTTGCCGGAGAGCAGGAAGTGGCCGGTCTCGTCCTCGACGCCGAACGCCGCGTTCGCGAGCGCACCGTGGATGACCTGCAGGACCTCGGTCGGGTCGAACCGCTCGACGTGGACCCGGCGGTAGGACCCGTCGTCCTGACGGGCGAGGGTCAGCGCACCGTTGGCGCACACGACGTACTTCGACCGGAGCCCCAGGCGTTCGAGCAGCGGGATCGTCATGCCCTCGCTGCGTCCGGTGGAGAGCATGACCTCGTGCCCGGCGGCCTCGGCGTCGCGGACGGCGTCGATCACCGTGTCCGTGATGACACCGTCCTCGCGCATCGTCGTGCCGTCCACGTCGAGCGCGACGAGCCAGCGCTTCGTCCGCGGAGAAGTGGCAGCACCACCGGCAGCACCACCGGTGGCACCAGCGACAGCGCCGCCGGCAGCGACCGAGCCCGAGCCGGACGCACCGGCGCCGGAGCCGCCGCCCTGCGCCGACCCGTCGACGAACCGCTCGTGGGCGCTCATCGGGGCTCGATGACCTCGACGCCGCCCAGGTACGGCCGCAGCACCTCGGGCACGACCACCGACCCGTCGGCCTGCTGGTGGGTCTCGAGGATCGCGACGATCCAGCGGGTGGTCGCGAGCGTGCCGTTCAGCGTGGCGACCGGCGCCGTCTTCCCGGTCGACGTCCGGTACCGGGTGTCGAGGCGACGGGCCTGGAACGTCGTGCAGTTCGAGGTCGACGTGAGCTCGCGGAAGGTGCCCTGCGTCGGGACCCACGCCTCGATGTCGTACTTGCGTGCGGCGCTCGTGCCGAGGTCACCGCCGGCGACGTCGATCACGCGGTAGTGCAGGCCGAGGTCCTGCATCATCGACTCCTGCATCGCGACCAGGCGCTGGTGCTCCGCCTCGGCCTGCTCCGGGAGCACGTACGAGAACATCTCGAGCTTGTTGAACTGGTGCACGCGGAGGATGCCGCGGTTGTCCTTGCCCGCCGACCCGGCCTCGCGCCGGTAGCAGGTCGACCAGCCGGCGTAGCGGATCGGGTCGCCCGACTCCGGGAACGACAGGATCTCGTCGGCGTGGAACCCGGCGAGGGCGACCTCGCTCGTGCCGGTCAGGTAGAGGTCGTCGGCCTCGAGCCGGTAGACCTCGGCCGCGTGCTCGCCGAGGAACCCGGTGCCCGCCATCGTCTCCGGACGCACGAGCGTCGGCGTGATGAGCGGCTCGAACCCGTGCTCCACGGCGCGGTCGAGCCCGAGGTGCATGAGAGCGATCTCGAGCCGGGCGCCCAGGCCGCGGAGGAAGTAGAAGCGCGATCCGGAGACCTTCACGCCGCGCGGGATGTCGATGATGCCGAGGTGCTCGCCGAGGTCGGCGTGGTCCTTCGGCTCGAAGGCGAACTCGGGCTTCGTGCCGACGGTGCGCAGCGTGACGAAGTCGTCCTCGCCGCCCTTCGGCACGTCCGGCAGCACGACGTTCGGGATCGTACGGACCACCCGGTCGAAGGTCTCCTCGGCTGCGGTGACCTCGGCCTGGGCCTCCTTCACGCGTGCGGCGAGCGCCTGCGCCTGCTGCACGAGCGCGGGCTTCTCGTCCTTCGGGGCCTTCGCGACGGTCTTGCCGAACGCGTTCTGCTCGGCGCGCAGCGCCTCGAACGACGTGATCGCAGCGCGGCGGGCGGTGTCGGCGGACACCGCGTCGTCGACGACGGAGACGGAGGCGCCGCGCGCCTCCTGCGAGGCCTTGATGAGGTCAGGGTTGTCGCGCAGGAGCTGCAGATCGATCACCGGATCATCCTAGAGGGAGCGTGTGACCGCCGGACGGGAGGCCCGTGGCGGCCCCGCCACGGGCCTCCCGTCCGTCAGTCGGTCACGGCACCCGACGGGACGTCACGCAGGGCGGCGACCATCCCGCGCAGCAGGCGGAAGGCCGCTGCGCGGCCCGCCTCGTCGAGGTCCCGGGTCATCCGGAGCTCGACCTGCCGGACCGCCGCACTCGCCGCCTCGCGCTGTCGTCGTCCGGCTGCGGTGAGCGTGGTGGGGAGCACCTTGCCCGTGGTCGGGGTGGCCGGCCGGGTGACGATGCCGTCGCGCTCGAGCTGCTGCAGGAGCGTGTTCATCGACTGCCGGGTGACGAAGGTGCCGCGCGCGAGGTCGGAGTTCGACATGCCGGGGCGCTGGGCGAGCAGTTCGAGGCACGAGTAGTGCGTGACCGTCATGCCGAGGGGACGGAGGGCGTCCTCCATGGCGGCACGCAGGGCACTGGCGGCCTCCTTCAGGACGTAGCCGACCGAGCTGTCGAGGTCGATCCGCGCTTGACGCATGTCAGGAGTCTGACACATACTGCTCGTGTCAGGCATCTGACACAGACGAAGGAGCACACCATGCCCGCCACCGGGATCGACTTCACCTCGCTGCAGGTCCGCGACCTCGACGCCTCGCAGGCGTTCTACGAGCGGTACCTCGGACTCGTCCGCTCCCCCGCCGGCCCGCCGCACGCCGTGGTCTTCCAGACCGAGCCGATCGCGTTCGCGCTCCGCGACCTCGTGCCCGGGACGGACCTGTCCGCCGGGCAGCCCGCGCTCGGCGTCGCACTGTGGTTCCACGCGACCGACGTCCAGGCGATCCACGACGCGCTCGTCGCCGACGGGCACACGATCGTGACCCCGCCGTTCGACGGCCCGTTCGGCCGGACGTTCACCTTCGCGGACCCGGACGGCTACCCGGTCACGCTGCACGACCGGCGCTGAGCCGGACGGGCTGGTCGCCGACGCGGGCGGGTCGCCGACGCGGGCGGTCGCGCCGACCCGGACGGGCCGGTCGGCGACGCGCGCGGTCGTGCGCCGGTCGGCCGGTCGGGTTGCCGACCCGGGCGGTCGCGCGCCGACCCGGCCGGTCGCTCGCAGGCGTCCGTCGGTAACGTCGGCAGCATGTCGACACCATCGGAGACCGCGCCCGCGGGCCAGGACGCCCTCCCCACCGAGCAGAAGACGGCCGCGGTCGTCTACAACCCGGTGAAGGTGGACCTCGAGACCCTGCAGCGCACCGTCGCGGAGCACGAGCAGGAGGCCGGCTGGGCCGAGACCCTCTGGTTCGAGACCTCGGAGGAGGACCCGGGCGGCGGCATGGCGAAGGCCGCGCTCGACGCCGGAGCCGACGTCGTCGCAGCGGCCGGCGGTGACGGCACCGTCCGTGCCGTGGCCGAGATCGTGCACGGGTCCGACGCCGTGCTCGCCCTGCTGCCGAGCGGCACCGGCAACCTGCTCGCCCGGAACATCCCGGCGCCGATCGACGACCTCGGTGCGAGCGTCCGGACGATCTTCCGCGGCGAGGACCGCCCGATCGACTTCGGTGAGCTCGAGGTCGAGCGCGAGGGCGGTGAGCGCGAGCAGTTCGGCTTCGTCGTCATGGCCGGGCTCGGGCTCGACGCCCGGATGCTCGCCAACACGAACGACGACCTGAAGAAGAAGGTCGGCTGGCTCGCCTACGTCGACTCGCTCTTCCGGTCGCTCCGCGACGCCGACGCCTTCGAGTTCCGGTACCGGCTCGACGGCGAGGGCAACCAGTCCGTGCGCGCGCACTCGCTCATCGTCGGGAACTGCGGGATGCTGCAGGCCGGCGCGACGCTCCTGCCGGACGCCGAGATCGACGACGGTGTGTTCGACATCGTCGTGATGCGGCCCCGCGGGTTCTTCGGGTGGGTCCGGATCGGCGCCCGGGTGTTCTGGGAGAACGCGATCCTGCGCTCGTTCCGCCGCTCGAAGATCGGGCAGACCCAGGTCGGCAAGCGCATCGCCACCGCGGCCCGCGACGAACGACCGCTGCGCTACATCCGCGGTCAGGAGTTCGTGGCGCGGCTCGAGCGTCCGGACGAGTTCGAGATCGACGGCGACCCGGTCGGCGAGGTCGTGGCGTTCAAGGCGCGCATCGACACCGGTGGGCTGCGGGTGCGCGTCGCCGGACCGCAGGACCAGACCCGCAACACGCGCCGGGTCGAGAACGCCCACAGCTGACGCGGGCACCCTTCCGGCGGGCGTGCGCCTGCTGGGACGGAGAGCGGCCCGCACAACCGAAGGCACGTCGCACCACCGAAGAGCATGGTGCGACGTGCCTCCGGTTGTTCGGCGGCACGTCGCGCCACTGCCGGACCAGCCGCTCCGCCGGGCTCGGCCGCGCGCGCCAGGCTCGGGCTCGACGTCGGGCTCGGGCTCGGCCGGGCTCGGGCTCGGTCAGGGCTCAGCCGGCCTCGGGCTCAGCCGGCCTCGGGCTCGGGCTCGCCGGAGACGATCGCGCGGAGCCAGTCCCGCGCCTCGACGAACGCCTCGTCCGAGTAGCGCGCGGAGACCTCCGGGCGGAAGCCGTCGGCGCGCGGGTACGACCCGAGGAACGTCACGCGGGGGCTGAACCGGCGCAGGCCGAGCAGGGCGTCGGCCACCCGCTCGTCGTGCACGTGGCCGTCGAGGTCGATCACGAACCGGTAGCGCCCGAGCTCGTCGCCGATCGGCCGCGAGGACAGCAGCCCCATGTTGATGCCCCGCGTCGCGAACTGCTCGAGCATGTCGACCAGGGCGCCGGGGTGCTCGCTCGGCAGCTCGACGATGACGCTCGTCTTGTCCGCTCCCGTGCGCTCCGGGATCGCGAGCGTGCGTGACACGAGCACGAAGCGGGTGACCGCCGAGGCGTTGTCGCCGATGGACGACGCGAGCACCGCCAGGTCGTGGTGGTCGGTGATCCCCGGCGGGGCCACGGCGGCGTCCGCGACGGGGTGCTCGTCGAGCAGCGCGGTCGCGGCGGCGACGTTCGACGACGCCGGGATGTGGCCGTGGCCGCGCAGGTTGGTCTCGAGCCAGCGGTGCGTCTGCGCGTACGCGACCGGGTGCGCGTTCACGGTCCGCACGTCCGACAGGGCGGTGCCGTGCCGGGCCACGAGCACGAAGTCGACGGGCACGAGGTACTCGCCCACGATCCGCACGCCGGGGATCCGCGCCAGGGCGTCCTGCGTGGCGCTGACGCCGCCGTCGACGCTGTTCTCGATCGCGATCACCGCTCCGACCGACCGTCCCGTCACGACGTCGTCGAGCGCCTCGCCGACGTTGTTCACGCTGCGCCAGGGCTTACCGGCGGCGGCCTCGACGAGCTTGAGTGCCGCCTCGGTGAACGTGCCGGCGGGTCCGAGGTAGGAGTACGTGTCGGACGGCGTGGCACGGTCGGTCATGCGCCAGATCCTACTGGTGTACCAGTCACCCGCGACGCGAGCAGACCGACCAGACCGACCGAACCGACCAGGCCGACCGAACCGACCAGGCCGACCAGGGCGCCGGCCCGGACGTCAGGACCGGACGAGCATCGTGTCCGAGTCCCCGTTCCGCCCGACCGTCCGGAACCCGGCCCGCTCGTACGCGATCCGCGCCCCGGTGTTGCCGTCCTCGACGCTCAGGCTGACACCCGGCCAGCCCGCGGCCCGGCCGGCGTCGAGCAACCGCGCGAGCAGCGCCGTGCCGATCCCCCGACCCCGCCCGCGCGCCTCGACGGCCATCGTGAGTTCCGGGACGTCCTCGGCCACGAACCCGTACCCGGGGTCGTCCGCCGGCAGGAACCGCGCCCACGCCACCCCGACCGGTCCCTCGCCGTCCACCGCCACGACGCCGTGGTCGCGGGCGGGGTCGAAACCGACGAAGTAGTGCGCGAACTCGGGGCGGTCGAGGTCGGCGTCCACGAAGGACGGGGCCTTCCAGTTCATCGCCGCGAGCGTCGCGTGCCGGAGCAGCCCGGTGTCGTCCGCAGTCGCGTCCCGGAAGAGCACGCCCGCCGGTGCCGCAGGCGACGCACCCGTCAGACGCTCCTCGCACAGCACCTCGCCGTCGGACCGCGGGTAGGTCAGCGCCGCGAACCGCCCCTCGGGGTCGAGCCGCCCGAGCAGCGCCCGCGTGATGCCGTCGAGCTGCCGGACCTGCTCGTCGCTCAGCGCGTCGATGACGAAGCGTCGGGCGGTCCGGACGTGGTCGGGCGCCGCCGCGACGATGGCCGCGAACCCGTCGTCGGTCAGTCGGACGTCGGTGGCTCGGCGGTCGTCGACCGAGGGGCACCGGGTGACGAGCCCGCGCTTCTCGAGCCGCGACACCACGTGCGACAGGCGCGGCAGGGACGCGTTCGTCGCCGCGGCGAGCGCCGACATCCGGAGCGTGCGCGACTCGGTCTCCGACAGCATCGCGACGACCATGTAGTCGAAGTGGGTCAGATCGGCGTCCCGCTGGAGCTGCTGGTCGAGCGCGGCCGGGAGGAGTTCCATGACGGCGACCAGCTTCATCCACGCGCGGAGCTGGTCGCGCGTGAGCCAGGGCGTCTCGTCCGTCATGCACTCATGCTAGCCATTGGTTGTCGATGCAACCAGTGGTCGCGGGGATCGTCGGGCACGGACGACGCCCACCACGAGTGCGACCACGACGACCGCGAGCAGCAGCCCCTCGACGACGAGCAACCGCGTGGTGTAGTCGAACGGCAGCACGGTCGGGTTCTTCTGTCCGTGCTGCTTCGCGGCGATCTCCGGGAGCACCACCAGGGCGAGCACGCTCCCGAGCACCACCGCGGTCTGCACGACGACGAGCACCCCGGCGCCGAGCGTCCTGCCGGTCCGACGGAGCAGGAGTCCCGCTCCGACCACGAACGGCGACAGCACGACGTCGTGCAGCACGACCGCGCCGAGCAGCCACGTCGCCAGGCCCCAGATGCGGTTCGGTCGGACGGTCGTGACGAGCACGTACGCACCGAACGCCATCACGAGCACGCCCACGACGACGAGCACGATCCTCGCGGCCCTCATCGGATCACCTCGATCTTCCCGATCCACTTCGTCTGCAGCACGCCGGGTCGTCCCGGCGCGATGACCCGGGCGGGGAACCCGTGGTCCAGGTCGAGCGTCTTCCCGTTCACCTCGAGCGCGAGGAGCGTCGTCGGGTCGGACGCGTACTCCGGGCCCATCTCGGTGACCCGGTACCCGCCGCTCTTCTCGAGGCTCGTGATCCGCAGCGCCGACGCCGGGTCGGCCTGCACGGAGGCGAGCAGGTCCCGCATCCGGACACCCCGCCACGACGCCACCTGGCTCCACCCCTCGACGCACGAGATCGGCAGGTCCGCGGTGGCGGTGCCGAGCGCGACGAGCTCGGCACGCGAGAACGTCCGTGTGACGTCCGGACCGACCACGGTCAGCGTCCAGTCCGCCGCGGTCGCCGTCGCCAGGACCCCGGCGGCGCGAGCGGTGCGGTTGACCGGCAGGTCGTCCGGTCCGATGTACCGCTGACGGGCACCGAACACGTTGAGCGGTTCGAGCAGCCGGTTCGACTGTCCCGCGGTGAGCGCGACGACGCCGACGGTCGCCGCCGTCACTCCCGCCACGAACCCGCGGCGTGCGATCCGCTGACGGGGTCCGGGGAGCGCGTCGTCGTGCTCCGGCCGGGAGGCGCGACCCGCCTCCGCCCCGCCTGCGCCGTCCCCGAGACTCGGCTCCGCGGACGTGTTCGCGGTCCCGAGACCGCGAACCTGTCCGCCAGGGCGAGTCTCGGCGGCGCCCACCGGCGCAGCCGGCGCAGCCGGCGCAGCCGGCGCAGCCGCGCCGTCCACCCACCGCAGCAGGCGGCCGGTCAGGCCACGGGGGTACGCGCCGGCCGTCTGCTCGGCCGCGGGGCGTCCACCCACGGCGGGGCGGGCCTCCCGGCCGTCCGGCAGCAGCTCGCTGCCCACCGTCGGGTCCGCGACGAACCGACCCTCGGCGTCGTAGGCGTCCCGCGCCCGCCAGTAGCGCACGATCACGGGCAGCTTCGACGCGATGTGCACGACGAGCGAACCGATGATCAGGTACGACATGGCGTAGTGGACCTGGCGGAACGGGAACGGCCACGGGTACCACTGGTACGTGTTCAGCAGGCCGGTGCCGACCTGCACGATCGACGCCGACACGAGCACCGCGATCGACAGCCGCTCGAGCAGGTGCAGGACCCCGCGCACCGGCGGGACCTGGGCCAGCGCGGGCATGACGACGTTCAGCTTGGCGAGCAGCAGCGGGATGATCGCGATGCCCGCGGTGATGTGCAGGCCCTGCGTGAACTGGTAGAGCTGCGTCGGCCGGGTCGGGAAGCGCATCCACGGCAGGGGGTCCTGCAGCAGGTGGCTGTAGACGCCGGTCCCGAAGCAGACGACGAACGCGATGCCGAGCAGGCGACCCCAGACGACGGCCGAGCGGGCGTTGCGGTTCGGGGACGCCATGGTCGCGCGTGCATCCAGCAGGACCCGGCGCACGATCGGTAGCCTCGGGGAACCATGAGCAGACGACCGCGCGCCGCCTCCGTCCCGACGACCGCGGTCGTGTCGACCGTCCTGTCCGTCGTCGGCGTGCTGGCGCTGGCGGGTGTCATCGCCTTCGGCATCACGCATCTGGGGTTCCTCCGTGCCGGTCATCGTGCACCATTCGTTGCCTGGACGCTCATCGCTTGGGCGGTCTTCGCGGGAGCAGTGGTCGCCGTGCGGTTCGTGCCCCGCGAGTGGACGACCCGGATCGTCCTCGGTGGGGCGGTCGTGGTCGGCATCGCGGCGCTCGTCGGCCCGCCGAACACCAGTACCGACTCTGCCCGGTACGCCTGGGACGGCATCGTGCAACACGCCGGCATTTCACCGTACGCCCACACGCCGCAGTCGAACGCGCTGGCCGACCTGCGCCCGGACTGGCTGTTCCCGGACAAGATCGACGGCACCTGCAAGCCGCTCGAGCCGCGGATGCGCGGGCTCGGCGACGGAGCCGACGGGCACTGCGTCGCCATCAACCGGCCGGACGTGACCACGATCTACCCGCCGATGGCGCAGCTGTGGTTCGCCGGTGTGCGCGCCTTCGTGCCCGCGACCGCGCAGTACATGCCGTTCCAGGTCGCGGGACTCCTCGTCTCCCTCGGCGTCACGATCGGTCTGGTCGCGGTGCTCCGTCGCGTCGGCCGCCCGACCTGGTGGGCCGCGCTGTGGGCCTGGTCGCCGCTCGTCGCGTCCGAGGCGGTCACGAACTCGCACGTCGACGTCGTCGGTGCCGCCCTCGCCACGGCGGGCGTCGTACTCGTCGCCTTCGGTCGGCCGATCTGGGGCGGGATCGCCCTCGGTGCGGCGACGGCCACCAAGCTCATCCCGGCGATCGTCTACCCGCCCCTGCTCGGCCGGTGGCGGTACTGGTGGGCGGTCCCCGTCGGCATCGCCACGTTCGCGCTGCTCTACGTGCCCTACGTGCTCACGACCGGCGTGAAGGTCCTCGGGTACCTGCCCGGCTACCTGTCCGAGGAGGGCTACGAGGACGGCTCCCGGTTCGCCCTGGTCTCGTCCGTGATCAAGGGCGATGCGGCGACGATCGTCGTCGGGCTCGTGGTGCTCCTGGCCGCCGTGGTGTCCTGGCGCCTCGCGGACCCCGCACGGCCGTGGTCCGCCGAGGTGTTCATGATCGGTGTGACCTTCCTCGC
Organism: Curtobacterium uvaldense; assembly: GCF_028307415.1. Taxonomy (NCBI): domain Bacteria; kingdom Bacillati; phylum Actinomycetota; class Actinomycetes; order Micrococcales; family Microbacteriaceae; genus Curtobacterium; species Curtobacterium uvaldense. The sequence continues at coordinate 47,196 of NZ_JAQMHU010000019.1, read as the reverse complement.
CGTGACCCCGCGGTACCCCTGGTACGCGCTGCTCCTCATCCCCTTCGTGGTCCTCTCGGGTCGGTGGGAGTGGATGGCCCTGAACCTCGCCATCGCCCTGCGCGGGGTCTGGCCCTCGGCGCCCGCGTTCCGGTGGTGGCTCCTCGCCGCGGTGCTCGTGATCGTGGTCGTCACGCTCGTCCGCACCCGGCGCGAGGACTGGGTGCGCTGGGGACGACGACTCGACCCCCGTGGGTGGCGGTCCGTGGACCCCCGCACCCGCGACCGCATCGACGCGGGGTAGCATCACGGGGATGACGGCGCGGATCCTGCCCTCGACCGGCCTGCTGCGCCGGGTGCGCAGCGAGTCGCCGGCCATCCCTCCTCGACCCGTCGACGACCCCGGGCTCGTCGACCGGTTCGCCCGGCGCGCCGTCGACCTGCGGGTCTCGCTCACCGAGCGCTGCAACCTCCGATGCACGTACTGCATGCCGGCGGAGGGGCTGCCCGTGATCCCGTCCGACGCGCTCATGACGGCGGCGGAGATCGACCGTCTGGTCGGCCTCGCCGCCGGCACCCTCGGCGTGCGCAAGGTCCGCTTCACCGGTGGTGAGCCGCTCCTGCGCGCCGACCTCGTCGACATCGTCCGTCGGTGCTCGGCCCACGACGTCGAACTGTCGATCACCACGAACGCGATCGGCCTGGCGAACCGCGCACAGGCCCTGGCGGACGCCGGACTGCGCCGCGTCAACGTCTCGCTCGACACCGTCGACCCGGACGTCTTCGCCGAGGTCACCCGGCGCCCGTTCCTCGACCGCGTGCTCGAGGGCATCGCCGCCGCGGCGGACGCGGGTCTCGGGGTCAAGGTCAACGCGGTGCTGCTCCGCGGGGTGAACGACCACCTCGCCGTCGACCTGCTCGCCTGGTGCCTCGAGCGCGGGCACGAGCTGCGCTTCATCGAGCAGATGCCGCTCGACCCGGGGCACGCCTGGGACGGCGCCACCATGGTCACGGCGGAGGAGACCCGCGCCCTGCTCGGCGAGCACTACCGGCTCGAGCCCGACGAGGCGCCGCGTGACGGCGCCCCCGCCGAGCGGTACCGCGTGTCGACGCTCGACGGCGAAGCGCTCGGCACCGTCGGTGTGATCGCGAGCATCACCGAGTCGTTCTGCGCCGACTGCACCCGCACGCGCCTGACCGCCGAGGGACACGTGCGCTCCTGCCTGTTCTCGGACGACGAGGTCGACCTGCTCGGCCCCCTGCGCGCCGGCGCCGACGACGACGTCCTGCTCGACACCTGGCGACGCGCGATGTGGGCGAAGCCGCGGGACCACGGCGACGACGCGGACGGGATCGTGCACCCGTCCCGCGGCATGAGTGCGATCGGAGGCTGACCGGTGACGACGATGCGGTTCTTCGCCGCGGCCCGCGCGGCCGTCGGCCAGGACGAGACCACGGTGGCCGCGACGACGCTCGATGCGGCACTGCGGGGCGTCACGGCGGCCGATCCGGACCGGTGGACGGCGTTGCAGGAGCGGTGCTCGTACCTCGTCGACGGGGTCACGACGCGCGACCGCTCGACGTCGCTCGACGGCGTCGCGACCGTCGACGTGATGCCCCCGTTCGCCGGCGGCTAGGCCACCGTCACGCGGGCGCGGCGACGCTGACCTCGTCCGGGTCGACAGCGATCCGCACGGCCACGCCCGGCTCCAGACCGAGGGCCGCGGCCGACGCGACGGTCACGTCGGCCACCAGGTCACCCGCGTGCACCCGCACCAGCCCGTCACGCGGTTCCACCGCGGTCACCGTCCGTGCCAGCCCCGGCCCGTCACGGCGCACGCGCGCCGCGGTCGGGTGCAGGGCCGCGACCGCGGGTCGGCCGGGAGGCACGGTGTGCGTCGCGGACGCCAGCTCACCGCCGCCGTCGAGCGCGATCCCGGTCGGCGTGGCCGTCCCGGGGACGAGCACCAGTCCGGAGAAGGACGCCGAGAACGGCGTGCGCGGTTGCCGGAGGACGGCCTCGGTGCGCCCCTCCTCGACGACGCGGCCGTCCTGCAGCACGACGACGCGGTCGGCGAGCGTGACGGCCTCGAGCGGGTCGTGCGTGACGAGGAGGGTCGGGCGGCCGCGCAGGGCGGCGCGCAGCGCCGCGCGGACCTCGGTGCGGGCGTCGACGTCGAGCGCCGTGGTCGGCTCGTCGAGGAGCAGCAGCGCGGGCTCCGTCGCGAGGGCACGGGCGACCGCGACACGCTGCGCCTGCCCACCGGACAGCGTGGTCGGAGACCGGTCGGCGAGTACGGACGCACCGACGGCGGCGAGGGCCGTGGCGGCGCGGTGTCGTGCCTCCCGGCGGCCGGCCCCGGTGGCACGCGGGCCGAAGGCGACGTTGCCGGCGACCGTGCGGTGGGCGAAGAGGTCCGGGCGTTGTGCGACCAGGCCGACCCGGCGGCGGTGCGTCGGCACGGACGTCAGGTCGCGGCCTGCGAGCACGACACTGCCGTCGCGCGTGCGGAGGAGGCCGGCGAGGGCCTCGACGACGGTCGACTTGCCGGCGCCGTTCGGCCCGACCAGCGCGACGCACTCGTCGGGGCCGATCGTCAGGCGCACGTCGACGTCCCGCTCGGGCACGAGCACGTGAGCGACGAGCCCCGCTCCACCGCCCGTCACGTCGTCACCGGGCGGGTGCGCACCGTCGTCGTCCCGATCACGACGAGGGCGACCACGACGAGGACGAGCGCGAGCGCGACGGCGGTGTCCGGGTCGATCTCGCGCTGCAGGTAGACCTCGAGCGGGAGCGTCCGGGTGACCCCCTGCAGGCTGCCGGCGAAGGTGAGGGTGGCGCCGAACTCGCCGAGCGCCCGCGCCCCGCAGAGCACCAGGCCGGAGGTGATGCCCGGGAGCACGCACGGCGTCGTGACGGTGAGGAACGTCCGGGTCGGTCCGGCGCCGAGCGTGGCGGCGACCCGTTCGGCGCGACCGCCGCCGGTGCGGAGCGAGCCCTCGATCGACGACACCAGGAACGGCATCGACACGAAGACCTGCGCCGTCACGACCGCCGTCGTGGTGAAGGCGATCCGGAGCCCGTGCTCGTCGAGGAACGCGCCGAGCACGCCGAGCCGCCCGAAGGCCGCGAGCAGGGCGAGACCGCCGACCACGGGCGGGAGCACGAGCGGCAGGAGGACGAGCGCACGGAGGACCCCGACCCAGCGGGAGGTCGAGCGGGCGAACAGCACCGCCAGCGGGTAGCCGAGGACGAACGCGACCCCGGTGGCGGCGGCCGCGGTGCCGAGGCTCAGCCCGAGCGCGGTGGTCGACGCGGGTGCCGTGACCAGGGCGACGAACGACGACCAGTCGACCCGACCGACCATCGCGGCCACGGGCACGACGACGAACAGTCCGCCGAGGACCGCGGGGACCGGGAGCCACCACGGCACGGGGGTCCGCTGGTGGCGCTGGGGCGGCCTGCTCGTCATCGTCCTGGTCGTCCGGTGCATCGCGGTCGTCGTCAGGGTGCGCCGAAGCCGGCGTCCGTGAGCACCTCGCGTCCGGCGTCGGAGCGGACGAACGCGGCGAACGACGCGGCGGTCACCGGGTTCGCGGACTCCTTGAGGACACCGATCGGGTACGTGTTCACGGCCTCGGACGACTCCGCGAACGGGACGCCCTCGACCTTCCCCCCGGAGCCCTCGACGTCGGTGACGTAGACGAGCCCGGCGTCGGCCTGCCCGGACTCGACCTTCCCGAGGACGTCGGTGACCGACTGCTCCTCGCTCACCGGTCGGAGCTCGACGCCCGCGGCCCGCTCGACCTCCGCCGTCGCCGCACCGCACGGCACGGGGGCGGCGCAGGTGACGACCTGCAGGTCGGACGCGGTGAGGTCGCGGAGGTCCGCGACCTGCTCGGGGTTGCCGGGTGCGACGGCGATCTCGAGGGTGTTCGTCGCGAAGTCGCGGGGCCACCCCGTCGCCAGGTCGGTCGTCGCGAGCTTCGCCATGGTCGCCTCGTCGGCGGAGGCGAACACGTCGGCGGGGGCGCCGTTGCGGATCTGCGAGACGAGGTCGCTCGAACCGGCGAACGAGAACGTGACCGTGGTCCCCGGGTGCCGCCGCTCGTACTGCTCCCCGAGCTCCGTGAAGGTGCGCTGGAGCGAGGCGGCCGCGAAGACCGTGATCGACCCGGTCGGGCCCGTGCTGCCCGTGGCGGTGCCGCTCGCCGAGGTGCCCGTCGCGCTGCTCCCCGTCGCGCCGCCGGTGGCGGGCCGGGTCGTGCACGCGGCGAGGCTCGTCCCGACGACGACCAGGAGCGCGATCGCAACAGAGGTTCGCAGGAGCGTCTTCACGGGGCGATCCTAGCCGCACCTGCGGTCAGGAGGTAATCGGGTGGCCCTCCTGACCCCATGCGGTGATCCCGCCGTCGAGGACCGTGACGGACGACGCCCCCGCCGGACGGTCCGCGATGGCCTGTCGTGCCCAGGCGGTGGCACGCTTCCCGGACGCACACACGACGACCAGTTCGTCGACCGCCCCGGAGCCGCCGAGGTCGTCCGGGGTCCGCGAGCCCGGGATGACCCCGGTCGCGCGCTCCGCCTCGGTCCGGACGTCGACGAGGACGATCCGGTCGCCGGCGACGTCGTCCGCACCGTCGTCACCGAGTCGTCGTGCCAGCTCGGCGGGGGCGATCCGCGGCGGCTCCGCGACCGCCGACGGCGCGGGACGGACCGATCCCGGGCCGCGACGCAGGACGCTCTCGGTCCAGCGCCACCGACGGGCGTCCACCGTGAGCACCCGGCCGAGCAGCGGCTCGCCGAGCCCGGCGACCAGGGCGGTGACCTGCGCCGCCATCACCGCGCCCACCGCGCCGCACAGGGCGGGCAGCACGCCGTCCGCGGCGCAGGAGCCCTCGTCCGGCAGCGCCTCGGGGTGGAGGTCGTGGAAGTCGACCGGGTCGGCGGCGGCGTCGTGGAAGACGGAGACCTGTCCGTCGTAGCCGAGCGCGGTGCCCCAGACGAAGGGCACGCCCGCCGCGGCGCACGCGTCGGAGACGGCACGGGTGACCTCGACGCTGTCCGCCGCGTCGACCACCACGTCGTGGTCGGCGACGTGCTCGGGGCGGAAGCGCTCGGTCAGGGCGACGACCTCGACGACGGCGTCGACGCCGCGCACCCGGTCGGCTGCGCACGCCGCCTTCGAGCGCCCCACGTCGGCGGCAGCGAACAGCGTCTGTCGCGCCAGGTTCGACGTGTCCACCGTGTCGTGGTCGACGATCGTGATCCGGCCGAGCCCGGAGCCGGCCAGGTACGTCAGGACGGGTGCGCCGAGCCCGCCCGCTCCGACGACGAGGACCCGGGCGCCGGCGAGCGCGTCGAGCGCCGCCTGCCCGGCACCGTCGAGCGCGGCCGTGCGCGAGGTGCTCCGCCTCCGGGCGGCGAGCGCTGTGGGGTCGGGCGTGGCCGGGTCGGGCGTGGCCGGGTCGGACACGGCGGGGTCGGACACGGCGGGGTCGGGCGTGGCGGGGTCGGGCGTGGTCACCGCGCGCGCTCCGGCTGCTCCGGCACCTCGACGGTGACCATCGTGGCCTTGACGGACGCGACCGCGACGGAACCGACCTCGAGCCCGAGGTCGCGGACGGCCTCGGCGGTCATCAGGGACACCACGCGGTTCGGGCCGGCCTGCAGCTCCACCTGGGCGACCACCCCCTCGACGACCAGGTCGGTGACGATGCCGACGAAGCGGTTCCGCGCCGAGCTGCGGACACCGGACGGGTCGTCGAGCCCGGCGTCACGACCGCGGACGTACGCGGCGAGGTCCCGCCCCTCGACCACCGTGCGGCCGGACGGGTCCTCGGAACGGGGCAGCGTGCCGGCGTCGACCAGGCGCCGGACGGTGTCGTCGCTGACGCCCAGGTACCGCGCGGCGTCTCGGATGCGGAGTGTCGTCATGGTGTCCGTGACCCTACGGCATGGCGAACTCTCACGGAGGGGACAGCGGTACGGGGCACGCGCCCAGCCGTGCGCGCTACCGTCGCGGGCGTGACTGCACCACAGACCGGCACCATCCACGTCCCCGCCTCCGCCGGGGTCGCGCCGGTCCGTACCCGCCTGCGGTCCGCGTCCACGGCCCTGCGTGTCGCAGCAGTCCGGACCCCCGAACTCACCGTGGGTGCGCTCGGCGTCGTCACGGGCGCGCTCTTCGCCTGGGTCCCCTCGCTCTGGTACGACGAGGCCGCGACGGTCACCAGCGCCACGCGCAGCTGGCCGCAGCTCTGGGCCGAACTCCACAACGTGGACGCCGTGCACGGCCTGTACTACGCACTCATCCACGCCTGGTTCTGGCTCGTGGGGTACACGCCGTTCACCCTCCGCTTCCCGAGCGCACTCGCCATCGGCGTCACCGCCGGGCTCGTCGTCGCACTCGGACGCCGCCTGGGTGGTCGTCGGCTCGGCATCGTCGCCGGGCTCGTGTTCCTCGCGATCCCCCGCGTGCAGTGGGCCGGGTCCGAGGGCCGCCCCTACGCGACCGTCACGACCCTGGCCGTCGCACTGACGCTCGTCGGCATCACGGCCGTCCGACGCACCCGGTCCGGGGCGACGCGGGCGTCGAGCATCCGCTGGTGGGTCGCCTACGGGCTGCTCGCGCTCCTGGCCGTCTGCTTCAACGTGTACCTCGCGCTCGCCGTGGTCGCACACGCGGCGGCCCTGGCCTGGACGTGGCTGGCCGAGCGCCGATCGCGTACGTGGACCCGGAGGTCGGACGCCGGTGACCCGCTCGTGGGCCGTGTCGTCCTCGTCCGCTGGGTCGTCGCCGCCGCAGCTGCCGCGCTCCTCGCGTCGCCGCTCGTGCTCGAGGTCACGGAGCAGTCCAAGCAGGTCGCGTGGATCTCGGGCATCACGCAGCGCACCCCGCGCCAGGTGTTCGCCACCTCGTGGTTCGGCGGGATCGACTCGTACGCCGCGGTCGCGTGGACGCTCCTCGTCATCGGTGTCGTCGTGTCCCTGGTCGCCGCACACCGCCGCGTCCCCACCGTCCGCGCGCTCCTCCGGGCACAGTCGGTCCGGATCGCCCTGCCGCTGGCACTGCTGCCGACCGGGGCACTGCTCGCCGCGACGGCACTCGGCAAGCACCTCTACTCCCCCAAGTACGCATCGCTGAGCATGCCGTTCGTCGCGCTCCTCATCGCGCTCGCGATCACCGCCCTGCGGCGGAAGGCCCTGATCGCCGCGCTGCTCGCGGTCTTCCTCGTCATCAGCGTCCCGAGCGCGATCGACGTCAAGACGCCCCGGTCGAAGCAGGAGTCGACCTGGGCGAACGCCGCGTCGATCATCGCCGCCGAGCGTGGGGCGAACACCGGCGCCAACGAGGGCGTCGTCTTCGGCAGCGTCTACGGGCACCCGACGTCCACCGCGGAGATCATCCGCGTCTCCTACCCCTGGGCGTTCACCGGGATGACCGACCTGGGCATCCGGAAGAACGGCGCCGAGACGGGCGTGCTCTGGAACGAGAACGGCGACCTGGCGTCGACGATCCCGGCACGCCTCGGTGACATCGACACCGTGTGGTTCGTCGGCGGCACCCCGAAGGCCCGCAACATCCAGCCGGAGACGACCGAGGTGCTCGCCGAGCACGGCTTCCACGTCGAGCAGAAGTGGCGGACCGGTCGGGTCGTCATCACGGAGTTCGTCCGCGACTGAGCCCCGACGGCACCGTAGGTCCGGTGGTCAGTCGGCACCGCGGGTCCGGTGGTCAGTGCACGACGCGGGCACCGTGCACCGGGCCGGTCGCCCGGAGCGCGACGAGCCCGGAGGCGCTGAGCTCGACCTGCACCTCGAGCGCAGCATCGCGGTCGGCGACCAGGAACGCGACCGTCGGGCCGCTCCCCGAGACGATGCCCGCGAGCGCGCCGGCCTTCTCCCCCGCCTCGATCGTCGCCGCGAGCCCCGGCTGCAGCCGCATCGCGGGTGCCTGCAGGTCGTTGTGCAGGCAGTCCGCGAGCAGGTCCGCGTCGCCGGCACGGAGCGCCTGGAGCACGTTCGCCTCGACGACGGGGGTCGTGGGAGCCGGGCGGATGTCGGCCCGGTAGCGCTCCCGGTGCTCGTCGAGCGCCCGGTAGACAGCAGGGGTGGAGAGACCGTCCTCGCTGAGCGCGAGGACCCAGTGGAACTCCCCCTTGGCGAGCGCCGGGCTCAGCTCGTCGCCGCGACCCGTCCCCACGGCGGTGCCGCCGGCGAAGGCGAACGGGACGTCCGCGCCGAGTCGGGCCGCGAGCCGCAGCAGCTCGTCCCGCCCGAGGGCGGTGCCCCAGAGGGTGTCGCACGCGAGCAGGGTCGCCGCGGCGTCGGCCGATCCCCCGCCCATCCCGCCGGCGACGGGGACCTGCTTGTCGATGGTGAGCCGGACGCCGCCCCGGTGCCCGGCGGCCTCGGCCACGAGACGCGCGGCGCGGATCGCCAGGTTCGAGTCGTCGGTCGGGACCGCACTGGTGTCGATCGGTCCCGTGAAGCGCACGGAGAAGTCGTCGGCCGCTTCCGCGGTGACGTCCTCGTACAGCGACACCGCCTGGTACGCGGTCGCCACGTCGTGGTAGCCGTCGTCCTGCAGCGCGCCGACGGACAGGAACACGTTGATCTTGCCGGGAGCGCGCACCCGCACGCGGGTCGGTGCGGCCAGCGAGGTCATGCGTCCAACCTATCCTCCCCGCGCCGGGCCGCGGACTACGCCGAGGTCCCCGCCGCCGCGAACCCGCGAGCCAGGTCGGCCAAGATGTCGTCCACGTGCTCCAGACCGATCGACAGGCGGATCATGCCCTCCCCGACGCCGGCGGCCGCGCGTTGCTGCGGGGTCATCTGCACGTGGGTCGTCGACGCGGGGTGCACGACGAGCGACCGGACGTCACCCAGGTTCGACACGTGGTCGAAGAGCTCGAGCGCGGCGACGAACCGGCGACCGGCAGCGACCCCACCGGCGAGGTCGAACGCCAGCACGGCCGACGGCCCCTTCGGCACGTAGCGCTGCTGCAGGTGGTGCCACGGCGACGAGGGCAGCCCGGCGTAGTGCACGTGCTCGACCTGCGCGTGTCCGTCCAACCACGAGGCGACCGCGGCCGCGTTCGCCACGTGCCGGTCCATGCGCAGCGACAGCGTCTGGATGCCCTGCAGGACGAGGAAGGCGTTGAACGGGGCGATCGCGGGGCCGAGGTCGGCGGACAGCTTCGACCGGGTGCGCTGGATGAACGCGCGGCGGCCGAACTTCTCGGCGAAGGCCGTCCCGGCGAACCCGGACTGCTCGACCGTCGTGAGCTGCGGGTACTTCTCCGCCTGCGCCGCCCAGTCGAAGTTCCCGCCGTCGACGATGATCCCGGCGACGGCGCTGCCGTGGCCGGCGAGGTACTTCGTCGCCGAGTGCACGACGATGTCCGCGCCGTGCTCGATCGGTCGCACGAGGTACGGCGTCGCGATGGTGTTGTCGACGATGAGCGGCACCCCGGCGTCGTGCGCGACACCGGCGACCCCCGCGAAGTCGAGCACGTCGCCACGCGGGTTCGGGATGCTCTCGCCGAAGAACGCCCGCGTCTCCGGACGGACCGCGGCGCGCCACTCGTCGAGGTCCGTCGGGTCCTGCACGAAGGTGAACGTGATGCCGAGGTCGCTCAGCGTCGAGTGGAAGAGCGTGTAGGTCGCACCGTAGAGCGACGCCGACGAGACGACGTGGGCGCCCGCCCGCGCGACGCCGAGCACCGCCAGCGAGGTCGCCGCCTGACCGGACGCCAGCGCCAGTGCTCCGACCCCGCCCTCGAGGTCCGCGACGCGTCGCTCCAGGGCCGCCGCCGACGGGTTGTTGACGCGTGTGTAGGTGTGTCCAGGTGCGTCGAGCATGAACCGTGCCGCCGCGTCCTCGCCCGAGGGGTACACGAAGGCCGCGCTCTGCGCGATCGGGGGCACGTTCGCTCCGAAGCCCGGGTCGGCCGTGAAGCCGGCCCGGATCTGCCGCGTCTCGAACGCCCAGTCGTCCTCGGCCGCCATCAGGCGACCGGCTCGGCGGGGACGGCGGCGCGGACGAGCGGGATGACCTGCTCGCCGAAGCGCTCCATCTCCTCGGCCTGCGGCGAGAACTGCAGCAGGAGCGTGTCGACCCCGGCGTCCTCGAACTCGCGGATCCGGTCGGCGACCTGCTGCGGCGTGCCGACGAACCCGGGGCGCAGACCGCGGTTCGACACCGAGTAGTCCTCGAGCGACGGGACGTGCTCGAGCTGCGACTTCGAGATGAAGTCCTGGTACGACTCGTACGCCTTCCCGTGGCGGACGTCGGTGATGCGGGCCAGCTCGGCCTGCGCCTCCTCCTCGGTCTCGCGGACGATCACGTACGCGGCCATGCCGAACGCCTCGAACGGCGCGGCGCCGGCGTCCTCGCGGCGACGCTTCATCTCGTCGATCTTCGTGCGGAGCTCGTCGACGGTGCCGCCGTGCGTCAGGTACGCGTCGGCGAAGCGGGTGATCGAGCTCTTGCCCGCCTCGCTCTCGCCGCCGGCGTAGATGCGCGGGGTGACCCGCGGCTTCGGCTCGAGGTGCGTGTTCTGCACGTCGTAGTACTCGCCCGTGAACGAGAACGGCGTCTCGGCCCAGAGGCCCTTGAGGATCGCGACGAACTCCTCGGTCCGCGCGTAGCGGTCGTCGTGCTCGGAGAAGATGCCGCCGTATTGACGGGCCTCCTCCGCCCACCACGCGCTCACGACGTTGAACGTGAAGCGACCACAGGAGATCTCGTCGATGGTCGCGGCCTGCTTCGCCGTCACCGCAGGCAGGTGGTAGCCCGGACGCATCGCGGCCATGATCTCGAGCCGCTCGGTCGTCGCGGCCAGCGCGGCCGCGAGCGCCCACGCCTCGAGGCTCGGCGCGGCCGTGCCCTTGATGTCGTTGAGGTTGAGCTCCGGCACGAGCGTCAGGTCGAAGCCGATCCGCTCGGCACGCTGCGCCAGCCGCTTCACGTAGTCGAAGGTGACGGGCATGTCCTCGTCCTCGACGTTGCGCAGCCAGCCGCCGAAGAGCGGGGTCCAGTATCCGAATCGCACGAGTGGTTCCTCAGGTGTGTCGTGACGGCCGGGAGGCGCGGGGCGGGCCCGCCACGAGCCTCCAGGCCGGTGGGTGGTGTCGTCTCAGGCCGTGGTCGCCGACGTGGCGTACGCCTGCTCGAGGAGCGCGCCGGTGAAGCGCGCGATCGCGCGCGGACCGGAGACCGGCGCGACCGCCTCGACGGCGGGGTTGTAGTTCGTGTTCGTGTTCACGTCGTAGACGACCGTGCGGCCGTCCGTGGTCTCCATGAACTCGACACCCGCGACCTGGATGCGCTGGTCGGCGAGGAACGTCCGGAGCTGCTGCACGAGCGGGTGGTGGGCCGTGACCTCGTCACGGATGCTGAAGGCGGCCGGTGCGCCCGGTGCCCCGGTGCCGGTCGTCTCGGCGCCGGGCACGTCGCAGACGGCGCCGGCGATGGCCTGGGGCACCTCGCACGCGTCGGCCGGGCAGAGCTCGAAGCTGCCGGCGCTCGTGTCGACACGGACCGCGTAGACGAACTCGCCGCCGACGAACTCGGCTCGGGTGATGAACGGCTCGCGGGCGGTCAGCAGCTCCTGGAGCAGCGTGATGCCGTCGACGGGGGCCTCGAACTCGGGGCTGTCGACGTACGCGTCGAACTCGGCGAGGGTGTCGAAACGGCGGACGCCGAGGCCCTTGCCGCCCTGGTTGTGCTTCGTGATGAACGGGACGTCCTGCCCGTCCGTGAAGGTCCGCGCGGCGTCCTGCAGGGCGGCCGACCCGAAGACCGCGGTCGTGCGGGGCACGTCGAAGCCGGCGTCCCGGAGGAGCCCGTGCTGGGCGACCTTCGACACCTCGAGCTCGAGCACGTGGCTGCCGTTCACGACCGTCGCACCGGAGCGCTCGAGCCAGCCGAGCAGCGCGCGGGCGTACTCCTTGCTGTGCTCGTTGCCGCGGGTGTGGCTCGACGCGGACATCCGCGACCAGTAGACGCCCGGAGCCGGCTCGGCGGTGAGGTCGATGCTGCCCAGGGCACCGCCGTCGGTGAGCAGGAGTTCCTCGACCGGCACCCCTTCTGCCGCGAAGGCAGCGGCGAACGGCGGGAACCACTCGGGGTTCTCGTGGATGACGTACACGCGCGGAGTTGTCACCGGGCCACCCTAGGCACGCTCCCCCTGGGGGTGCCAGGTGTGTGACGCGGGATTGCGGCGTGCGTCCGCGCGCGGTCGCCTCGTGCCATCGCGGCGGGGTCACCTCGTGCCGGAGCGCCGGGTGTGCGAGGGTGGAACGCATGTCCTACCCCGCGTACGAGGAGACCCTCCGTCCAGGCCGTGTGATGACCGTCGTGGGATGGGCCGTGATCGCGACCGCCGTCGGGATCGCGACGCTCGTGCTCGCGGTGCCGGCGGGGTGGCAGGACCAGCCGCCGACGGCGTCGGACGTCGGCGTGCTGGTGGTCACCCTCGCCGTCACGGTGGCGCTCGGCATCGGGATGATGACCATGCGGATGACGGTGCGGGTCGACGAGGTGCTCGAGGTCCGTGTCCGCCCCTGGTGGTACCGGCGGCGCGTCGCCCCCGAGCAGATCACGTCGGCCGAGGTCGTGCACATGACGGGCGGCAACTCCGGCGGGCTCGGCATCCGGCTCGTCCCCGGCGGCACGGCGGTGCTGCTCGACGGCGGACCCGGCGTGCAGGTCGCGATCCGCGGGGCGCGGTCGCTGCGGTTCCGGTGCAACGACCCCGAAGCCGTCGTCGCGGCCCTGCGGGCACGGGGTGCGTCGGCGGACTGAGGATCAGCGCGCGACGCGGTCGGCGCCGAACTGCTGCGTGCCGACGACGCCGAGGAGCTCGAGCTTCTGCGCGTCCTCGCTCCCCGCGGGCGCGGTGAACAACAGGAGCGCCTGCGCCTGGTCGTCGGTGTGGAGCACCTGGCAGTCGACGGTGATCCGGCCGAGCTCGGGCTGCACGATGGTCTTGTCGTCCGACCAGCGGGTCGCGACCTCGTGGCGTTCCCAGAGCTCCCGGAACTGCGGGCTGCGGCGCTGCAGTTCGGCGACGAGCTCCGTCGCCCGACGGTCGCTCGGCCCCGCGAGCCCGACGGCCGCGCGGAGCGACGCGACCACGACCCGACCGAGTCGTTCGTGCTGTTCGGGCGCGTACTTCGCCTGCTCCGTCCCCGAGACGAACCAGCGCCACGCCTGGTAGCGCTCGTTGCCGGGCAGGTCGACGGATCCGCCGAGCAGTGCCCGAGCGAGCCGGTTCTCGACGAGCGTCTCACCGAGGTGGCTCACGACGATCGCCGGGGTGTCCTCGAGCCGGTCGAGCACACGCAGGATCGCGGGGTCCACGTGGTCCGCGCGGTGCATCCGGACCGGCGCCGTGTGCCCGGCGAGGTGGAACAGGTGGTCGCGTTCGTCGAGGCTGCACCGCAGGGCCCGGGCGATCGCCGCGACCATCTGCTCCGACGGCTGCGGGCCCCGCTGCTGCTCGAGCCGCGTGTAGTAGTCGACGCTCATCCCGGCGAGTGCGGCGACCTCCTCTCGACGGAGTCCGGGGGTCCGCCGACGGGGACCGCTGCCGAGGCCGACGTCCTCGGGGCGCAGCAGCTCGCGGCGGCGGCGCAGGAAGTCGGCGAGCGCGGGGCGGTCCATCCCCCCATCGTGCCGTCTCGGCCGGAGCGGAGCCAGGGACCGCCGGTCCCCCGATGCCCGCGCCCTGGAGGAGCCCCGCGCGCAGGAGCATCGTGGTCGGCATGGACACCACGAACAGCACCGTCTTCATCTCCGGCGCGACCTCGGGCCTCGGGCTCGCCCTCGCGCAGCGCCTGCAGGCCGCCGGCAGCACCGTCGTCATCGGCGGCCGCCGCCAGGACCGCCTGGACGCCCTCGCCGCCGAGCACGGCTTCGGTACCGTCGCGATCGACGTCGCCGACGCGGACTCCATCGCGAGCGCGGCAGCGGACGTGACGACCCGCTGGCCGGAGCTCGACACCGTCGTCACGATGTCGGGCATCATGCGCAACGAGGACCTGCGCGACCCCGGACACATCGACGACGCACTCGCGACCGTCCAGACCAACCTGGTCGGGACGATCCGGCTCATCGACGCCTTCCTGCCGCACCTGCTCTCCCGGCCGGCGGCGACGCTGATCACGGTGTCGTCCGGTCTGGCCTTCGTCCCGCTGACCGCGACCCCGACCTACAGCGCCACGAAGGCCGCGGTGCACTCGTACACGCAGGCGCTCCGGCAGCAGCTCGTCGGCAGCTCGGTGGCGGTGCTGGAGCTCGCCCCGCCGGCCGTGCAGACGGACCTGATGGGTGGCGCCGACTTCGGCGGGATGCCCCTCGACGCCTTCACGGACGAGGTGATGGGTCTGCTCGACTCCGGTGCCGCGCCGGAGATCCTCGTGCAGGACGTCCAGCCGCTGCGCTGGGCCGAGCGCGACGGGACGCACCAGCAGATCCTCGAGGCGATGGCCGGCCGCGGTCACTGAGCCACGCACCACGGGCGGATCAGCCCCGGGCGAGGAGACGTGTGCACGTCGACCGTCAGGCCGGGGTCGGGGTCGGGCCGGTGCTGGCACCGGTGCCGGCGCCGGCGCCGACGCCGGCGGGAGCACGCTGCTCCGTCAGTCGACCTCGCCGGCGGCGCGCCGACGCCGGATCCGCGCGTCGAGACCCCGGTTCAACGCCCAGAGCCCCAGCACGATGGCGGTGACGAGGAGCGACTCGGCCAGCGTCCTGTCGAGCGGTCCACGGAGCACCCAGAAGGCGCCCCCGGCCAGGACGGCGACCATCGCCAGGGTGCCGATGGAGCTCCTCGCAGCCCGCGGCTCGGCCTCGGTGGACGCCCCGTCCTCGTCCTCGTCCGCGAGCTGGTTGAACCAGAGTCCCCACGCCGCCAGGCCTGCTCCGAACAGGGCGGCTGCCCAGGCAGCATCGTCGCCGGCGTCACGGACGAGGGCGACGACGGCGACGACCACGACGAGTGCACCGCCCGCGAGGAAGAAGAGCGTGATCGCCAGGGCGAGACGGGAGGTCGGAGCGTGCACGCGGTCAGCCTAGGGCTCCGTCGCCGACACGACGACCACCGGGCCGGAGCGGTGACACGACCGCCTGCCGTCAGGCGGCGGCGAGGACCGTCCGTCCGAGGCGCACGAAGTCGTCCGGCGACAGCGCCTCACCCCGAGCGGTCGGGTCGAGACCGGCCGCGGTCAGCAGCTCCGACGCACGGGCGCTGGACCCCAGGACCCCGGACAGGCTCTGCCGGAGCATCTTCCGGCGCTGCTGGAACGCCCCGTCGACGAGCTCGAAGACCTGCGCGCGCAGCGTCTCGTCCCCCGGGCGCTCACGACGGTCGAACCCGACGAGCACGCTGTCGACGTTCGGCACCGGCCAGAAGACCTGGCGGCTGATCTGCCCGGCGGTCGACCACGACCCGTACCAGGCGGCCTTGACGCTCGGCGCCCCGTAGACCTTGCTGCCCGGCCCGGCGGCGATGCGGTGGCCGACCTCGGCCTGCACCATGACGAGCACCCGCTCGATGGTCGGGAAGGTCGCGAGCAGGTGCAGCAGCACGGGGACGGAGACGTTGTACGGCAGGTTCGCCACGACGTGCGTCGGAGCCTCGGGCAGTTCGTCCGCGGTCACCGCGAGCGCGTCCTGGTGCACGACCCGCAGGCGCGCGTCCGGCTGCATCGCCGCGACGGTCGCGGGCAGCTGGGCTGCGAGCCGACCGTCGATCTCCACCGCGGTGACGGACGCGCCGGTCTCGGTCAGCCCGAGGGTCAGGGAGCCCAGCCCCGGTCCGATCTCGAGCACGCGGGAGTCCGGCGTGACCCGGCCGGCCGAGACGATGCGGCGCACGGTGTTGGCGTCGTGCACGAAGTTCTGGCCGAGCTTCTTCGTCGGGGTGACGTCGAGCTTGGCGGCGAGGTCCCGGATCTCCGCCGGGCCGAGCAGTGCGCCCACGACTACTGGTCCACCGTGACGGGCTCGGCGTCCCACGCACCGTAGACGAGCTCGGTCGTCGAGGCGATCTGCGCCGCGAGCATCGACGGGTCGGTACCGAGGGTCTCGGCCATCGACCGGAGCGTGAGCGGGATCAGGTACGGCGCGTTCGGCCGGCCGCGGTACGGCGTCGGCGTGAGGAACGGGGCGTCCGTCTCGATCATGACCAGGTGCCGCGGCGCGACCTGCAGGGCGTCTCGGAGCGACTGGGCGTTCTTGAACGTGACGGTGCCGGCGAAGGACATGTACCAGCCGCGCTCGGCGCAGAGCCGGGCGAGGTCGGGACCGCCGGAGAAGCAGTGGAAGACGGTCTTCTCGGGAGCGCCCACGCGGTCGAGCACCTCGACCACGGCCTCGTGCGCGTCACGGTCGTGGATCGTCAGCGCGAGGTCGTGCTCCTTCGCGATGCGGATGTGCTCCTCGAACGAGCGGACCTGTGCCGCGCGGCCGTCCTCGCCGGTGCGGAAGAAGTCGAGACCGGTCTCGCCGATCGCCCGGACGCGGGGCAGCGCCGCGAGCCGCTCGATGCCGGCGAGGTGCTCGTCGAGCAGCCCCTGCTCGTCGAGCACGGGCGCCTCGTTCGGGTGCAGCGCGACGGCGGCGAGCACGCGGGGCTCACGCGCGGCGATCTGCGCCGACCACTCCGACGTCGCCAGGTCGGTGCCGACCTGCACGACGCCGCGGACCCCGACGCTCGACGCACGGTCGAGGTGCTCGCGGTAGTCGAGCGGACCGTCGCCGCCCTCGCCGACGCCGTCGGCGATCTCCATGTGCGTGTGGTTGTCGTACACCGGCACCACGAGCGCCTGCGGCAGCGGTGGGTAGCTCAGGTCGCGCTTCGAGCCGCCGGACGCCCCCTCGCCACGCGCCCGGACGTGCGAGCCGTCCGCCGCGTCGGTCACGCTGCGCCCTGCTCGGGCTGCTGCTCGATGCGCGGGAACAGGCCGGACCCGAGCGGCACGACGGTTGCGGCGCCCTGCCACTCGTAGGCGCGGTCGACGCGCTGCTCGGTCACCGATCCGCCGGCACCGATCGACGCCCAGAGCTTCTCCGTCGCCTTCGGCATCACCGGGGACACGAGGACGTTCACGGTGCCGAGGCCGCGGAGGGCCGTCGCCAGGACGGTGCCGAGACGCTCGCGCGCCGACTCGTCCTTCGCCAGCGCCCAGGGCTCCTGCTCGGTGATGTACCCGTTCAGCGCGTCGACGAGCTCCCACACGGCGGCGATCGCCTCGTGCGGCGCGAAGGCCTCGACCGCGGCGTCCGCACGCTCGGTGACGGACACCGCGAGCGCGTCGATCGCCTCGTCCGACGGGGTCAGCTCGCCGCGCGACGGCACGGCACCGTCGAAGTACTTCTGCAGCATCGCGACGAGACGCGAGGCGAGGTTACCGAAGCCGTTCGCGAGGTCGGCCGAGTACCGGGCGGAGATGTCCTCCCAGCTGAAGTTGCCGTCCTGCCCGAAGGTGATGGCGCGGAGGAAGTAGTAGCGGAAGGCATCCGAGCCGAAGGTGTCGGTGATCTCCGACGGCGCGATGCCGGTGAGCTTCGACTTCGACATCTTCTCGCCGCCGACGAGCAGCCAGCCGTGACCGAACACGCGCTCCGGCACCGGGAGACCCGCCGCCATGAGCATCGCGGGCCAGATCACCGCGTGGAAGCGGGCGATGTCCTTGCCCACGATGTGCACGCTCGGCCAGAGGCGCTGGAACGCCTCGTCGTCGTCCGACCCGTAGCCGAGGGCGGTAACGTAGTTCAGCAGGGCGTCGAACCACACGTAGAGCACGTGGTCGTGGTCCCAGGGGATCGTGATGCCCCAGTCGAAGCTCGAGCGCGAGATCGACAGGTCGCGCAGGCCCTGCTTCACGAAGGAGACGATCTCGTTGCGGACGCTCTCGGGCTGGATGAACTGTGGGTTCGACTCGTACAGGTCGAGCAGGCGCTGCTCGAAGTCGCTCATCCGGAAGAAGTAGTTGCGCTCGGCGAGGACCTCGACGGGGATCGAGTGGATCGCGCAGACCTGCTGGCCCTCGTACGGACCGGTGCCGGGCACGAGGTCGCTCGGCTGCTTGTACTCCTCGCACCCGACGCAGTAGAAGCCCTCGAACTCGCCGGCGTAGATGTAGCCGTCGTCGTACAGCTTCTGCAGGAACGCGGTCACGCCGCGCTCGTGCCGTTCGTCGGTCGTGCGGATGAAGTCGTCGTTCGCCACGTCGACCGTGTCGAGCAGCGGCTTCCACGCGTCGGTGACGAGCCGGTCGGCCCACTCCTTCGGGGACACGTCGTTCGCGCTGGCGGTCCGGAGGATCTTCTGGCCGTGCTCGTCGGTCCCCGTGAGCAGCCAGGCGTCGTCGCCCCGCTGCCGGTGCCACCGTGCCATGAAGTCCGCGGCGACCTCGGTGTAGGCGTGCCCGATGTGGGGCACGTCGTTCACGTAGAAGATCGGCGTGGTGATGCTGAACGAGGACCCGTCGGACATGCGGACCATCCTACGGGCGGGCCGGAGCCGCGTGACGCGCCCCGCGCGCCGCCTGTGGAGAACCGGACGGGAGGCGGGTGGCGGGCCCGCCCCGCGCCTCCAGACCGACGGTGGTCGGCCCTACCGCGCGGCGAGCGCGCCCTCGTACAGGTCGCGCTTCGACAGGCCGGTCGCGTCCGCGACCGCCGCGGCGGCCTCCTTCATGCGCGACCCGGCGGCGACCCGCTCGAGCACGAGCCGCACACCGTCCTCGATGCTCGTCACGTCGAGCGCGCCGGTCGAGCCCTCGACGACCACGCAGATCTCACCACGCACCCCGTCGGCTGCCCAGGCGGCGAGCGCGGCGAGCGAGTCGCGGCGGACCTCCTCGTGCAGCTTCGTGAGCTCGCGGCACACGACCGCGCGGCGGTCGTCCCCGAAGCCCGCGGCCATGTCGGCGAGCGTGTCGGGGAGCCGGTGCGGTGACTCGAAGAACACCATCGTCCGCTGCTCACCGGCCAGGGACGCGAAGAGACGACGGCGCTCCCCCGCCTTGCGGGTCGGGAAGCCCTCGAAGCTGAACCGGTCGGTCGGCAGGCCCGACACGGCGAGCGCCATGAGCACCGCGGACGGCCCGGGCAGGGCGGTGACGGTCACCCCGGCGGCCGCCGCGGCCTCCACGAGGGGGAAGCCCGGGTCGCTGATCGCGGGCATGCCCGCGTCGGTGAGGACCACCACGTCCTCGTCGCGGGCGAGCTCGACCACCTCGGCGGCCTTCGCGCGCTCGTTGTGCTCGTGGAGGGCGATCAGGCGCGGGCGGTTCTCGATGCCGAGCGCACGCATCAGGTGGATCGCGGTCCGGGTGTCCTCGGCGGCCACCACGCTCGCGTTCGAGAGGGTCTCGACGAGACGACGAGACGCGTCGCCGAGGTTGCCGATGGGCGTTGCTGCGAGGACGATCACCTCCCCATTCTGGTGCCAGGTCCGCCGTGGCGGCGATCCGTAGGATGCAGGCGATGACCAGCGAGCTGACCGACGACCGCACCGCCCTCGTCGACGGACCGGCCGGCTCCCGCCTCGACGACTGGTGGGGTCGGGTCCTCTCGACGTCGCGGCGGGTCGCCGTGTGGCGCTGGACGGGTCCGATCGCGGTGACGCTGCTGGCGGCCGTGCTCCGTCTGGTGGGACTCGGACACCCGCACTCGCTCGTGTTCGACGAGACGTACTACGTCAAGGACGGCTGGTCGATCGTGCACCTCGGCTACGAGGGCACCTGGCCGGCGAACTCCTCCGACGACGGCGCCCCGACGACCGACCAGCGCTTCGCGGACGGCGAGACCGACCTGTACTCGAGGGCGGCGGAGTTCATCGCGCACCCGCCGCTCGGGAAGTACCTGATCGGCCTCGGGATGCTGCTGTTCGGCGCCGACAGCTCGTTCGGGTGGCGGTTCACGGTCGCCGTGCTCGGCACCGCGACCGTGTTCCTGACCGCGGTCATCGCCCGCTCGCTGTTCCGCTCGACCGCGATCGGGACGCTCGCCGGCTTCCTGCTCGCGATCGACGGCCAGGCGATCGTGCTGTCGCGCGTGACGCTGCTCGACGGCATCCTGACCTTCTTCGTCGTGCTCGGCGCGGGTGCGCTGCTGCTCGACCGGCGGTGGACGCAGCGGCGGCTCGACGACTGGGTCCGACGCCGGGCGGACGGCGGCGGCGACACGCTCTGGGGGCCGGTGCTGGTCTGGCGGCCGTGGCTCGTCGCGATGGGCGTCGCCCTCGGTCTGGCGTCCGCGACGAAGTGGTCCGGCCTGTACTTCCTGGCGTTCTTCGCCCTGTACTCCGTGCTGAGCGACATGGTGATGCGCCGCCGAGCGGGCGTGACGTTCTGGTCCTCGAGCGCCTTCCTGCAGCAGGCGCCGGTGACGTTCCTGCTCACCGTGCCGGTCGCTGCCGTGACCTACCTGGCGTCGTGGACGGGGTGGTTCCGGACCTCCGGTGGGTGGGACCGGAACTGGATCGCCTCCGGCGGCGAGCGGTGGACGGGACTGCTCGCGTGGGTGCCGGACCCGTTCCAGAACTGGTGGCACTACCAGTCGGAGATCTACGGCTTCAACATCGGCCTGCACACCCCGCACTCGTACCAGGCGAACCCGCTGCTGTGGCTCGTCATGCAGCGCCCCACGTCGATGTACTACGTCGGGACGAACCGCGGCCAGGACGGCTGCTGGGCGGACCGCTGCGGCGAGGCGATCACCGGCATCGCGAACCCGTTCGTCTGGTACGCCTCGGTGATCGCGGCGGTCGCGCTGCTCGTGCTCTTCGTGCTGCGGCGCCGGTGGGAGTACGGCTTCGTGCTCATCGGTGTCGCGGGCGGGTACCTGCCCTGGCTGCTGTACACCGACCGCACGGTGTTCCAGTTCTACACGGTGACGTTCGAGCCGTTCCTCGTCATCGCCCTGGCTGCGGCGATCGGACTCGTCGCCGGCTCTCGGACCGACCCGCGGCCGCGGCGGACCCGGGCGTTGGTCTGGGTCGGCGTGTACCTCGGTGTCGTCGTGCTCGCGTCGGCGTACTGGTACCCGATGTGGACCGGCTTGCAGATGCCGTGGGACTTCGTCCGGTCGCACTACTGGTTGCCGAGCTGGCTGTAGCGGTGCTGCCGAGCTGGCTGGAGCGGTGCTGCCGAGCTGGCTGGAGCGGTCCGGCCCTGGGGACGTGACCGCGCGGGACGCCGGTGGCGGCCGACCCGCTGTCGGCACGGAGGCGCGGTGCCCGACGGCCACGAGCCTCCCGCCCGGCGCATACCGCGTCAGGCGACCGTCAGGGCTGGCCGTGCAGGGCGCGCTCGATGGCAGCGCGGTCGAGCGGGGCACCGACCATGGGGTCGGTGGTGCCGCCGGGCAGCACGCCCTCGAGCACGACCTCGGCGTAGCGGCGCCAGGCGTCGGGGTCGTGGGCGCGTGTGGCGTCCGCGACGGCGCCGACCATCGTGGTGAGCATCGGCAGGTCGGCGTAGCTGAACCCGGCCCGCACCACCCCGGACGCCGCCGCTCGCTCGATGATGGTCGCGACCTGGCGCTCGAGCCGGTCCCGCTCGTGCACGATCGACGGCCGCGCCTTCCCCGCGCGGACGATGGCGTCCGCCAGGGCACGGTCGCGCGCGCGGAACTCGAACACGCCCGTCAGGTAGACGCGGAGGGCCTCGCGCGGATCGGTCTCCTGCGCGGCTCGGGCGGCGGCGGCGTTCATCGCCTCGAACTTGGTGGCGAGCAACGCCTCGATCAGGGCGTCCTTGTCGGCGAACCGGCGGTAGACGGTGCCGACGCCGACCCCGGCCTCGTGCGCGATGTCGTTCAACGTGACCGACAGGCCCCGCTCGGCGAAGCACCGGCGCGCGGTCTGCAGGATCAGCTCGCGGTTGCGCGCGGCGTCGGCGCGCAGGGGGCGCTCGAGGTCGTGCGCGGTGTCGGTGGTGCTCACGACGTCGACGGTAGTTGACGATTCTGGGAACAAACGGATGCGGTGGCTCCGTTTCGGTCTACACTCGACACAAACGGATGCACCACATCCGGTTCCACCTCCTCGCGAAGCGCTCGACGGCGCGTGCTCCGCCACCTCCACCCTTCTCCGAAGGAGGCTGCCGTGACGGCAGAACAGACCGTGCCGACCCCGACCGGGTCGGCACCGACGACGACCGGCCGTGCTGCCGGCACCACGACCGGCTCCGGCTCCGGCTCCGACAGGCCGAACCACCGCTGGATCGCACTGGCGGTCATCGCCCTCGCCCAGCTCATGGTCGTGCTCGACGCGACCATCGTGAACATCGCCCTCCCCTCGGCGCAGGCCGATCTCGGCTTCGGCACCGACCAGCGGCAGTGGATCGTCACCGCGTACTCGCTCGCGTTCGGCTCCCTGCTCCTGCTCGGCGGTCGCCTCGGTGACCTGTTCGGCCGGAAGACCACCTTCATCGTCGGCCTGGTCGGGTTCGCCCTGGCCTCGGTGCTCGGTGGTCTCGCCGACTCGTTCGGCCTGCTCGTCGCCGCCCGCGCACTGCAGGGCGTCTTCGGTGCCCTGCTCGCCCCCTCGGCGCTCGGCATGCTCACCACGACCTTCCGCGATCCGAAGGAACGCGGCCGGGCGTTCGGCATCTTCGGGTCCATCGCCGGCTCGGGTGCGGCGATCGGCCTGCTGCTCGGCGGCGTGCTCACCGAGTACGCGTCCTGGCGCTGGTGCCTCTACGTGAACGTCGTGTTCGCGGTCCTCGGGGTCATCGGTGCGCTCGTGTTCATGGCGAAGCCGCCGAAGGTCGAGCGTCCGCGCATCGACGTGGCCGGTGTGCTGACGATCACCGCGGGCCTGGTCGGCATCGTCTACGGCTTCTCGAACGCCGAGTCGAACGGTTGGGACGCCCCGCTCACCATCGTCATGCTCGCCGCGGGCGTCCTGCTCGTCGCCGCGTTCGTGGTCATCGAGACCCGCGTCGCGCACCCGCTCCTGCCGCTGCGCGTCGTCCTCGACCGCGACCGCGGCGGTGCCTTCATCGCGATCGGCCTCGTGGCGATCGGCATGTTCGGCATCTTCCTGTTCCTGACGTACTACCTCGAGCAGACCCTCGGCTTCAGTTCGCTGCAGACCGGTCTGGCGTTCCTGCCGATGCCGCTGTCGATCATGGTGTCGGCGACGCAGATCGGCGGGCGGCTGCTCCCCCGCGTCGGCCCGAAGGTCCTGATCTTCGCGGGCGGACTCGTCGCGGCGACCGGGCTCCTGCTGCTGCTCCGCACCGACGTCGACAGCACCTACGCGGGCACCGTCCTGCCGGCGCTGATCGTCATCGGTCTCGGCATGGGCACGATCTTCTCGTCCGCGATGAACACCGCGACGACCGGTGTCGCACGGGCGGACGCCGGCGTGGCCTCGGCGACGGTCAACACGATGCAGCAGATCGGCGGCTCGATCGGCACCGCCCTGCTCTCGACGATCTTCGCCGACGTCGTGAAGGACAGCCTGTCGGACCTCTCGGCAGCACCGACGAAGCTGCAGCAGGCCCAGGCGGTGATCGACGGGTACCACGTCGCCTTCGGCATCTCGGCCGGGGTGCTCGTGCTCGTCGCCCTCGCAGGCGGGCTGCTCATCAACCGGCAGTCGGTGCGACTCGCGAGGCTCGAGCGCGCGGCGTCCGCGACCACGGGCAGCATCCCGGCAGCGGCGCACTAGCCGCCCCGCTCCCCGAGCCGCTCCGCTCCGCGCCCGGTCCGCCCCCGGTCCGCCCTGCCCTGCTCTGCCCCCGCTCTGCGACATCCCACGCGTCGATCGACGCGTGGGATGTCGCGTCCCCGGGGCTGGCCGAAGGAACGACCGACCCCGGCCGTTCCGGTGCGCACGGATTCGGCACACCCCGTGGTCGGGACGGCGGCGTTGCGCACTGTGTCGGTCCTCCTGCGGCACATCAGTGGCCCCGGTTACCCTGAGCGCCATGGCCCCCGTCCTGACCTCGCCGCTCGTGTCGACGCAGTGGCTCGCCGACCACATCGGTGCCGACGATCTCGTCGTCCTCGATGCCTCGGTGCACACCACCGGGGTCGGCACGGCGATGCACTGGCAGGCCGCCCGCGACGCGTACGAGCAGCACGGGCACGTACCGGGCGCCCGGTACGCCGACCTGGTCGACGACTTCTCGACGCCCGACGCGGACGTGCCCTTCACCCGCCCGACGGCGGAGCGTTTCGAGTCCGCCGCGAGTGGACTGGGCGTGACCAACGGCTCGACCGTGGTGGTCTACGACGACAGCGTCGGTGAGTGGGCGGCACGGCTCTGGTGGATCTTCCGCGCGTTCGGCTTCGACGACGTCGCGGTGCTCGACGGTGGGTTCACCAAGTGGCGGGACGAGGGACGGCCCGTCCGCGTCGGACCGCTCCGTGGCAGCACCCCGTCGCCGTCCGCCGAGCCGTTCCTGGCCGGCGAGGAACGCCCCGTGTGGGCCGACCACGACCGTGTCCTGCGCGCCGTCCGCGGCGAGGAGCCCGCGGCGGTCGTCCTGGCGGCTCCCCCGTCGGCGCTGGGACCCGACCACCCCGGCGTGGTCCCCGGCAGCACGGCGATCACCACGGACGACGTGGTCGACCCCGACACCAACACCCTCCGCCGCGGCCCGGCACTCGCCGAGGTGTTCGCGCCGGTGCTCGACGCCGACGAGATCGTGACGTACTGCGGCGTCGGCAGCGCGGCCTGCGTCGACGCGCTCGCCCTGACGGTGCTCGGGCACGACCAGGTGAAGGTCTACGACGGCTCGCTCGCCGAGTGGTGGCGCCTCGAGCCGGAGCTGCTCGCGTCCTGACGCCACAACGTCGGCCACGCCGACCGCGCTGGCCGGGCCGACCGGGCTGACCGGGCTGGCCGGGCTGGCCGGGCGTCCGGGCCGTCCCCGCGGCACTAGCGTTGGCGCATGAGCACCAGACGCGCGGTCGTCCTCGGCGGTACCGGCGGGATCGGGTCGGCGGTGGTCCGAGACCTCCTCGACGTCTCCGGCCGCGGTGGCGACGACTGGCAGATCGACGTCGTGGCACGACACGGCGGTCCCGCAGCCGATGCGCTGACGGCGGCCGGCGCTTCCTTCGTGGCCGGTGACCGCCGCGACACGAGCGTGCTCCGCGAACTCCTGCGTCCCGGCGCCGACCTGCTCGTCGACACCGTGGGCGCGACCCGTGACGACGCCCTGCAGCTGCGACCGTTCCTCGACGACGTCGGCTCGACGGTGTTCGTGTCCTCGAAGGCGGTCTACGTCGACGACCGAGGGCGGCACGCGAACTCGGTCGGACGGCCGGTGTTCGGCGGCGCGGTCACGGAGCTCCAGCCGACCGTCGTCGCGGGCGACGGCGACCCGACCTCGCGCGAGGGCTACGGCGCCGCGAAGGTCGCCGCCGAACAGGTCCTGCTCGACCACGGCGCTCCCGTCACCGTGCTGCGCCCCTCGAAGGTGTACGGCGTCGGGATCGGCCGCCCCCGGGAGTGGTTCGTGGTGCGTCGCGCGCTCGACGGCCGGGAGCGGATCCTGCTCGCGGACCACGGACGGGGCGTCGACCACACGACGGCGGCGAGTGGGATCGCGTCACTCGTGCGCCTCGTCGCCGACGCTCCGGACCGCCGGATCCTCAACGTGGCCGACGAGACCGCGCCCGACGTGCTGGAGATCGTGCGGACCGTGGCCGGACTCGTCGACCACCGCTTCGACGAGGTCCTGCTCGACGAGGACGCCCCCGCCTTCGTCGGGACGACTCCGTGGAGCTCGCCGTCGCCGTTCGTCCTCGACACGACGGCGGCACGGGCGCTCGGCTGGCAGCCCCCGCGGTACGCCGAGGCGGTGCGGCCCGAGGTGGACTGGCTGCTCGAGACCGCGCACGCCGTGCCGGCCGGCGGCGACGTCCCCTGGGCGGAGGACCCGTTCTGGGAGCGGTTGTTCGACTACGGCCCGGAGGACGCCGCCCTCGTGCTGCTCTCGCTCGGCAGGGGCTGAGCCGGTGCCCCGCTCGGAGGTCCTGTTCGTCGGCGGGCGTTCGGGCGTCGGCAAGTCGACCGCGGCCGAGGCGCTCCACGACCTGCTGGTGGCTGCCGACGTCCCGCACGCGGTCATCGAGGGCGACCTCCTGGACCTCGCGCACCCGGCCCCGCACGTGGCGCACCCCGCCGTCCGGCTCGCCGAGCGGAACCTGCGCGCGATGTGGGCGGCGTACCGCGAACTCGGGCACCACCGGCTCGTCTTCACGAACACCGTGTCCGTGCTCGAGCACGAGCGGCTCGCCGCCGCGATGGGCGACGACCCGCTCGTCACCGCGGTCCTGCTCCGCGCCTCCGACGCCACCACCGCCGGTCGTCTGGCCCGGCGGGCGGGCGGCACGGTCCCGCATGCGCAGCTCGCCCACAGCACGGCGACTGCCGGGAGGCTCGACTCGGCCGTCGCGGACACGGTCGCCCGGGTGGACACCGACGACAGGTCCCCGCTCGAGATCGCGCGACGGCTCGCGTCGCTCACGGGCTGGCTGCCCGGCTGACCGCCGGCCCGGGCACGGTGTCCCGGACTCCACGGCCTGCGCCTGTGGACGAGCACGACCTGTCCACCGGTCACCGGATCGTCAGCACCGTCCAGCGCCCGCGGGGCAGGCTGGACGCATGAACGACAACCGGCTCGGGACCGCCGTCAGCCCGTACCTCCGTCTGCACGCCGACAACCCGGTGGACTGGCGCGAGTGGGGACCCGACGCGTTCGCCGAGGCACGGGAGCGCGACGTCCCGGTGCTCGTCTCGGTCGGGTACGCCACGTGCCACTGGTGTCACGTGATGGCGCGCGAGAGCTTCTCCGACCCCGAGATCGGCGAGCTGCTCCGTCGCGACTTCGTCGCCGTCAAGGTCGACCGAGAAGAGCGGCCCGACGTGGACGCCAGCCTCATGGCTTCCGCGAGCGCCTTCACGCAGCAGCTCGGGTGGCCACTGACCGCGTTCGCGACGCCCGAGGGGCGGGTGTTCTTCGCGGGGACCTACTACCCGCCGACCCCGGTCGGCCAGGTCGGGTCGTTCCGCCAGGTCCTCACGGCGGTGCTCGATGCATGGACCCAGCGGCGGCACGAGGTGGACGCGAACGCGAGCGCGATCGCCGCGGCGATCGCGCAGGGGGCGCAGGCCGACGCCACCGCCCGGGGTGGCGAGCGGTCCGACGCAGACACGCCGCGCCTCCCGTCCGTCGACGCGATCCGCTCCGTGACCGCGCAGCTCGTCTCGGCGGAGGACACCACGTACGGCGGCTTCGGCGGTGCGCCGAAGTTCCCGAGCGCGCCGCTCCTCGAGTTCCTCTCCGACGTCGCGGCCGACGGTGACGCCGCCGCACGCGGGTTGCTCGAGCGGAGCCTCCGGGCGATCCGGACGACCGAGCTGACGGACGCCGACGGCGGCGTGTTCCGGTACGCGACCAAGCGCGACTGGAGCGTGCCGCACTACGAACGGATGCTCTACGACAACGCGGGGCTGCTCGCGATCGCCGGGGCGGAGCAGGCACGGGGCATCGCCGACTTCCTGCGCGACACGCTGCGACGGCCCGACGGCGCCTTCGTCGCGGCGCAGGACAGCGAGTCGACCATCGACGGGCGACGCGTCGAGGGCGACTGGTACCGGCTGCCACTCGACGAGCGCGGGCGGTTCGACGCACCGCCCCTCGACGACCAGGTGCTGACGGGGTGGAACGGCCTCGCGATCCGCGGGCTCGCGCGTGCTGCGGCCCGGAGCGGTGACGACGAGTGCACCGCCCTCGCGCAGGGTGCCGCCGACGCGGTCCTGGCCGCCCACGTGCGCGACGGACACGTGGTGGTCCGGTCGAGCACCGCCCACGGCACGTCCGCGGCGCCTCCCACGATCGAGGACGTCGGACTGCTCGCCGAGGGGCTGCTCGAACTCGCGCTGCTCAGCGGCGAGGTCCGGTACGCCGAGACGGCACGCGCGCTCGTCGACGACGGCCTCGCCGGTCGCTTCGAGGTTGATCCGGTCCTGCGGGCAGCCGGAACGACGACGGGTGAGCAGCCGCAGACGGCACTGCGGTCCGGCACCGTCGCACTGGCTGCGACCGCGGCGACACTGGCCGCACTCACCGGTGACCGGGCACTCCGGGACGCCGCGACGCGGCTCGTCGCCGACCGTGCACGCACCGGTACCGAGCGGCCGCTCGGCCACGCCGACGCCCTCGGGGTCGCGCTCGCCCTGCAGCGTCCCTCGCGTGAGGTCGTCGTCGTGTCCGGCCGCGACGACCCGATGCGGTGGACCGGCCTCGCCGCCCGCCGGCCGGGCACCGTGGTCGCGACCGTGACCCCGGACCAGGCACGGGCGTGGGCCGCCGCCGGGTTCTCGCTGTTCGCCGGGCGGGACAGCGCAGCACCAGCCGCCTACGTCTGCCACGACCACGTCTGTGCGTTGCCGGCCCGGAGCGACGCCGCGCTCGCCGAGCAGCTCCGCTGACGACAGCCGCCGCACGGACCGCTATCCTGGAATGCTCATGTCTGCAACGCCCGTCATCACGTACCCGCCCGAACTGCCGGTGTCGCAGCGGCGGGACGACATCGCCGCCGCGATCCGTGACCACCAGGTCGTCATCGTCGCCGGCGCCACGGGCTCGGGCAAGACGACGCAGCTGCCGAAGATCTGCCTGGAGCTCGGCCGCGAGTCGATCGGGCACACCCAGCCCCGCCGGATCGCCGCCCGCACCATCGCCGAGCGCGTGTCCGAGGAGCTCGGCAGCGAGCTGGGCGACCTGGTCGGCTACCAGGTGCGGTTCACCGACAAGGTGAGCGGGAACACCCGGATCAAGCTCATGACCGACGGGATCCTCCTCAACGAGATCCACTTCGACCGTGACCTGGAGCGCTACGACACGATCATCATCGACGAGGCCCACGAGCGCTCGCTGACGATCGACTTCCTGCTCGGGTACCTGAAGCGGCTGCTCCCCCGGCGCCCCGACCTCAAGGTCATCATCACGAGTGCGACGATCGACCCAGAATCGTTCTCGCAGCACTTCGGCGGCGCTCCGATCATCGAGGTGTCCGGCCGGACGTACCCGGTCGAGGTCCGCTACCGGCCGCTCGTCGCCGACGACGCGGCGGACGGTGACACCGGTGCGGACGAGGGCGACGACACCGACCCGCGGACCGACGACAGCGGTGGCCGCGGTGGGAGCGCGGACGACCGCGACGTGCTCCAGGGCATCACCGACGCGCTCGACGAACTCGCGCGCGAGGACCCGGGCGACGTCCTCGTGTTCCTGTCGGGCGAGAACGAGATCCGCGACGCGCAGGAGGCGATCGAGGGCAAGCGGTACCCGGGCACCGAGGTCCTGCCGCTCTACGGCCGACTCTCCGCCGCCGACCAGCACCGCGTGTTCGAGCGCCGGACCACCCCGGGTGTCCGTCGCCGCATCGTCCTCGCCACGAACGTGGCGGAGACCTCCCTGACGGTGCCGGGCATCAAGTACGTGATCGACACCGGCACCGCCCGCATCTCCCGGTACTCCCCGCGGGCGAAGGTGCAGCGGCTGCCGATCGAGGCGATCAGCCAGGCGAGCGCGAACCAGCGTTCCGGACGCGCGGGTCGCACCAGCGCGGGCATCGCGGTCCGGCTCTACTCCGAGGACGACTTCACGCGCCGTCCGGAGTTCACCGACCCCGAGATTCTCCGCACGAACCTCGCGGCGGTCATCCTGCAGATGATCTCCCTCGGCTTCGGCGACATCGAACGCTTCCCGTTCCTGCAGCCGCCGGACTCCCGGGGCGTCAAGGACGGCCTCGACCTGCTGCGGGAGCTCCGCGCGGTCGACCGCGACGGCCGGATCACCAGGTCGGGCCGACAGCTCACCCGGTTGCCGATCGACCCGCGGCTCGGCCGGATGGTGCTCGAGGCCGGTCGCCAGGGCGTCGGGCGCGAGGTCATCGCGATCGTCAGCGCCCTGAGCATCCAGGACCCACGTGAACGACCGCTCGAGAAGCGTGCCCACGCCGACCAGCTGCACGCCCGGTTCGCCGATCCGACGAGCGACTTCCTCACCCTGCTCAACCTCTGGAACCACATCGAGGACAAGCAGGAGGAGCTGTCGTCGAGCGCGTTCCGCCGCCTGTGCAAGGCCGAGTTCCTGAACTACTTGCGCATCCGCGAGTGGCAGGACCTGTACCGGCAGCTGTCCCGCGCCGCGAAGCAGGTCGACGTGCGGGTGGGACAGTCGCGCTCCGAGGACGGCGACGCCGTGCACCGTTCGCTGCTCGCCGGGCTCCTCAGCCAAATCGGGCTGCGGGACAAGGAGAAGCGCGACTACCTCGGCGCGCGCAACGTCCGGTTCGTGGTGTTCCCGGGCAGCGTCCTGGCGAAGAAGCAGCCCGACGCCGTGATGGCCGCCGAGCTCGTCGAGACGAGTCGGCTGTTCGCCCGGACCGTCGGCCGGATCGACCCCGCGTGGGTCGAGCCGCTCGCCGGTGACCTGCTCAAGCGCACCTACGGCGAGCCGCACTGGGAGAAGAAGCAGGGTGCGGTCGTCGCGTACGAGCGCGTGACGCTGTTCGGTGTCCCGATCGTGCAGCGTCGCCGCGTGCAGTACGGGCGCGTCGACCCCGAGCACTCGCGCGAGCTGTTCATCCGCCACGCCCTGGTCGAGGGCGAGTGGGACGCGCAGCAGGCCTTCGACCGGGCGAACCGGAAGCTCCGCCGCGAGCTCGAGCAGCTCGAGGAGCGCACCCGCCGTCGCGACATCCTGTTCGACGACGAGCGTGTGTACGACTTCTACGACGCACGGATCCCTGCGGACGTCGCCACCACGCGCGACTTCGAGGGGTGGTGGCGGACGACCCGTCGCGAGCAGCCGGACCTGCTCACGATGCGGCGGCAGGACCTGCTCGACGAGGACGCCGCCGAGGCCGCCCAGGACGAGCAGGAGTACCCGACGCAGTGGCGTTCCGGTGACCAGCGCCTGGCGATCAAGTACCGCTTCGAGCCGGGCGCGCAGGACGACGGCGTCAGCGTGCAGGTGCCGCTCGCGCTGCTCCCCCGCATGCGCGAGGAGGGCTTCGACTGGCAGGTCCGTGGCCTGCGGAAGGAACTCGTCACCGCACTCATCAAGTCGCTGCCGAAGCAGATCCGGAAGAACGTCGTCCCCGCTGCCGACTGGGCCGAGAAGATCGTCGCCGAACTGCCCGACGACGCTCCGACCGAGCCGACGGAGTCCTTCCGCGCGACCCTCGCTGCGGCGATCCAGCGGATGACGTACGTGCCGGTGACCGAGGCCGACTTCGACCTGTCCCGGGTGCCGGCGCACCTGCTGCCCACCTGGGCGGTCGTCGACGAGCGCGGCCGTCGGGTCGAGTCCGGGAAGGACCTCGCGGCCCTCCAGACGAAGCTGAAGGATCGGACGCAGCAGAGCGTCGCCTCCGCGACGGCGAGGGCAGCGGCCCGGCCGGGAGGCGCGGCGCGCGTCGCCGGGGCCTCCTCCGGCACGCAGGTGGAACGCTCCGGCCTCACCGCCTGGCCGTCCGACGACCTGCCGCAGGTCCTCGACACGAAGCAGGCCGGTGGCGTGATCCGTGCCTACCCGTCGCTGGTCGAGGAGGGCGACGGTCCGAAGGCGACGGTCGGTGTCCGCCTCCTGGCGACCCCCGGTGACCGCGCTGTGAACATGCCCGCCGGCGTCCGTCGGCTCGTCATGCACGCCGTGCCCTCGCCGGTGTCGTACGTGCAGTCGCACCTCACGGCGCAGGAGAAGCTCGCGCTGGCCGCGAGCCCGTACGCGTCGACCGCAGCGCTGTTCGACGACGTGCTGGCCGCCGTCGTGGACGCGGGCATCCGACGCACCCACCCCGACGGTCTGGTCTTCACGAAGGCCGACTTCGAGGCGGTCCGCGATGCCGTGTCCTCCACCGTCGTCGACACGATGTTCACCGCCGTGTCCGAGGTCGCCGCCGTGCTCACCGCGCAGCGGGCGGCCGACAAGGCGATGAAGCAGGCGAACTCGATGGCGCTCCTGCCGGCGCTGACCGACATGCGCCAGCAGGTGGAGCGCCTGGTCTTCCCGGGCTTCGTCGCCGTCGCCGGGCTCGACCGGCTCCGGCGGATCCGGGTGTACCTGCGGGGTGTCGAGGCCCGCGTGCAGAAGCTCCTGCAGAACCCCGGACGTGACGCCACGTGGATGCGTGAGGTCACGGTCGCCACCGACCGCTACACCGACGCCGGTGGCGTGTTCCCGCCGTCGGTCGGGGCCCACGCCGAGCTCGTGCACGCACGGTGGATGCTCGAGGAGTTCCGCCTGAGCCTGTTCGCCCAGGAGCTCGGCACCGCCGAGACGGTCTCGCTGCAGCGGATCACGAAGACCCTGGCCGCCGCCCGCTGACGGGGCTCAGCCGACGTCGGTGGCGTCGGAGGCGTCCGGGGTGTCGGGGGCGTCGGTGGCCTGGTCCTCGACGGCCAGCCCCTCGACCACGGTGACGTTCGGCAGCGCCGCCAGGGTCCGCCCGGGCAGGAACACCTTCGCCCCGCGGAGCCCGGCGCCCACGACGACCTCCGGAGCACCGAGCACGCGGGCGTCGACGTACACCGGCCAGTCCGCTGGCAGCCCGATCGGGGTGATCCCGCCGTACTCCATGCCGGTCAGCTCGACCGCCTGGTCCATCGGCGCGAAGCTCGCCTTGCGGACGTCCAGCAGCTTCTTCACGACCCGGTTCACGTCGAGCTTCGTCGACGCGAGCACCACGCACGCCGCGTGGCGGACCTCGTCGCCGCGCTTCCCCACGACGACGATGCAGTTCGCGCCGCCCTCCAGCGGGTAGCCGTACGCCTCGGAGAACGCTGCGGTGTCGGCGAGGGCCGGGTCGATCGGCGCCGCCTGGATCGTCGACAGCAGGTCGCTCGGCAGTGCGACGAGCGCCTGGGCGACGGGGATCGCGAGGAACCCGGTGGCGACGAGGGCAGGGGAACGATCGAGCGTCGGCATGCCCCGAGCCTAGGGAGCAGCCGACGGACGGGCGATCAGGCGGTCAGGCGCGCTCGTCGATCGACCGGGCTCCCGGCACGGGCGGCGCCGGGTCGTCCGAAGCCTCCGGGTCGTCCGCCCGTGCCCACTTCACCGTCCACCGGACCAGCGGCTGCACGCGGTCCCACGCCGCGGTGATGTCGTCGAGGGAGCTCTCCAGCGGCAGGTGCACGAGCGCCGCGTAGTGCTGCATCCGGAGCAGGTCGATCCGCGGGTGGTCCACGTCGTACCCGCGCGGGGCGGTCTTCAGCGGCGGTCCGGCCAGCTCGTACCCGGCATCGGTCAGTTCGTCGAGCTCACGCTGCAGCGCGGCCGCGGCCTGCGGGTGCTCGTCGATGGTGGTGCGCGCTGCCCGCAGCTGTGCGCGGGACGGTTCGTAGAGTCCACCGCCGACCTGCAACCCGTCCGCTCCGGCACTGAGGTACGTGCCGCCCGCGGTGAGACCGGTGTCCTCGCGGTAGGGCCGCTCGTCCGGCGTGAAGCGCAGGTCGCGGTGCTGCCGGAGCACCCGTCCGGCACCGTAGCGGCGCTCGGCCTCGTGCAGGAGCGCCTCCATCGGCTCCTGCACGTGCCGTTCCCAGTCGTCGCGGTGCTCCTCGAACCACGACTTCTCGTTGTGCGCGGCGAGCCCGCGGAAGAACGTCGCGAGCGCTGGTGAGAACGGGGTCGAGGGCATGCACCACTGAACCGCCGTCCGGTGCACGCGCGTCGGGAGTCCGGGGGACGAGACTGGCCGGGTGGACCGACTCCGACCGATCGACCTCGACCAGTGGCCCCGCGCCGAGCACTTCGCGCACTACCGGCGGGAGCCCTGTGCGTGGGAGATGACCGTGGAGGTCGACGTCACCGCCTTCGTCGACGCCGCCCGGGCCGCCGGCGCGAAGACGTACCCGTCCCAGATCTGGGTGCTCGCGACGGTCGTGAACCGGCACGACGAGTTCCGGATGCAGCTCACCGAGGAGGGCCGGCCCGCGGTGTGGGACGTGGTGCACCCGACCTTCACCGTCTTCCACCCCGACACCGAGACCTTCTCGGTGCTCGTCACCGAGTACGACCCCGACGCACGGGCGTTCCACGACGCCGTGGTCGCCACGACCGAGCGGTACCGCGACGACCACCGCATGTTCCCGCAGGGCACCGGTCGCACCGACCTCTTCGACGTCTCGACGCTCCCCCGCACGTCGTTCACCGGCTTCGCGCTGCACCTGACGGGCGCCGAGGACCACCTGGCGCCCGTGATCACGCTCGGGCGCTACCGGCAGGTGGACGGACGCACCCGCATGCCGATGGCGCTCCGGATCAACCACGCGGCGGTGGACGGCTTCCACGCCTCGCGCTTCGTCACCGAGGTCGAGGAGCTCTTCGCCGACCCGTCCTGGCTCGGCTGACCAGCACCGCGATCCGATCGTCCCCGTCCCCCGGACGCACACCCGACGAGCACCGACCGGGAGCACCGTGGCCGGCATGCACGACGACGAACTCACCGCCCTCGCGGTCTCTCGCGCCCTCGACAACGTCCACGACGGTGGCAAGCCCTTCGCCTGCCTGATCGTCCGCGACGGCGAGGTCGTGGTCGAAGCCGTCAACCACGTCGCCCAGACCGGCGACCCGACCGCGCACGCCGAGATCCGCGCGATCCGCGCCGCCGCCGAGCAGGGCATCACCGACCTCACCGGCCACGAGGTGTTCGTCACCGCGTACCCGTGCCCGATGTGCCTCGGCGCGCTGTACTACGCCCAGCCGGACCGCGTGGTCTTCGCCGCGACGCGGGAGCAGGAGGGCGAGCACTACGAGGACGGCAACCGCCTGATGACGCTCGCCACCTTCTACGACGAGTA
Source organism: Curtobacterium uvaldense (assembly GCF_028307415.1). Classification (NCBI taxonomy): domain Bacteria; kingdom Bacillati; phylum Actinomycetota; class Actinomycetes; order Micrococcales; family Microbacteriaceae; genus Curtobacterium; species Curtobacterium uvaldense. The sequence continues at coordinate 12,351 of NZ_JAQMHU010000019.1, read as the reverse complement.
CGCGAAGCCCGTCACGGAGCGCGCCCTGCCGAGCGAGCAGGGCCGGGTCGACGACCCGACGGCCCCGTTCCGCGAGTGGACCGCCCGCCACCCGTCCTGACCGAGGTGACGTCTGTCTCCGAGCCGGGAACCGCGCCGACGGTTCCTGGCGACCGAGCGAACTACCGAACCAGGAGTGCAGCGGCTACGGTCATCCTGACCATCACTCATTCAGGAGTCTCCAATGTCCGCACCGTACGCCCCGGGTACGCCGCAACCGCCCTTCGCACCGCAATCCGGAGACCCGAGAAATCGGACCGTCCCGCTCGCAACCGCGTCCCTGGTGCTCGGGATCATCGGCCTCGCCATCGCCTTCATCCCGGTTCTGCTCCACTTCGGGTTCATCCTCGGGGTCCTGGCCCTGGTCTTCGGCCTCGTCACACTGCGTCACCGCCTGCAGAAGTCGTTGGCTGGCGTCATCCTGGGCGGTGCTGCTGTTGTCGTCTCCCTCCTCTTCGGGACCATCTACGGGGTGGCGTCGCTCGGTGCTGCCAGCGAGACGGCGGCTTCGTTGACCTCCGCGACCGAGGCCGCCGAGGTCGCGGAAGTTGCGCCAGTGGAGGTGCCTGACGTCGTCGGGAAGACCTTCGACGAGGCAACCGACCTGCTCAAGGCCGCTGGTTTCAACGTCGGTGGGGGCGGCGAAGCTGCCGACACGGTCGCTTCACAGGCACCCGACGCCGGAGCGAGCGTAAAGCCGGGTACCACCGTCCTCTTGACGCCGGCAGCCGATGACGGTTCGAGCGCCGCCAACCCCGCTCCGGCCGGAACCAAGTTCGAGATGACGAGCACGAACCGCCTCGACGGGTCGTCCGCCGACTACACGCAGTGGGTCGACGGCTACAACGACAACTTCACGTCGTCCAACCAGTTCGAGCAGCCGGACGCCGGGATGAAGTACGTGCTCCTGATCGTGCACGTCACGGCCACGACCGCGGGAGTCGAAGCGGGATCTGTCGCCTACGACCTCGCGCTTGCTGGCACGGACGGCTCCGTTTACGACTCCGAGTTCATCACCGGCGCGAAGTCGATGCCGAGCGTCACACTCGGTGCCGGCCAGAGCGCGAGCGGAGAGGTCGTCTTCCAGGTCCCGAACACCTTCCACGGCGGAATCGTTTCCTTCGGTGACGGCAGCGTGTTCGCAAAGACGAACTGAGCTGCGCCGCCTCATTCCGCGAGTGGACCGCCCGCCACCCGTCCTGACCGGACGCCCGCCCGCCACGGATGCGTCCGTACGGCGGGGCGGCACCACGCGACGCGCGTGACCCGGTGACGGACGGGAGGCCCGTGGCGACGCCGCCACGGGCCTCCCGTCCGGTGCGGATCGCGACCCGGCTGCCGTGGCCGGGCCTTCAGGGAGCCGGCGTCAGCCGGTAGAGCACCTGCGGGCGGCCTCGACGGCCGTACCGGTGCGCCAGGTCGATGGCGCCGGTCGCGACGAGGTGGTCGAGGTACCGGCGGGCGGTGGCCCGCGAGGTGCCCGTCGCTGCCGCGACCTCGTCGACCGAGCGGGCGACCACGGGGTCGAGCGCCGTCACGACCCGACCGAGCGTGGTGGCGCTGACGCCCTTCGGGAGGGCGTCCTCGGGCGCTCGCGTCGCCGTGCGGTCGGGTCCGACCACGCGCACCGATCCGGTGGCGAGCAGCCGGTCGACGTCGCCCTGCCCCATCGGGACGTCGCGCTGCGCGTCCTCGCGGGACCGACGTTCGGCCGCGTAGGCGCGGAGCCGGTCCTGCAGGGCCTCGCGGTCGAACGGCTTCAGCAGGTACCCGACCGGGTGCGCGGCGAGCGCCTGCCGGACGGTGACCTGGTCGCGGGACGAGCTGACGACCAGCACGTCGGTGTCGTCGACGCCGGCGACGTGCATGCGGTGCAGGACCTCGATGCCGCTGATGTCGGGCAGGCGCATGTCGAGCAGCACGAGGTCGACCCCGCGCTCCACGGATGCCAGCGCGGCGCCGCCGGACGCGACCGCCCCGACGACGGCGAACCCCTCGGTCGCGGCCACCCACCGGGTGTGGAGTGCGCGAGCGCCGGCGTCGTCGTCGACCACGAGCACGCGGAGCGCCGCCGTCACGACCCCGCCGCCATCTCGACGTCGAGCCGGGCACCGCCGAGCGCAGCCGACCGTCCGACGACCACGGATCCGCCGCGGTCGGTGGCGGTGCGTCGGACGAGTGCCAGGCCGATGCCGCGCCCGAGGCCGCTCTCGTCGGTCTTCGACGACCACCCGCGGGTCAGCACGCGGTGCGCGTCGGCCGGGTCGATGCCCGGTCCGTCGTCCTCGACCGTCACCGTCACACGCCCGTCATGCGAGCCGATGGTGCAGCTGACGGTGGCCGCCCCGGCCTCGGCGGCGTTCCGGCACAGGTTGGCGAGGACGAGCAGCACCGCGTCGTCGAGCACGACGTCGTCGGCGATCCGCAGGTCGAGCGTGGTCCCGGCCACGGCGAGCTCCGAGCGCACCGCCGCGACCGACGCCGTCGCCACCGCACCGCGGCGCGGCGACCCGGCACCGCCGCCGCTGGTCAGCCCGGGTGCCACGGCGTCGATGTAGGCCATCGCGTCCTCGTCGTCCCCCTGTTCGACCAGTCCGCGCACCACGTGCAGACGGGTGCCGAACTCGTGTGCCTGCTCGCGCAGCGCCTCGGTCGTCCACCGGACCTGCCGGCTCTCCGCGTCGACCGCGTCGGCTCGGCGGAGCCGTCGGGCGATCACGAGTGACAGGAGCACGCTCGCGAGCGTCGCCGCGACCAGCGCGCCGGTGCTCCACGGGAGCAGGGTGCCGAGGGCCCGTTCCCGGTCCGCCGCGATGGTGGACTCGAGCACGCCGACCGCCACGACGCCGACGACCTCGCCCTCCTCGCCGACGACGGGCACCTTCGCACGCAGGGTCGTCCCGGTCGGGCCGGTCTCGGTGCCGACGAACTCCGCACCGCGGAGCACGGGCGCGATCGTCGTCTCGACGGGCTCACCGCGTTCCGCCGGGTCCGGGTGGGTGATCCGCACGCCGTCGTCGTCGGTGACCACGACGTACGAGACGCCGGCGGCACCCTCGACGAGCGTCGCGATCGGTTGCAGTGCCGCGGTGGCGGAGGTGAGGTCGTCGGCGTCGGCGAGCGCGCCGGGTGCGCCCCGGTCGGCGACCGACGCCACCGCGTCCCGCACCTCGGGCAGGTCGGCCAGGCTCGACGCGACGCCGGACACCTGGTCGACCACGGACGTGCGGATGGCGCGCTCCTGCACCACGGCCGCGACCCCGGTCGTGACACCCGTCGCCGCGAGCACGATGACGCTCGGCAGCGCGAGCACCGCGGTCCGCCGCAACCGCCCGAGACGAGCCCTGGTCACCGTGGCGTCCCCCTTCGGCCGCGACGCCGTGAGCGTCAATGAGCACATCTCCGCCGCCGGGTGCTCGCCCGGTCGGCGGCTGCCATCGTACTTCTCGACCTGCGGCACGACGACGTGCGCAGGAGGGAGCCAGCAATGCCAGAGCAACCAGTGCAGCCGGAGCAACCAGTGCCCGCGGAGCAACCAGTGCCGGAGCAGCCGACGACGGGGACGCCGGGTCCGCCGCGTGCCCGTCGCCCCGTCGCACGCGTGGTCGGGACAGCCGTCGCCGCGGTGTCCATCGCTGTCGCGGCCTTCGGCTCGGTGACGTCGGCAGCGGCCGGAGGCGACCCGACCCGGTCGGTGACCCTCGTGGCACCGGCGGCGGCCGGCGGCGGTTGGGACGGCGTCGCACGGTCCATGCAGCAGGCGCAGCGCGCGAACGGCATCGTCAACTCCGTCCAGGTGGTCAACATGCCGGGCGCCGGTGGCACCATCGCGCTCGGGAACGTCGCTCGGCTCGCCGGACAGACGGACACGCTGCTCGTCGGCGGGACGGGGCTCCTCGCGGCCGAGATCCAGTTCGGTTCCGCGGTCACCCACGACGACATCACGCCGCTCGCGGTCACCGTCGAGGAGTACGACGTCATCGTCGTCCCCGCCGACTCGCCGTACGAGACGCTCGACGACCTCGTCAGCGCCTGGCGCGAGCGCCCCGGCTCGGTGCCGTGGACGGGCGGCGGCTCGTTCGACCAGCTCGTCGTCACCGACCTCGCCGTCTCGGCCGGGATCGACCCGAAGGACACGAACTACATCCCGTCGGACGGCGGTGGCGAGGCCATCCAGGCGCTCCTCAACGGCACGGCGGCGGCGGCCTCGGGCGGGTACCCGGACAACATCGACCAGATCGAGTCCGGTCGTCTGCGCGCACTCGCGCTCGTCGCGGCGGAGCCGGTCGAGGGCATCGACATCCCCACCGCGGTCGAGCAGGGGCACGACGTCACGCTGACGAACTGGCGCGAGATCGCTGCACCGGGCGGACTCGACGACGAGCAGCGGGCGCAGCTGACCGACATCGTGCTGGACACGCTCGACACCCCCGAGTGGGCGGACGCCGTGGAGCGGTACCACTGGACCGAGCGGATCATCACGGGTGACGAGCTCGACGCGTTCATCGACGAGGAGCGCGAGCGCATCACCGGGCTGTACGAGGAGCTGGGCCGATGACCCGTCCGAGCAACCCCACGTCGTCCTCCGCGGTCGTCGGACAGCGGCTCACGCTGCGGGCCGACCCCGGCCGCGTCGCCGCGGTGGCGAAGGAGCTGACCACCCCGGCGCTCTTCACCGCCTTCGCGGTCTACCTCGTCGTCGGCATCGTCACGATGGAGGTCCCCGACGGAACCGCGTTCCCCGGGCCCGCGGTGTTCCCCGGCATCGTCGCCGCCGCACTCCTGCTGCTGGCCGCCCTGCTGGTCGTCCGGGCTGCGCGCGGCCGACGGGTCGGGTCCGACGGCACACCGTCGGAGGCCCGCACCGACACCGCCGTCCGCGCCGACGCGCACACCGCCGCCGACACCGACACGACCGGCACCTCGGTCGAGCAGCGCTCGGTCCGCGTCGACTGGCGCTCCCTGGCCTGGGTGGTCCTGTCCTTCGCCGCCTTCGCCCTGCTGCTCGGCGTGCTCGGGTGGATCGTCGGTGCCGGACTGCTCTTCCTCGGTGTCGCGAAGGGGCTCGGCGCCCCGGGGTGGCTGCGTCCGCTCGTCGTCGGTCTGACGGTGAGCGCGATCAGCTACATCGCCTTCGACATGCTGCTCGACCTGTCGCTGCCCTCGGGCATCGTCGGATGGGAGTTCTGACGTGGACGTGCTCGGTCTCCTCGGTGACGGCTTCGCCGGCGCCCTGACCCCCGCCAACCTGCTCTGGGTCGTCGTCGGGTGCCTCCTCGGCACCGCGGTCGGCGTCCTCCCCGGCCTCGGCTCGTCGATGGCGGTGGCGCTGCTGCTGCCCGTGACGTTCTCGCTCGACCCGACCGCGGCGTTCATCATGTTCGCCGGCGTCTACTTCGGCGGGCTCTTCGGTGACTCCACCATGGGCATCCTGATGAACACGCCGGGCCAGGCCTCGGCCATCGCCTCGACGTTCGAGGGCCACAAGATGGCGCTGAACGGACGAGCGGCCCAGGCGCTCGCGACGGCCGCGATCGGCGCGTTCGTCGGCGGCATGATCGCCTCGGTCCTGGTCGTGTTCCTCGCACCGGCACTCGCGTCGTTCTCGTCGAGCTTCGGACCGGCGGAGTTCTTCGCCCTCGCACTGTTCGCGTTCGTCACGACGTCGTCGGTCGTCACCGACGACGCGCTGAAGGGCCTCGGCTCGCTGTGCCTCGGTCTCGGCATCGCGGTGATCGGCGTCGACGGCATCTCGGGTGCACCGCGCTTCACGATGGGCGTGCCCGAGCTCTTCGACGGCATCTCGCTCGTCACGGTGACGGTCGCGGTCCTCGCGCTCGGCGAGGTCATCTACGTCGCGTGCCTGGCCCGACACCTGAAGGACGGCCGGATGGTGCAGGCGACCGGACGCCCGTGGCTCTCGAAGCGGGAACTGCGCGAGGCGGCGCCCGCCTGGCTGCGGGGCACCGCGATCGGGCTGCCCTTCGGCGTCGTGCCCGCCGGCGGGTCGGAGATCCCGACCTTCCTGGCGTTCGGGCTCGAGAAGCGTCTCGACGCCCGCCGGAAGGACCCGCAGTTCGGCACGGGTGCGATCCGCGGCCTGGCGGCACCCGAGGCAGCCGGCAACTCCACGACCGGCATGGCGATGGGTGCGCTGCTGTCCCTCGGCCTGCCGGTGTCGGCGACCGCCGCGATCATGCTCGCCGCGTTCCGCCAGTACGGCCTGCAGCCGGGTCCGCTGCTCTTCGACCGGTCCCCCGACCTGGTCTGGGCGCTGCTGGCGTCGTTCTTCATCGCGATGGTGGTGCTGCTCGTCATCAACCTCCCGTTCGCGATGCTGTGGGCGAAGCTGCTCCGGATCCCGCGCGCGTACCTCTACGCGGGCATCGCCGTCTTCTGCGGGCTCGGCATCTACGCGACGAGCGGTTCGGTCTTCGACCTGCTCATGCTGCTCGGCATCGGCCTCGTCGGGTTCCTCATGCGGGCCCTCGACATCCCGCTCGCACCGCTCATCATCGGGATGGTGCTCGGTCCGCTCGCCGAGACGAGCCTGCGGGACGCGGCGCTGAGCGCCGACGGGGACTTCTCGGTGCTGGTGGCCGGCCCCATCCCGATCGTGCTCTACGCGGTGCTGGCGGTCGTGGTCGCGGTCACGGTGACCGGCCGCGTCCGCGCACGCCGAGCGGCGCGGCGCGAGCTGGTCGACGCGTAGCCACGACCGAGCGGCGCCGGCCCGCGGCGCGCGGTCCGGGTCGGACCCGCCCCGTGTCGGACGGGAGGCACGGGGCAGTCCTGCACCGCACCTCCCGTCCGTCACCGCGACGGACGGGAGGCACGTGGCGGCACCGCACCGCGCCTCCCGTCCGCCGGGCGGCGCGCTACGCTCGTCCCGATGCGCGCGACCGTGCGGGACGTGGCGGCCCTCGCCGGGGTCTCCCCGAAGACCGTCTCCAACGTGGTGAACGGCGGCGTGCCCGTGCGGCCGGCGACACGGGAGCGGGTCGAGCGCGCGGTCGCCGAGCTCGGCTACGTGCCGAACCTGTCCGCGCGCGGCCTGCGCAACGGACGCTCCGGCGCGATCGCCCTGACGCTGCCCGAGCTCGGCAGCGCCTACTCGGCCGAACTCGCCCAGTGGTTCGTCGAACTCGCCCGCGAGCGCGGCTGGACGGTGCAGCTCGACCAGACCGGACACGACCCCGGACGTGAACGGGACCTCGTCTCCCGGGCCCGGGCCCACCTGGTGGACGGCCTCGTGCTCAACCCGGTATCGCTCAGCGCGAGCGTCCTGGCCGAGACCGAGGGGCTCCCGCCGACCGTCGTCATCGGCGAGGTCGAACCGGAGCACGTCGACCAGGTGCACGTGGACAGCCGCCGCGCCGCACGCGAGGTCACGACCCACCTGCTCGACCGCGGGCACCGTCGGATCGCGGTCGTCGGAGCCGCCCGTCCGACGGACGCCACCGCCACGAGCGAGCTGCGCGACCAGGGTCACGCGGATGCGCTCGGCGCGGTCGGCCTCGAGGTCGACCCCGCCCTGCGCGTGCCGCTGCCGACGTGGTCGACGAGTGCGGCGGCGGCGGGGTTCGCGACCTGGCTGGACGCGCACCCGCTGCCGGACGCGGTGTTCGCGTACACGGACTCGATCGCCTTCGGCGTGCTGCACGTCCTGGCGGCACGGGGTGTCCACGTGCCGGAGCAGGTCAGCGTCGTGGGGTTCGACGACGTCGACGCCGCAGCCTTCGCGATCCCGGCGCTGACGACGGTGTCGTTCGACCGGCGGGCCTTCGCCACGGCGGCGCTCGACCTGCTCACCCGACGCATCGCCGACCCGACGGCCGCTCCGGAGACCGTCGTCGTGCCGCACCGGATCGTCGAGCGCGCGAGCGTCGCCGCCCGCTGACCAGCCGGCAGCCGTCGCGCGCCCGTCGCGCGGCCGTCGCGGTGCTGGACCGTCCTGTCGACAGGCCCGGGTACCGTGCGCCGCATGAGTGCCGACGACCCCGCGATGCCCGTGCTGACCGCGACCGTCCTGCAGTCCCCCGACCCGGTGCGCCTCGCGCGGTTCTGGGGTGCGCTGACCGGGTGGACCGTGCACGAGGACGGTCCGACCTGGCTGCGGGTGCGCCCGGCCGACGGCGGGGTCGGGCTCTCGGTGCAGTACGACGACGCCTACGAGGCACCGACCTGGCCCCCGGTCACGGGGACGCAGGGCATGCAGCTGCACCTCGACCTGCAGGTGGAGGACCTCCACGCCGCGACCGCCCGCGCGCTCGAGCTCGGTGCGACCGAGGCGGACTTCCAGCCCCAGGACGACGTGCGGGTGCTCCTCGACCCCGACGGGCACCCCTTCTGCCTGTTCCTGCCCGGCGCCTGACCGCGGCGGCAGCGGCGCGGCACAGCACGGCCCCGAGACTCGGCCAGGCGGACGAGACTCGCGGGCCCCGGGGACGAAAGTGTCCGTCAGCGCGAGTCTCGCGCACGGCCGCCGCACGGCCTCTCGCGGCTCAGCCCGCTGAGCCCGGGCCCGCGGCCGCGTCGAGCACGACCTCGCGGGTCTGCTGCGCGCCGAGGATCCGGAAGTGCCCGCCGACGGGCACGCGCACGTTCGTGGCCCCGGCGAGCTCGCTGCCTCCCGGGATGAGCGTGTCGAAGACCCCGTAGACGGACGTGATCCGGGCGTTCACGGCGAGGTCGCGTCCGAGCGCTGCGAGCACCGGGTCCGCCGCACGGAAGGCCCGCAGGTGCGGCACGGGCGCCAGCCGGGCGTACACGGACCCGCCGAACGGCGTCGACACCGCCACCATCCGGTCGATGCGCTCCCCCTCGGGCAGGGTCATCGCGTACTTGCCGATCAGACCGCCCTTGCTGTGCGCGACGACCAGCACCCCACGGAGGTCGTGCTCGTCGAGGTACGCCAGGACCTCGCGCGCCGACTCCGGCACGGGACGCAGGTTGTGCCGCAGGACGGGCAGCACGTGCACCGGGTGTCCGGCGTCGTGCAGGGCGTCCATCAGCGGGCGCATGAAGTGCCAGGTCTCGTAGACGCCGGGCACGACGACGACCGGCTGGCCGTCACCGGTCCGGTAGTCCTCGGCGGTCGTCGGTCCGGTGCTCCGCAGCTGCCACCGCGCGGCGTACCACCAGTCGAGGGCGGCCCACCAGGCACGACGCAGCAGCGGCACACGGCCGGGAGGCACGGCCGCCGTCCCCGACGCCGCTCCCGTCCCCGGGGTGGTCCGGTCCGTCACCGTGCCGGCCCCGTCGTGGTGTCACCGGTCGACGGGCCACCGGCCGCGAGGTCCTCGACGGTCTGCACCCGCCGGAACTCGTCGACCAGCCGCGCGAACGCGACGGGCTGCCGGTCCTGCACGTGGTGACCGCCGGGGAGCTCGACCAGGACACCCCGACGCGCTGCGACCGCGAGCGCAGCAGCCCAGTCCCGTCGCCCGATCGGGTCGCGGTCGCCGCGCACGACGAGCACCGGCTGCGGGAGCTCCGGGACGGTGTCCTCGAGCCGGTAACGGAGCATCGGTCGGAGCTGCCGGACGTACTGCCGCAGGCTCCGCAGGTAGTCGGTGAGCACGACGAGGTTCATCCGCGGGTCCTCGACGAGGCAGTCGCGTCCGAGGTCCGTCGCCTGCTGCAGCAGCGTCCGCCGCGCCGGGTCCACGACGGGCCCGACCAGGACGACCGCGGTCACCGTCTCGGCGTGCCGACGGGCTGCCTCGACGACGACCTGGGTGCCCATCGACTGGCCGACGAGCACGAGGTCCCCGACGCCCCGCGACCGGACGGCTTCGACCACCAGGTCGCCGAGCTCCTGCAGGTCGAGCGGGCGGCCTGCCGGGGGGAGCCCGCCGAAACCCGGCAGGTCGACCGCGATCGTGCGGTGGGTGCGGGCGAGGTGGCGCTGCGTCCGGTCGAAGGAGCGGTGCGACATGCCGATGCCGTGCACGAGGACGACCGTCGGCGCGAGCGTGTCGTGCAGCCGCCCGGCCGGCGCGAGGGTCCGGAGCCGCACGGACAGCCCACCGACCTCGAAGGACTCCACCCGTGCGCGCACGGTGCGAACCTACCCGGCGCTCCCCGGCGCGGGGTCAGCCTGATCGGCACGCACCTCTCGACGCGGGGTCGCCGCGGCCCTATGCTCCGCAGCATGCGCAAGGTGACCTCGGGGCTGTTCGCATCGGTCGACGGTGTGGTGCAGGACCCGTACGAGTTCCAGTACGACTCGTTCGACGCCGAGCTCGGGACCGCCATGACGGCGTGGATGGAGCGGACCGAGACGGTGTTGCTCGGCAAGCAGAGCTACCTGGAGTGGTCCGAGTGGTGGCCCCGGCACGAGGACGACCCGTTCGGCCGGTGGATCAACCCGATCGAGAAGCACGTCGCGTCGACCACCCTCGGTGACGACCTGACGTGGCAGAACGCGCACCGGATCCAGGGCGACGTCGACGACTTCGTCCGCGACCTCAAGGCCGGCGAGGGCGGCGACGTCGCGGTCACCGGCAGCGTCACGCTGGTGCGCCACCTGCTGTTCGCCGGACTCCTCGACGAGCTGCAGCTCATGGTGCACCCGGCGATCGCCGGAGCCGGGCGGCGGCTCTTCGAACCGACGGACCCGCCCACCCGCCTGCGCCTGGTGCAGAGCGTGGTGACCAGCAAGGGGAACGTGCTGAGCACCTACGCGCCGTTCGACGCCTGACGGCGGCGGGGCGTGCCTCCAGGCCGGACCGCGGGACCGCTCCATCGGCAGCCGGACGGGCAGGTGGACGGACGGGTGCCGAGACCGGCGTACCCTTCTGGGTGGCCGTCGACCGCACCACCCTGGAGAACACCATGTCCGAGGACACCCGCCCGCACGTCGTCATCGTCGGGGGTGGCTTCGCGGGGATCGCGGCCATGCGTGAACTCGCCGACGCGGACGTCCGGGTGACGCTCGTCGACCGCCACGTCTACAACATGTTCCAGCCGCTCATGTACCAGGTCGCCACCGGCGGCCTGAACGCGGGCGACGTGACGTACTTCCTGCGGAGCCTGCGGGCGAAGCAGTCGAACGCCGACTTCCGGCACGGACTGCTCACCGGCATCGACACCGAGCACCGCATCGCCGAGATGTCGGACGGCGAGCACCTGCACTACGACTGGCTGATCCTGGCGAACGGCGTCAACACGAGCTACTTCGGCACCCCCGGTGCGTACGAGTACGCCTACTCGATGTACTCCCGCTCGCAGGCACTCCGCATCCGCGACGAGCTGTTCACCCGCCTCGAGCAGGCCGCGGCCCAGCAGGGTCCCGACGAGATCCGCGTGGTGATCGTCGGCGGCGGCGCGACCGGCGTGGAGATGGCCGGCGCCCTGGCGGAACTCCGCGACCAGGCGCTCGTCGGCGCCTACCCGGAGATCGAGCGCGGCAACATCTCCATCACGCTGGTGCACCGCAGCGGCGAGCTGCTCAAGCCGTTCGCCCCGCGCCTCCGTCGGTACGCGGCCAAGGTCCTCCGGAAGCGAGGGGTCGTGCTCCGCCTGGACACGGGCGTCGCCGAGGTCAAGGAGGACGGGGTCGTCACCGCCTCGGGCGAGTTCATCCCCGCGTCGCAGGTCATCTGGGCCACCGGGGTCGCGGCGCACAAGGAGGTCTCCGGCTGGGGCCTGCCGCAGACCCACGGCGGTCGCATCCAGGTGAACGACGACCTGAGCGTGAAGGGCGTGGAGCGGATCTTCTCGGCCGGCGACATCGCGGCGCAGGACGACGCGCTCGCGCAGCTCGCCCAGCCCGCACTGCAGGGCGGCAAGCACGTCGCGCGCCAGGTGGTGCGTCTGCTCGACGGGAAGCCGACCGAGCACTTCAAGTACTTCGACAAGGGCACGATGGCGACCATCGGGACGAACGCCGCGGTGGCGCAGCTGCGCGGCGGCATCACGATGGTCGGCCCCGTGGCGTGGCTGGCGTGGGTCGCGGTGCACATCGCCTCGCTGCTCGGCAACGGCAACCGGCTGTCGACGCTCTCCCACTTCTTCGTCCGCTACCTGTGGTTCATGCGGAAGCGCTCGATCCCGATCGTCGGGGACGTCCGGCCGGTGCGCCCGAACGGCGACCGCGAGCCCGAGCCCTGGCAGATGCAGAAGGCCGAGTAGCCGGCCGGCCGGGCCGGCCGGCGGCCCGGCGCCGGGCCGGCCGAGTCAAGGCCAATGCGGCACATTATCGGGGGGTTGGTGGCCCTAAAGTCCGCCCTGGCGCCTCTCGCCCCCCGGGGGTCGCGGGCGGGGGGCCCGGGCGGGCCTCGCCGCCCGGCGGGCGCGACACGGAGT
>NZ_JAQMHU010000018.1:0-73972 GCF_028307415.1 Curtobacterium uvaldense | reverse complement strand
GCCGTGCGCCCGCGCGGGCCGCAGCGGCCGGGCGGTCAGCGGTCGCGCGGTCGGTGGTCGGGCGGTCAGCGGTCACGCGGTCGGTGGTCGGGCGGTCAGCGGCCACGCGGTCGGCCGCCGGTGCGATGTGCTCGCGCACAACCGGGAGCACCTCGCGCCACGTCGATCCGCGGCGCCACGTGCTCCCCGTTGTGCGGGCGACGCGAGGCTCACCCGTGGCGAGCACCGGTCGCTGCCCCGTACGTCCGGCCCGGACGAGGGGCAGGGCGACGAGCGGTCAGGCGCCCAGGACCCCGGCGGCGTCCGTGTCGAGCTCGGCCCGGACGGGCGGGTCCGCGCCCGGGCGGGACACCGTGACGGCGGCACAGGCCAGCGCGAGCGACGCCAGGCGTCCGAGCTCGTCGGTGTCGAGGCCGGTGGGCGCGGATCCCCGTGCGAGCACGCCGGCGAGCAGCCCCGCCATGAACGAGTCACCCGCGCCGATCGTGTCCGCGACCTCGACGCGCGGCGCCGGCACGGTGGTCCGCGCGCGGGCGGACGCCATCGCGCAGCCCGAGCCGCCGAGCGTCACCGCGGCGAGCGCCGCCCCGTGCGCCAGCAGCCCGTCGAGGACCTGGTCGACGCTGCGGTCCGGCCAGAGCCACGCGGCGTCCTCGTCGCTGAGCTTGATCACGTCGGCCTCGGCGAACAGCGGTTCGAGGGTGGCGAGCACGGCATCCCGGTCGGGCGTGATCGACGGACGGACGTTCGGGTCGAGGGAGACGAGGGCGTCCGTCGGGCGGGTGCGGAGTGCCTCGAGCACGGTCCGTGCGCCCGGCTCCAGCACAGCACCGATGGAGCCGACGTGCACGAGCGGCGTACCGACCGGCACCCGCACCGGGTCGAGGCGCCAGTCGAGGTCGAACTCGTAGGACGCACCGCCGTCGTCGCCGATCGTCGCGACGGCGGTGGAGGTGCGCTCGATCGCGGTCGCGTCGACCTCGACGTCGCTCGCGCCGACGTGCGCCCGGATCGAACCGCCGTGGTCGTCGTCGCCGAGCGCGCACACGAGCCGTGCGGCCCGGCCGAGGCGAGCGAGGCCGACGGCGACGTTCATCGGGCTCCCGCCCGGGTGCTCGACGCGCCCATCGGGGCGGTCGACCACGTCGACCAGGGCTTCTCCGATGACGATGACGGGGTCCATGGCACCAGCCTCCCAGAGCCGACGGCCGTGCGACGTCGGCCTGTCCGCTCGTCCCCCGGTGGTCCGTGGACGCACGGGTGCCGCGGAGTTGACTGACGGACCCGGCACGACCGCCACCAAGGAGCCCCGATGCTGTCCCTCATCTACTCGAGTGTCGCCACCCGATCCCTCGACGACGACGACCTCGCCGGCCTGCTCGCGCAGAGTCGGCGGGCGAACGCGGAGAACGACATCACCGGCGTCCTGCTCTTCCGGAACGGCTACTTCCTGCAGCTGCTCGAGGGTCCGGACCAGGCGGTCCGCGCGAAGATGGCGACGATCAAGCACGACGACCGGCACACCAAGGTCACGGTGCTCACCGAGGAGCTCATCGAGGAGCGGCAGTTCCCGGAGTGGACGATGGGCTACCCGGCCGAGGACACCGACGTCGAGCAGGCCCCGGGCTACCGGACGACCTTCGACGACCTCGACGCCGCGGACGGCACGCAGATCAGCTCGCTGCCGGCGCTCCGCGAGCTGATCCGCTGGTTCCGACCCTCGCCCCGCTGACGACCCGGCCCGACCGCGACGGCACGCGGCGTGCGAGGATCGGCTCGGTCGGACAGGGGGTCCGACGGACGGGGGCACAGCGTGGGCGACACGACCAGCGAGCAGACCAGGACGCACCCCTGGGTGCACGTGCTCGGCGCGACGGCGATCGGCGTCGGCGCCGCACACCTCGCGCGCGCGGCCGCCCTCCTCACGTTCTTCGTCGGCGTACCCGGCCTCGTGGCGCTGCTGGTCCACACGGTCGTGGCGTGCGGAGCACTCGGCGGTCTGGCGGTCCTCGCCACCCGGCGTCGCCGGACGGCGTGGCTCGGTGCTGCGGGCCTCGTCCTCGTCCCCGCGGTCCTCGTCGCGGCGCTGCTGCCCGCTGCCTTCGCCGGCCCCGAGCCGACGTTCCCGCTCCTCGCGTCCACACCCACGCCGTACCTGGTGGGCGCGGTCGTCGCCGCGGTCCCGGCGATGCTCGTGCACCGCGGGGTCCTGCGGAAGCTCGGCGCCGTCCTGGGGACGGGCGCCGCGGTCGCGGTCGTCGCGGTGGTCGTCGCGGTCGGCGTCCGCGTCCACGGGAGCGACGTGCAACGGGACGAGCAGGCCATCGCGCGGGCGCAGGTCGCCATCGGCGCGGACTTCCGGCCCGTCACGATCTCCCCCGACGGGTACGGCTCCGTGTACGAGGCGAACATCGAGCAGCGGCTACCGGGGTTCCTGCAGGTGTTCTCCTCGCCTGCCGAGGAGGCGCACGCACCCGGCGACGCGTCGGGATCCGACCTGACGGTCGTCACGCTCGCCGCGACGACCCCGCCGTGCGGCCGACCGATCGAGGGCGTCGCCCCCGGGGGCGGTTCCGAGGCGGAGACGTCGTGCGACGAGGACGGCGGGGTCGTGCGGCGGACGAGCGAACACGGCCACGAGGTCGCCGCGGTCGTGGGCGACACGCTCGTGGCCGTCAGCGCCCTGCCGGAGGTCGACGACAGCCTGCTCGAGGCTGCCGTGCGCTCCGCGGAACCCATCGACGACGAGGCGTACCGGCACGTGCTGCTCGGTGACGGCGACGAGTACACCGACGAGCTCGACGGCAACCGGTGTCCGGTCGTCGGCGCGGCGTGCGGCCCGCCGGCACGTCGCTGATCCGGACGGGAGGCGCGTGTCGGGCCGGCACCGCGCCTCCCGTCCGGCGGCGCCGGCTCCGTGACACGGGCCGCCCGGGCGGGCGGCCGCGCTCGGTCAGGCGGCCGGTCCGAGCGGCAGCGGGTGGATCCGCCCGTCGGGTCCGATCACCACGA
This sequence comes from Curtobacterium uvaldense, assembly GCF_028307415.1. Lineage (NCBI taxonomy): Bacteria > Bacillati > Actinomycetota > Actinomycetes > Micrococcales > Microbacteriaceae > Curtobacterium > Curtobacterium uvaldense. The sequence goes on along the minus strand of NZ_JAQMHU010000018.1, from coordinate 70,960 downwards.
GGTCGGCGGCGGATCCGACGCTGAGCGGCGGACGCAGACCGAGCACCGACGCCGCCCGTGCGGAGGACGCGTGCACCGCCGCCGGCAGCCGGTCCGGACGACCGTCGACGAAGCGAGCGACGGCGTCCGCCACCGTGATCGTGCTCCCCGCCAGTGACGAGCCGTCCGCGAGCCGGGCGACTCCGTCGGAGACGACGACCTCCGAGCCGGCGATCCGGTAGCTGCCGTCGGGGCAGCCGGTCGCGGCCATGGCGTCCGAGACGAGCACGAGGCGGTCACCCGCGGCTCCGCGCACGACGTCGACGGTGACCGGGTCGAGGTGGTGGCCGTCCACGATGCACTCCACGGTGAGACGCTCGTCCGACAGCGCGACGCCGACCGGGCCGGGCGCACGGTGGTGCAGCGGCGGCATCCCGTTGAACAGGTGCGTGACGAGGGTCGCACCGGCGTCCACCGCCGCCCGGACCTGGCCGCCGTCGGCGTCGGTGTGCCCGATCGCGACGACGGTACCCGACGCCACCAGTCGCCGGACCGCGTCGAGCGCACCCGGGAGCTCGGGCGCGAGGGTGACGATCCGGAGCGCCGCACCGCCGGCGTCCACGAACAGGTCGACCTCGTCGGGGGTCGGCGGGTGCAGCAGCTGCGCGGCGTGCGCACCCCGGCGGGCGGGTGCGAGCCAGGGCCCCTCGAGGTGCAGTCCGGCGAGCGTGCCGTCGTCGACGAGCGGTCGCAGGCGGTGCAGGGCGGCGACCGTGTCCGGGACCGTGCCCGTCGCGATCGACGCCACCAGGCGGGTGGTCCCCCGCGCGGCGTGGTGGTCGGCGGCCGCCCGCGCCTCGGCGACCGAGCACGAGGCGAAGTCGTGCCCGAGGGCACCGTGCGCGTGCAGGTCGACGAAGGCCGGCAGGACGGTGCCCGGCGCCTCGACCACACGGTCGTGCACCGGTGCCGCACCGGTGCCGACCGCGGCGACCCGGCCGTCCTCGACGGCGAGCCACGCCTCCGACAGGTCGACCGCGGCGGTGACGATCCGTGGGGCGCGGACGAGGACGGTCACGCGGTCACCGCCACGTCCGGCACCGACCCGGCACGCACCGACGCGGCACGCGCGGAGCCGGCCTGCGCCGAGCCGGCTCGGGCCTGGCGGGCGAGCAGCACCGCACCGATGGCGCCGGCCGCATCGCCGTGGCGCGCCCCCACGAGTTCGGGCAGTCGGACCCCGGCGAGGCGGTCCGCGACGGCGGCGCGCAGCGGGTCGAACAGCAGCGGCCCGGACTGCGCCAGGCCGCCGCCGACGATCAGGGTGTGGCACCCCGCGACGGCCGTCAGCCAGGCCAGGGTGTCGGCGAGCACGTCGACGCAGTCGTCCCACGCCCGTCGGGCGACCGGGTCCCCGTCGAGGACCCGGAGCATCGCGTCGTGGGCGCTCGGAGCACCGCTGCGGCGTGCGACGGCGCCGGCCGAGGCGACCTCCTCGACCCGGAGGCCCGCGTGCGCGCCGTCCCGGATCCGGACCTGGCCGACCTCCCCGGCCCACCCGCCGCCCGGCACGACCCGGCCGTCGACGACCAGGGCACTCGCCAGGCCGGTCCCCACCGGGACGAAGGCGACGGTGCCACGGCCGAGCGCGGCGATCGTGTCGGTGTCGGTGTCGGTGTCGGTGGCGAGCGGACCGCCCGGGGCCGCTCCCGGACCGGCGGCCCGGACCTCGGCGAGCGCTCCGGCACGGACGTCGTGGCCGAAGGCGAGCGGGACGGCGTCCACGCCTGCCGCGCGCAGGGCGTCGTCGACCCGTGCCCGGACCGGAACGTCCCGCCAGCCGAGGTTCACGGAGAGCACCGATCGGCCGGCGTCCTCGTCGACGACCCCGGGGACGACCAGACCGATCGCCCCGAGTTCCGTCCCCCGTCGCCGGGCGACCGTCCGGGCCCGCTGTCCCAGCGTCGCGACGAGCTCGGCCAGCGCGGTGGCCTGCGGGTCCTCCCGGGGCGTCGGGACACGCTGCTCCTCGAGCACCCGCCCGTCGTCGGCGACCAGGCGCACCTTGATGCTCGTGCCCCCGACGTCGATGCCGAGCGCTGCACCGTTCGCGGTCATCGCGAGCCCTCCGGTCGTGCCGATCGGGACTGATCGGACGCCGACAGCCTGCCGACCGATCGTGATCGGTGCAAACAACGCGCATCATTTCCGCTCACATCGCGCAGCGAACACGCCCGTAGGATGACGCCATGACCCCGCAGCAGAGGCTCAACGCGCTCCTCGAGCTCGTGAGCGACCGCGGGAACGTCTCCATCGCCGAGATCGGCGAGGCGCTCGGCATCTCCGCTGCGACCGCCCGGCGTGACCTCACGACCCTGGCGGACCAGCGGCTCGTCACACGCACCCACGGTGGGGCCGCAGCGCTGGGCGCGGGCTACGAGCTGCCGCTGCAGTACAAGATCGCCCGGCAGGCCGAGGCGAAGACCGCCATCGCCCGGGCGACCGCTGCGCTCGTCTCCCCGGGGGACACCGTCGGCCTGAACGGCGGGACGACGACGACCGAGGTCGCGCGGGAGCTCGGCAAGTCGGAGCGCTTCATCCGCGCCGACGGCGAGTGCGGCATCACCATCGTCACCAACGCCCTGAACATCGGCTACGAGCTGTCGGTCCGCGCCAACGTCAAGATCGTCGTGACGGGCGGTGTGGCGCGGCGGCAGTCGTACGAGCTCATCGGCCCGACGGTCCGCGACACCCTCGACGGGTTCGCGCTCGACGTCGTCGTGCTGGGGGTCGACGGACTGTCCGGCCAGTACGGCGCCACGACCATGCACGAGGGCGAGGCCGAGGTGAGCCGGCACTTCGCGTCGGTCGGACGGCGGATCATCGTGGTCGCCGACTCGACGAAGATCGAGCGCTCCACCTTCGCGCGCATCTGCCCGCTCGACCGCATCGACGTGCTCGTCACGGACCAGGCGGTGCCGGCGTCGTTCGCCGCAGAGCTGGCGTCCGCCGGCGTGGAACTCGTCGTCGCGAGCTGACGCCCCGCGGCCCAAATCACCCCGGATCCGCCCGTCACCGGCTGCGCAGCCGAAGTCGGCCGGCGCCGTCCCGTGCCGTCGTGTGCCGTCGTGTGCCGTCGCGTGCCGTCGTCGTGACGTTGCCGACATGTAACAACCTCGGATGCACGCTTCCGTGATCGAGCCATGCGTGCTTATTGTGCACTCATGATCGATTTGGCATCATTGCCGTCACAATCACGCAAGGGAGCGAGATGACCATCACGAGTACACGCCTGCTCCGGGTCGGCGTCGTCGGCATCGGCCAGCGGTCGGCCATCGCCGACCACGTGGCCGCTGCGGGGCTGGACGCCGACGGCGTGGACGCCCGGATCACGGCCGCCGCCGACACCACGGAGAACGGCCGGACACGTGCCGCCGCACACTGGCCGGAGGCCGAGGTGGTCGCCGACCACCGGGCACTGATCGGCTCGGACGGCGTGCCGAACCTCGTGGACGCGGCGATCGTCACCACCCCGGACTGGACCCACGCCGAGATCGCGATCGACCTGCTCCGTGCCGGCATCGCCGTCTACCTCGAGAAGCCCCTGGCGATCACGGTCGAGGACGCCGACGCCGTCCTGAACACCGCCGCCGAGACCGGGACGCCCCTGTACGTCGGCCACAACTTCCGGCACGCCGCCGTCGTCCGACTCATGCGCGAGGTGATCGCCCGCGGTGAGATCGGCGAGGTCAAGGCGGTGTGGGTCCGCCACTTCGTCGGCAACGGCGGCGACTACTACTTCAAGGACTGGCACGCCGACCGCAGCCGCGTGAACTCCCTCCTGCTGCAGAAGGCGAGCCACGACCTCGACGTCGTGCACGCCCTCGCCGGTGCGTACACGAGCCGGGTCGTCGGGATGGGGTCGCTCTCCGTGTACGGCGACGTCACCGACCGGCGGGATCGCAGCGACGAGCTCATGACCGACTGGTTCTCGTTCGACAACTGGCCGCCCGCCGAGCAGACCGGCCTGAACCCCGTCGTCGACGTGGAGGACGTCTCGATGGTGATGATGACGCTCGACAACGGCGTGCAGGCGAGCTACGAGCAGTGCCACTTCACGCCCGACTACTGGCGCAACTACACGGTGATCGGCACCCACGGACGGCTCGAGAACGTCGGCGACACCGGCGGTGGTGTCGTCAAGGTGTGGACCCACCGCCGCAACTGGGACGTCACCGGTGACGTCGAGTACCCGGTCGACGGCGTCGAGGACGGTCACGCCGACGCCGACCTCCTCACGATGACCGAGTTCCTCCGCTCGGTGGCCCTCGGCGAGCCGACGACGCTGTCCCCGATCGCGGCGCGTATGGCGGTCGCCGCCGGCGCACTCGCCACCCGCTCGCTCCGCAACGGCTCCGTCCCGCTCGACGTGCCGCCCCTCCCCGATGCCACGATCCGTCACTTCTCGGCCGCCGGCCGCGACGACCTCTCCGGAAGGAACACCCGATGACCCTCCCCTCCCCCCGTCACGGCCGCGGTCGCCGCCGCGCCCTGCTCGGTCTCGCTGCCGCGGTCAGCGCCGTCGCGCTCCTCGCCGGGTGCAGCAGCGCCTCGTCCGCCGGCTCCGACTCCGGGAAGGGCACCGTCGCGAAGGACACGAAGGCCGACCTGACGTACGCCGTGTGGGACCAGAACCAGGTCGACGCGATCAAGGCGAACATCAAGGGCTTCAACGAGGAGTACCCGGACATCACCGTCAACGTCGACGTCACGCCGTACGCCAACTACTTCACGAAGCTGCAGACGCAGGGCTCCAGCAACACGCTGCCCGACCTGTTCTGGATGAACGGCCCGAACTTCCAGCTCTACGCGGGCAACGGCAAGCTCGCGCCGATCACCGGCGCGGTGGAGTCGGGCGCGATCGACCCGTCGAAGTACTCGAAGGCGCTCGACGACCTGTACACCTACGACGGGGAGCAGTACGGCGTGCCGAAGGACTTCGACACGATCGGCGTCTGGGTGAACAAGGCCCTGTTCGAGCAGGCCGGCGTCGCGATGCCGTCGAAGGACTGGACGTGGCAGGACTTCCAGGACACCGCCGCCGAACTGTCGCAGAAGCTGCAGGGCGACGGCGCGTACGGCGCCGCCGGCGGCATGGACGGACAGACCACCTACTACGACACGATCTTCCAGGCCGGCGGGTCCGTCGTCGACGACGGGAAGTCGGAGTACGACACGAAGGCCGCGCAGGAGGGCATCCGCTTCTGGACCGACCTGATCGACTCGGGCGCCTCGCCGACGATCAAGCAACTGACCGACACCACGGCGGACCAGTGGTTCACCTCGGGCAAGCTCGCGATGTACCAGGGCGGCAGCTGGTTCCGGTCGGCGCTGATCGGCACCGACATGGAGCAGGACGTCGTCGTCTACCCGCTGCCGAAGGGCAAGGAGCAGGCGACCGTCATCCACGGCGTCTCGAACGTCGTCGCCGAGGGGTCGAAGGACAAGGCCGCCGCCCAGGCACTGCAGGCGTACCTGGCGAGCAAGCCGGCACAGCAGCAGCAGGGCGACATGGGCGCGGTCATCCCGGCGTACGAGGGCACGCAGGACGCCTTCACGAAGACCATGCCCGACGCGGACCTGCAGGTCTTCCTCGACGCGGTCGACTACGCGAAGCCGCTGCCGGTGTCGAAGAACACCGCCGCGTGGAACACCCTCGAGACGAACCTGCTGCCGAGCGCCTTCGACGGCTCCGAGCCGGTCGACCAGGTGACGGAGAAGCTCGCCCAGGAGATGGACGCAGCACTCGCGAAGGAGTGACGACGAGCCGGTCGGTCGGGCCCGCGCCCGGCCGGCCGGCTCCGTCCCGTCCGCCCATCCGCACCGCACGGACCACCCGATCCGACCGCCCTGGCCGAGGAGCGACCTGATGACGATCAACACCCAGCAACCGGACGCCACACAGGTGTCCGCACCGCCCGACACCAGTCCCGACGGCCCCTCGCGACCGTCGCGGGCACCACGCACCGACGGCATCTGGCCGTGGCTGTTCGTGCTGCCGCTGCTCATCGGCGTCGGCACGTTCTTCATCTGGCCGATCCTGCAGACGTTCTGGTACTCGTTCACGAGCTGGGGCGTGTTCGGCGGCGCCACCTTCACGGGCCTGGCGAACTACGGGCGCCTGCTGACCGACCCGCAGCTGTACCAGTCGCTGGTCAACACGATCGTCTACACGGTGATCGTCCTGCTCGGCATCCCGATCGCGGTCTGGCTCGCGAGCCTCCTGAACACGCCGGGCCTGCGCTTCGCACAGTTCTACCGCGTGCTGTTCTTCCTGCCCTACGTCGCGATGCCCGCGGCGATCGCCCTGGTGTGGCGCATCATGTACAACGGCGACTTCGGCATCGTGAACTGGTTCCTCGGGCTGGTCGGCATCGACGGCCCGTACTGGATCTCCACCCCGGGCTTCGCGCTCGTCGCGGTGTCCCTCGTCGGCCTGTGGTCGTCGCTCGGCTTCTCGATGATCATCCTCGGTGCCGGGCTCAAGGACATCCCACCCGAGCTGTACGAGGCCGCGGAGCTGGACGGCGCGAGTCGCTGGCGCCAGTTCCACGCGCTCACCGTGCCGCTGCTGACCCCGAGCATCTTCTTCGTGCTCGTCGTCACCACGATCTCGAGCTTCCAGCTGTTCGACCTGCTCTACGCGATCCTCGGCTCCACCAACCCGGTCATCCCGAAGACGATGTCCCTCGTCTTCTACTTCTACAACGCCGGGTTCATCGACAACGACAAGGGCTTCGCGGCTGCCATCGCGATGGTGATCTTCGTGCTCATCGGCATCATCACCGTCGTGCAGTTCCGGGTCCAGCGGAAGTGGGTCCAGTCATGACCGGCATCATCGAAGCGCGCGGCAGCAAGGTCGCGGCGGCCACGAGGGCGGCGAGCCGCAGCCGGGCGCAGACGACGACGCGTCCGGGGCGCCGCGGGGGCAGCCACTGGTGGATCCACGTGGTGCTCGGCATCGGTGGGTTCGTCATGGCGTTCCCGTTCCTGTGGCAGATCGTCATGGCGCTGTCCACGAACGCGCAGGTGACCTCGCCGACGCCGACCTTCTGGCCCGGTGAGCTGCAGTGGAGCAACTTCGCCCGGGTCTTCGAACGGCTCCCCTTCCTCGACCAGCTCGCGACGTCGATCTGGGTGACCCTGATCCGCACCCTGGCACAGATCGTGCTGTGCACCCTGGCCGGGTACGCGTTCGCCCGCATGCGGTTCCGCGGCCGCGCGGTCATCCTCGGGATCGTGCTGTCGATCCTGCTGGTGCCGTCGCAGGTCTACCTGATCTCGCAGTACCAGATCGTCCAGGGCCTCGGGTGGCTGGACAGCCTGGCCGGCATCGTCGCACCGGGCCTGTTCAGCGCCTTCGGCACCTTCCTGATGCGGACCGCGTTCCTCAACATGCCCGCGGAGCTCGAGGAGGCGGCACGCATGGACGGCGCCAACCCGTTCCAGACCTTCTGGCGGATCATGCTGCCGCTCGCGCGCCCGTCGATCAGCGTGCTCGCGATCACGACCGTGCTCTGGTCGTGGAACGAGCTGCTCTGGCCGCTGGTGGTCTCCACCCGCGCCGAGGACATGCCGCTCGCCGCCGGGCTCGCGACCCTGTCCAGCGACCGGACCATCGACTACCCCCTGCTCATGGCGGCGAGCCTGATGGCGATGGCCCCGGTGCTGATCCTGTTCATCGTGCTGCAGCGGCGAGTGATCGACGGACTCGCGTCCTCCGGCCTGAAGTGAGCGGTGGCCGACACGGCCACCGGACGGAGCGGCGGCCGCGTGGACGGCCGATGCGCCCGGACGGGAGGCACGGTACCGGCCCGCCCCGCGGCTCCGGTCCGTCCGTGCGCAGGACGGGAGGCGTGGTACCGAGCCGACCCGCGCCTCCCGGCCGGCAGTCCGCGCCCAGCCGGCGGCTCGGTTCCGGGCGGACCCGCGCCTCCCGGCCGGCAGCCGTGCCTGCGGACCGCCCGCACGGACGACGGGAGGCACGGTGCCCGTGAGCACCGTGCCTCCCGTCGTCCGTGCTGCTCAGCCCTTCAGACCGGCCGAGGCCATCGTCGCGACGAACTGCTTCTGCGCCACCAGGAAGAGCAGGATCAGCGGCAGCGTGGCGACCACGTTCCCCGCCATCAGCAGCGACCAGTCGGTCCGCCGCGCCCCCTGGAAGTTCGTCAGACCGAGCTGCAGCGTGAACGAGTCGGCGTCGTTGATCGCCACGAGCGGCCAGACCAGGTCGTTCCACGACCCGAGCAGCGTGAAGATCGCGAGCGTCGCCAACGCGGGACGGGCGAGCGGCAGCACGATCCGGAAGAACACCTGCAGGCGGGTGCACCCGTCGATCTGGCCGGCCTCCTCGAGCTCGGCGGGCAGGGACAGGAAGAACTGCCGCATCAGGAAGATGCCGAACGCCGAGGCGAGCCAGGGCACGATCGCGGCACCGAGGCTGTCCACGAGGTGCAACCGGGCGAACATGACGTACGTCGGGATCATGAGCAGCTGCGACGGGATCATGATCGTCGCGAGGATCGCCAGGAACCCGAACGTCCGCCCCGGGAACCGCAGGCGCGCGAACCCGTACCCGGCCAGCGAGCACAGGACGAGGTGCGAGACGATCGCCGACGCCGACACGATGACCGTGTTGAGGAGCCAGTGCAGGATGTCCGACTCGGCGAACAGGCGCGTGTAGCCCGACAGCGTGAACTGCGTCGGGAGGAACGACGGCGGGAACTTGTTGATCTCCGACGCCGGTTCGAGCGACGTCATGAACATCTCGACGAACGGCAGCAGGAAGAGGAGCGCCACCGGTGCGAGCAGGAGGTGCCACGGGCTGAACGGCAGGCGACGTCGACGACGGGGTGTGGTGCGCTCCGCCGGTGTCGCGACGGCGTCCGGCCGGTTCGGGGTCTCGAGTACTCGGGTCTCGACGGTCATCGTGACGCGTTCCTTCCGGCTCGGCGCTGCACGAGCGTGACGATCACGGTCGCGGTGAGGGTGACGAAGAACATGCCGTAGGCGATGGCGGACCCGTAGCCGAACTGCAGGTTCTGGAAGGCCGTCTTCCACAGGTAGTAGACGATCGTCTGGGTCGCGTCGAGCGGTCCGCCTCGGGTGGTGGCGTAGACGAGGTCGAAGAGCTGCACGGCCTGCAGGGTCTGGTAGATCCCGACGAACGCGGTGACGGGCGCCAGCTGCGGCCACACCACGCGCCAGAACGTCTGCCAGTTGTTCGCGCCGTCGATCCGGGCCGCCTCGAGCACGTCACCGGGGACGTCCTGCAGGGCGGCGAGGTAGATGACGGTCGTGAACGCCGCCTGCCCCCACAGGGACATGATGACGATCACGACCATCGCCTCGGCGCGGTCCTCGAGCCAGCCCTGCGGCGGGACGTGCAGCACGCGCAGCACGTTGTTGACGATGCCGAACTGCGGGCTGAACAGGTAGGTGGTCAGGATGCCCGTCGCCGCGGCCGAGGCCACGAACGGCACGAAGATCGCCGTGCGGTACAGCCCGATGAACCGGATGCGCCGGTTCAGCGCGACGGCCAGGGCGAGTCCGAGCAGCAGGGACGCGGGGACGAACAGGACCGTGTACAGCAGGGTGTGCACGGCGGCCGCGAGCGCGCTCGCGTCGGTGGCCAGGTCCTGGTAGTTCTCGATGCCGGCGAAGGACGGCGGGCTGAAGCCGTCCCAGCGCTGGAAGGAGAGGACGAGCGCCCAGACCCCGGGGAAGATCGTGAGGCCGAGGACGACCGCCAGGGCCGGGGCGACGAAGCCCCAGCCGGCGAGGCCCTCGCGGGCGGCGGCCGATCGACGTCGGCGCGGTGGCCGCGGCGGCGCGGTGTCGGTGGTCGGACGGGTGAGGAGTGCGGGAGTGGTCACGGGGGTCTCCTAGCCCTGACGGAGTGCCTTGTCGGCGGCGACGGTCGCCTGCCGGAGTGCCTCGGCCGGTTCGCCCTCGCCCTGCAGCACGCGGGACACCGCGTTGCCGAACGCCTCGGACAGGCCGTTGTAGCCGGGCAGGGTCGGGCGGACCTGCTTCGCGTCGGCGGAGTTCGCCTGGATCACGTCGAGTCCGGGCAGGGCGTCGACCTGCTTGCGGAACGCTTCGCTGTCGGCCTCGCTCGACCGCAGCGGCAGGTTGCCGACCGCGACGTTGAACCGCTCGTCCTGCTCGGGTGAGGTCAGCCACTTCGTGAAGTCCTTCGCCCAGTACGCGCGGTTCACGTCGTGGTTGTCGAAGAGGGTCCAGAGGTCCGGCCCGGACACCGTCTGGTGGTCACCGTCGGTGCCGGGGAGCCGCACCACGCCGTAGGAGGTCCCGGCCGTCTGCAGGGCGGAGAGCTCCCACGGACCGGAGGTGATCATGCCGACGCGGTCGCTCTCGAACAGCTGGGCGAACTTCGTGTCCGTCTGGTCGAGGTACACGCTGCGGTCGGTCACGGCCATGGACCGCATGAACGACAGGGCGTCGACGCCGGCTTTCGAGTCGAACGCGGCGTGCTCGCCGTCCTCGGACAGGATCGAACCGCCGTTCTGCCAGAGGTGCGGCCACATCTGCCAGGTGGTCTCCTCGCTGCCCGAGACCGAGTAGCCGTAGCCGAAGGTCTGGCTGTCCCGGTCCGTCAACGCCTTCGCGGCGCGACGGAAGTCCGACCAGTCCCAGTCCGCCGTCGGGTACGGCTCGCCGGCGGCGTCGAAGACCGTCTTGTTGTAGAAGAGCGAGATGTTGTCGACGACCGCGGGGAAGCCGATCACCTTCCGCCCGGTCGGCTGCGCGGTGCCGCGAGCCGCCGGGGAGAACTCGTCCCAGTGCGTGTCCGGGTCCTCCGCCTCGGCGCGCAGGTCGAGCGTCCGCCCGGATCGCTCGAGCTGGCTCGCCCACGACCCGAAGGTGTACGAGATGTCGGGTGAGTCGTTCCCGGCGAACGACGCCGCGAGCTTCTGGAGCAGTTCGTCGGTCGACGAGGCCCCGGAGGACATGTCGATCCTCACGTTCGGGTGCTCGTCCTCGTACTCGTCGACGAGCACCTGCAGGAGCTTCGCCGCCTCGTCGCTCTGGCCCGACCACATGGTCAGGTGGACCGGTGCCGTCGTGTCGAGCTCGGTGGCACCCTGCGGTGCGCAGCCGGTGAGGACCGTCGCGGCGACCGCGATCGCGACGGCGAGCGCGCCGCGTCCGGTGCGGCGTCGGGCGGAGGGGTTCGGGTTCCTGGTCACTGCGGACTCCTTCGTCGTCAGTGGTGCGTCGGCCGGCGAGCTCAGATCCCGCGTGCGGGGATCGTCGCGCGCAGCGGTTCCGGCAGCAGGTCCCCGTGGGCGACGACGAGGTCGTTGCACAGCTCCCAGATCTGCTCGGGCGTGAGCGTCGATGACGCGTTCGGGTCCATGAGCACCGCCTGCCGGATCGCGACGGGGTCACCCGTCCGCGCGGCGTGCACGGTGAGCTCGTTCACGGAGACGTACGGCCGGTTCAGCGCCGCGGCCTGCACGGGGAGCGCTCCCATCGGGACCGGTGCGATGCCGCCGGCGCCGACCGTGGTCGGGACCTCGACGACGCACCCGTCCGGCAGGTTGTCGATCAGGCCCCTGTTCGGCACGTTCGCGTGGATCTCGCGCTCGGTGCCGGTGACCAGCGAGTGGATGACCTGCGGGGCGTACTCCGAGGCGCCCTCCTCGAGCTGCACGGGTCGGCCGGCCGCCAGGTCGCGCTCGGCGGCCTCGAACTCGGCGACGTTGTCCTCGGAGATGCCGACGTACTCGAGCGGACGCAGGCGGAACCGGTCGACCTGCTCCGGCGAGCGGAGGAACCACGACAGGTACTCGGAGGAGTGCTCGCTCGTCTCGGTCGGGTAGGAGCCGATCCGCTTGAACACCTCGACGCGCACCCGGCGCTCGAGCTCCGGGTCCTGCCGGATGCGCTCGCGGAGCCGCGGGTACAGGTCCTCGCCCTCGTGCGTCCACTCGAGCAGCCACGACTGGTGGTTGACGCCTGCTGCGCGGAACCGGGTCTGCTCGACGTCGAGGCCGAGGAGTCCGGCGAGGTCGTGCGCGGTCCAGTAGACGCTGTGGCAGAGCCCGAGCGCCGTGATGTCCGGCGCGACGGTGTCCGCCCACCAGATGTTCATCGCCATCGGGTTCGTGTAGTTGAGCAGGACCGCGTCCGGGGCGACCTCGCGCATGTCCGCGGTCAGCTCGGTGAGGAACGGGAAGGTGCGGAGGGCACGGAAGACGCCGCCGACCCCCGTCGTGTCACCGATGGTCTGCTGCAGCCCGTACCGCTCCGGGATCTCGAGGTCGGTCCGGGTCGCGGCGATCCCGCCGATCTGCACCATGTCGACGACGAAGTCCGCGTCGGCGAGGGCGCGGCGTCGGTCGGTCGTCGCCGTGAGGGTGACCGGCCGGCCGAGGCGCTCGCTCACCTGGCGGGCGGTGGCCTCGGCGACGGCGAGGCGACGCTCGTCGACGTCGAACAGCCGGAGGTCCAGCTCGGGGAGGTCGTCGTACCGGAGGAGGTCGGCGAGCAGCTGTCGCGTGAAGACGACGCTCCCGGCGCCGACGAACACGATGCGGGTCATGGGAAGCCCTTCGTTCGGGGTACCGCCGAGGGACGACGGTCGGGGCCACCCGGCGGGTGGCAGAGGGCACGGAGGGGTGGGAGGTCACGCGTCCCGACGCGGGCTCCTGCGGCGTCCGGGTGCGCGGCCTCGACGGGGTTCGCCGGCCGGGCCCCACGGTAGGGCGCGGTGGGCACGACCACCACGCAGCCTCGCGAAACGCGCAGGACGAGTGCGCGTTCGGGCGTGGAGCGCTCAGGCGATGAGGACCTCGACCCCGGCCGCGGCGATCTGCTCGAGCGCCTCCGCCGGGGCGTGCTCGTCGGTCACCAGGACCGACACGTCGCCGATGTCGGCCATCCGCGCCATCGTCTGCCGCCCGACCTTCGAGCCGTCGCACACCACGACCACGCGGTCGGCGTGCGTCACCATCACGCCGTTCGTCCGCGCCTCGGTGTCGTCGTGCGTGGTGACGCCGCCGGCCGCGCTGATGCCGTCCGTGCCGAGGAACGCCGTCGTGACCTTGAACGCCGCGAACGCGGCCTCGGCCAGGGGACCGACCGCCTCGAGCGAGGTGGCGCGGAGCGTGCCGCCGGTCAGGATCGTCTTCACCCGCGGGCTGCGCGAGACCTCGAGCGCGATGGTCACGGCGTTCGTGATCACCGTCAGACCGTTCCGGTCGCCGAGCGCCCGCACGACCTCCTTCGTGGTGGTCCCCCCGCTGACCGCGACGGCCTGTCGCCCCGGGGGCAGGAGCCGTGCGGCGAGCCGACCGACCGCGCGCTTGGCGGCGTCGGCCTCCGAGGCACGCATCACGACGGGCAGCTCCGGGAGCGCACCGACGGACTCGACCCGGCCGTAGCTGCGCACGACGAGACCGCGCGCCTCGAGCTCGCCGAGGTCGCGTCGGACCGTGGCCGCCGAGACGCCGCAGGCCCGGATCAGCTCGTCGGTGCTCGTCGAGCCCTGCTCCCGCACCCGCTCGAGGATGTCCCGCATCCGGTCCCGCCGCTTGCGGCCGACGTCCGGCGAGTCGTTGTCCATGGACCCATCATGCGCCAGAACGATCACTGCGAATGACCGGAGTGATCGTTGTGGCAGCGGAAGTGATCGGTCGTTGCCGACACTGGGTCCGGACGCGGCGCCGGACGGTGCCGCGTCGGCAGCGCCGCCGACCGCGGCGCACGCACCAGGAGAACCACGTGAACCCCATCACTGCGCTCGTCGCTCGCCACCGTGCCGGATCCGGTGAGGGCATGTACTCGGTCTGCTCGGCGAACCCGTACGTCCTGCGGGCCTCGATGCGCCAGGCACTCGAGGACGACGCCCCCCTGCTCATCGAGGCGACCTCGAACCAGGTCGACCAGTTCGGCGGGTACACCGGCATGACCCCCGCGGACTTCCGGGCCGCGGTGCTCGACCTCGCCGAGGCCGAGGGCTTCCCGGCCGACCGGCTCGTCCTCGGCGGCGACCACCTCGGCCCGAACACGTGGCAGGACCGCCCGGCCGCCGAGGCGATGCCGCTCGCCGTCGACCTCGTCCGCGCCTACGTCACCGCCGGCTACACGAAGATCCACCTCGACTGCAGCATGCCGCTGCAGGGCGAGGTCGCCCCGCTGACCGACGCGGTCGTCGCCGAGCGGGCCGCCGTGCTGCTCGCCGCCGCGGAGTCCGCCGCCACCGACGCCGGGATCGACCGCGACGGCATCGTCTACGTCATCGGCACCGAGGTCCCGACCCCCGGCGGGGCGAAGGAGACGCTGCACGACCTCGAGCCGACCCCGGCGACGGCCGCGGTCGGGACGCTCGACGTGCACCGTGCGGCGTTCGAGCGCGCCGGCCTCGCCGACGTGTGGCCACGCGTCGTCGCGCTCGTCGTGCAGCCCGCGGTGGAGTTCGACCACCTGCAGGTCATCGACTACGTGCCCGAGGCCACGACCGCGCTGCAGGAGGTCATCGAGGCGACGCCCGGACTCGTGTACGAGGCTCACTCGACCGACTACCAGACGCCCGAGGCGCTCCGTGCCCTGGTCGACGACCACTGGGCGGTGCTCAAGGTCGGCCCCGGCCTGACCTTCGGGCTCCGCGAGGCGCTGTTCGCCCTCGACGCCGTCGAGGCGGAACTCGTCCCGGACGGCAGCGCGGTCGACCTGCGCAGCGTCGTCGAGCGTCGGATGCTCGCGGAGCCGGACCGCTGGGAGCGCTACTACGAGGGCGACGCGCACGAGCAGCGCATCGCCCGCACCTACAGCTACAGCGACCGCATGCGCTACTACTGGCCGGACCCGGAGATCACCGCCGCGACCGAGGCGCTCGTCCGCAGCCTCGACGCGGTCGGCATCCCGCTCCCGCTGCTGAGCCAGTACCTGCCCGTGCAGTACGAGCGGGTCCGCGAGGGCCTGCTGCCGAACCGTGCCGAGGACATCGTGCTCGACCGCGTCCGCGACGTCCTGCGTCCGTACGCCGCCGCCGTCGCCCCGCGCGCGCAGGCCACCGGTACGGTCACCACCACCACCAGCAAGGAGTCCCTGTGACCACCACCGCCCCCGTCCGCGCCGACGAGACCGCGACCCACCGCGAGATCCTGCAGCAGCCCGACAGCTGGCAGCGCCTCGTCGCGTCGCTCGACGACCGCCGTGCCGCGCTCGACGCCTTCCTGCAGCCGCTGCTCGCCGACGAGGACCTGCGCATCGTGCTCACCGGGGCCGGCACCTCGGCCTTCGTCGGGGACATCGCGAGCGTCGACCTGCGCCGCCACCTCGGCCGTCGCGTCGAGTCGATCGCCACGACCGACATCGTCGCCGACCCGCACGGCTCGCTCGGCGACCCCGGCCGGGTGCTCCTGGTCTCGTTCGCCCGCTCGGGCAACAGTCCGGAGAGCGTCGCAGCGACCCGCGTCGTCGACGACGTCGCACCGGGCGCGCACCACCTGGTCGTCACCTGCGACCCCACGGGCGCCCTCGCCCGCGAGCACCGCGGGCAGGACCGGTCCTTCGTCCTCGACATGCCGGCCGAGACGAACGACACCGGCTTCGCGATGACGTCCAGCTTCTCCACGATGCTCCTCGCCGTCCTCCTGGCCTTCCGGCCGGAGCTCGTGGCCGGCACCGGCGCGCTGGTCGCGGCGGCACGGACGATCGCCGGCCTGGAGGCACGGATCGCCTCGCTCGCGGAGGGCACCGAACGCGTCGTGTACCTGGGCAGCGGAGCGCTGCAGGGCCTGGCACGCGAGTCGGCGCTGAAGCTGCTCGAGCTCACCGCCGGCGGGGTCGTGTCGTTCTTCGACACCCCGCTCGGCTTCCGGCACGGCCCGAAGGCCGTCGCGGGTGCGCACACCCTGGTGGTCGTCTACGGCTCGTCGGACCCGTACACGGCGCGGTACGACGCGGACATCCTCCGGGAGCTCCGCGCGGACGGAGCCGTCCGGGTCGTCTCGGTCGGCGGGGACGCGGACGACGAGCGTTCCTTCCCGCTCGACGACCTGGCGGGCCTCGACGACGCGTTCCGCAGCGTCGCCCTGGTCGGCTTCGCCCAGCTCCTCGCCCTCGCCACGTCCGTCGCGCACGGGTGCACCCCGGACAACCCGTTCCCGGGCGGCACGGTCAACCGCGTCGTCCAGGGCGTGACCATCCACGACCACCGCGCGGGAGCTGCACGGGCATGACCGTCTTCCTCGGCATGGACGGCGGCGGCACCAAGACCGCGTTCCTGCTCACCGACGGCGAGGGCACCACGCTCGCCGAGTCGCGGCAGCCGGCCTCCTCCTGGTTCGACGCGGGGACCGGTCTCGTCGGCGACGTCGTCCGTGCGGGCGTCGACGCGGTGACGTCGGCGGCCGGCATCACCCCGGCGGACATCACGTTCGCGCACTTCGGCATCCCCGGTCACGGGGAGTCGAGTCGTGACACCCCCGTGCTCGACGCCCTCCCCGCCGACGTGCTCGGACACGACCGGTACTCCTGCGGCAACGACATGGTCGGCGGCTGGGCCGGATCGCTGGCCGGCCGCGACGGCGTCAACGTGATCGCCGGCACCGGGTCGATGGCCTACGGCGAGCGCGGCGGCACCGCGCACCGCGTCGGCGGCTGGAGCGAGGTGTTCGGCGACGAGGGGTCCGCGTACTGGGTCGCCGTCCAGGGGCTCAACGCCTTCTCGCGGATGGCGGACGGCCGACTCCCCCGGGGTCCGCTGCACGCACTCGTGCGCGAGCGGGTCGGGGTGACCGAGGACCTCGACCTGATCGGCGTCGTCATGGACGAGTGGGGCGCGGACCGCGGCACCGTCGCCGACCTGGCGAAGGTGGTCGTCGCAGCCGCCGACGCCGGCGACGACGCTGCTGCCGACGTCCTGCGCCGCGCCGCCGCGGAGCTCACGACCCTGGTCGGCACGACGGTCCGCGCGCTCGGCTTCCCCGCCGACGAGCCGGTCCCCGTGTCGTACTCCGGCGGGCTCTTCCGGGCGCCACGGTTCCGCGAGGCGTTCGCCATCGCACTGCTCGCCGAGGACACGACCCTCGAGCTCGTCGAACCCCGACACGATCCGACCGTCGGCAGCGTCCTGGTCGCGATGCGCCGGGCCGGGGCACCGATCCCCGAGCGGTTCACCGCGGAGACGGTCCCGGCCACCTCCAGCGCCGCCCGCTGACACCACGCACCGACACCAGGCATCGACACCACGCACCGACACCACGAGGAGACCACCCGTGCAGTACACGTTCGAGTTCGACGGCCTCCGGGTGCCCGCGAACGTCTCCGGACCACCCCGCCGGACGGCGGACGGGTGGCTCGTCCCGGCTGGCCCCGTCGCGCTGCTCCACCCCTTCGGGCACCGCGCCGAGTTCTACCGGCACGGCTGGAACTCGTGGAGCCCGAGCGGGTGGACGCGGGTCGACGGCGACACCATCGGGATCAAGGACAGCCCCGAACGCCTGCTGACCGCCGACGACGCCGCGAACGAGACACCGCACGCGCACTCCGGCAGCGCGGTGGGTGCGGTGACCGGTCCGGACGGCGGCACCCTCCTCGTCGGGGCGCTCGGGCTCGGCACCCCGCGGGTCGGCGCCGACGGCAACGTCCTGTGGGCGTCGAGCGAGCAGGACGACGCGGAGTGGTTCGTCGCGTACGGCGCCGAGCAGGACGTCTTCGCCGCGTACGCCGACCGGGTCACCGAGCGGCTCGGTCGCCGGACGGCCCGCGCCGGCACCGTGTGGAGCAGCTGGTACTCGTACCACGAGGACATCACCGAGGACCGGATCGCGCGGGCGGCCGCCGACCTCGAGGGCTACCCGGTCGACGTCTTCCAGCTGGACGACGGGTGGGAGCCCATCGTCGGCGACTGGACGGCGGGGCCCGACTTCCCGAGCGGGATGGCGGCGACCGCACGGACCATCGCGCGCCACGGCTTCCGTCCGGGCATCTGGCTCGCGCCGCTGATCGCCCTGCCCGGCTCGACGATCGCCACCGAGCGCCCCGACCTGCTCGTCGCGGGTGACGACGGCCGTCCGCTCGTCACCGGGCACAACTGGGGGTCGCACTACCACTCGCTCGACACGACGAACCCGGAGGTGACCGACCACCTCCGCGGGGTGTTCGACCGGATCACCGCGGACGGCTACAGCTACCTGAAGCTCGACTTCATGTACGCCGGGGCGATCGCCGGGCACCGACACGTCGACCTGCCCCGCGAACAGGTCTACCGGCAGGCGATCGAGCACATCCGAGCCACCGTCGGCGACGACGTCTACCTGCTCGGGTGCGGGGTCCCGATGATCCCCTCGGTCGGGGTGTTCGACGGAGCCCGTGTCGGACCGGACGTCGCGCCGTTCTGGGACAACGCCGAGCGGGTGGGCGACCCCTCCGGCGAGGGCGCCCGCAACGCGCTGGTGTCCTCGGTCAACCGGGTGTGGATGCGGCGGCTGTACGAAGTGGACCCCGACTCGGTCTACTTCCGCAGTGCGCGGAACCTGCTCGGTCCGGACGAGCGTCGGGCGCTGCAGGACACCGCGGCGGTCCTCGGGTTCCGGTCGACGTCCGACCCCGTCGACTGGCTCCGACCGGAGGAGCGCTCCGAGGCCGCGGACTGGCTCGGCCGGAGCGCCGTGGTCGAGCAGGTCGGCCGGTACGTCTTCCGCCTCGACGACCGGGTGGTCGACCTCACCCCGTACGTCACGGGCGAGCACGCGGTCGACGCGGCGTCCTTCATCGGCTGACCGGCCGGCGGTCGTCCTCCCTCAGACGGTGACGACGACCTTGCCGGCGATCCGCCCGGCCGCGCCCTCGGCGTGCAGCGCCGGGAGGTCCTCGAGCCGGATGCGCCGGGTGACCTCGACCGTCAGCTGCCCGGCGTCGACGAGCGCGACGAGCTCGGCCAGGCGCCCGCGGTCCGGCAGGACGAACACCGTGGCGGCGCGGACGCCCCGGGACTCGTCGTCCGGCGTCGCCATGAACGCCGTGGTGCTCACCACGACCCCGCCGTCACGCACGGCGGCGACGAGCGCCCGGAACTGCTCCGGCTCGATCGGCGCGAGGTTCAGCAGCACGTCGACCGGCTCGTCGACCGCCGCCAAGACGTCGGTCGTGGTGTGGTCGATCACCTGCTGGGCCCCCGCGGCGCGGACCGCGTCGGCGCTCCGCGGGCTCGCGGTGGCGACCACGTGCACACCGGCACGGACGGCGAGCTGGATCGCGTACTTCCCGACCACGCCACCGGCGCCGTTGATCAGCACGCGCTGGCCCGCCTCGAGGCGACCCTCGTCGAACAGTGCCTGCCATGCCGTCAGCGCCACCGACGGGAGTGCCGCGGCGTCCACCAGCGGGACGCCCGTCGGGGCGGCGACCAGTGCCTCCGCGGGTGTGACGACGTACTCGGCGGCACCGCCGTCGCGTTCCATCGGCAGGAACCCGACCACCGCGTCGCCCACGGCGAGGCCGTCGACGCCCTCGCCCAGCGCGGCGACCGTGCCGGACACGTCGTAGCCGGGAACGTGCGGCAGCTGGACCGGGATCGGCAGGAACCCGCCGCGCATGCCGTTGTCGGCGGCGTTGTAGGCGGAGGCGGTGACCTGCACAAGCACCTCGCCCGTGCCCGGAACCGGGCGCTCGACGTCCTCGATCCGCAGGACCTCCGGACCGCCGACCTCGTGGAACCGCACTGCCCGCATGGTGTCCTCGTTCATGATGTTCCCCTTCATTGTTTGCTTCGAATTCGAAGCGATGGGTCGACCGTACACCTGCTTCGAGTTCGAAGCAACAGGTAGGATCGGGGCATGGACTCTCCCCCGTCGGCGCTCACCCCGACCCAGCTCGGCGCGTACCTGTCGTTCACCGAGGTCGCGGCCCTGCTGCGCCCGGCGGTCGAGCAGCAGCTCCGCGACGCCGGCGAACTCAGCTACGTGCAGTTCCAGCTGCTCGCCCGGCTGGGCGATGCGCCGGACGGGCGGCTGCGGATGACCGACCTGGCGGACGGGGTCGTCTACAGCCGCAGCGGGCTCACCTACCAGGCACAGGTGCTCGAGCAGCGCGGGCTCGTCACGCGGGGACCGTCACCCGACGACGACCGGAGCACCGTGGTCTCCCTCACCGACGCCGGGCGCGACGCGCTCGCCACCGTGCTGCCCGGGCACATCGCGACGGTGCACGGACTGCTGTTCGCGCACATCAGCGACGACGACGCCGCGCAGCTGGGGGACGTCCTCGGGCGGATCAGCGGGCACCTGCGGCAGCACCCGCCGCGGTCGGCGGGGCGGGGGCGGCGGAAGGGAGCCGCGTCCGGGTGAACCGCTTCCGTCAGACGGTGCGGCTGAAGTGGTAGGAGCTGATGCGGAAGCCCGTGCGGAAGTAGAGGCGGTGCGCATCCTGTCGCTCCACCTGCACCCCGGAGTCGAGGTGCACCTGGGCGGCGCCGGACCGCGCTGCCTCGTCGAAGATCCAGGACAGGAGCCGCGACGCCGCTCCGCGACCCCGCGCAGCAGGCAGGGTCGAGAGGTCGTCGACGTAGCAGTGGCGTCCCCATGCCAGGTTGCTCGCAGCGCGGAACCCGGCAACCGCGAGCGCCCGCTCGCCGTCGGCCTCGTCGAACGCGGCCACGATGCGGTAGCCGTCCTCCGCCTGCTCACGCACACGGTCGGCGAAGTCGACCTCGGTCAGCGCGGGCCGGAGTGCGCGCATGGCGTCGAACGCCAGGGTGCTCTCCTGTGGGGCGAGTTCGCGGACGATCACGACGTTCCTTCCGGTTCGGAGTTCCTGCCCAGGGTACGGACGAGGACGATGCTCATGAGCAACCAGCCCACGACGAGGGCCACGACCGCAGCGACGAGAGCCCCACGGACGCCAGCGAACGAGACGAGGAGGCCGCTGACCGCCGCACCAGCGGCGATGGCTCCGTAGGCGAACATGCGGTAGACGGCGCCGACCCGCCCGAGGCCGGCCTGCGGTGTGACCCGCTGTCGGAGCGAGATCGCGACCACGTTGTACGCGGCGACTCCGACTCCGTAGCAGAAGAACGCGGCCACGGCGCTGGCGATCGACCTCGCGCTCTCGTCGGTCACGAGCACCAGGGCGCTCGGAGCGACAGCGGCCAACCCGGAGAACAGGACGAGGCGGACCCTCGTGCTGCCCAGGACCGAACGGCCGCTCACCACCGCGCCGAGCAGCGCCCCCGCTGCTCCCGCCCCGATGACGAGACCCACGGTCCCCTCGGAGAGGCCGGCGACGCGCACGGCGTACACCAGGAACGTCGTGATCATGAGCTGTTCGAACAGGTTGAACCACGTCGCGTTGAGGAGCAGCCCCCGCAGCGTGGAGTTCGCGAACGCCACGCGGAACCCCGCAGTGAACCGACTTGCGAACGACTCCTCGGTGGCGAAGGTGCGCTCGACGACCTGAACCCGCATGAGGAGCAGCCCCGAGGCCACGAACGCCGCGGCGAACAACAGGAAGGCGACACCGACGTGCCCGAACGCCAGGAGGACACCGCCAGCCGCAGGCCCGACGATCTGCGCGAACGACAGCGAGCCCTGCACGCGAGAGTTCGCCGCGACAAGATCCTCTCGCGGCACCAGGTTCGGGATGAAGGTCTGCGTGGCCACGTCGAACGCGGCAGTGCACACACCCGCGAGGGTGACGATCACGATCAGCGCCGGCCACGACAACAGGTCCGTGGCCGTCAGCACCGCCGCGAGGAGCCAGAGCGCACCCCGCCCCCAGTGCGCACCTCGCATCAGCGGGAGCCGCGCGACGCGGTCGATGCGCGCCGCCAGCAGGGGCGTCACGACGAGGACCGGCGCGAACTGCAAGGAGGTCACGATGCCCACCTGCGCCGAGGGAACCTCCAGCACGGAGATGGCGATCAGCGGCACCGCGACTGCGATCGTCTGGGCGAGGAGTTGCGAGAGCGAGTGGCTCGCCCAGAACCGGTTGAAGGAGGAACGCCAGTCCGTCGCCGCCGGGACGGTCGTCGCGCCGGTCATACTCGCACCGAGCCCGAGCCCGAGTCCACGAGGTCGACGCGGAGACGCGCGGCCTCTGCAGCGTTCCGTGCGTCCACGGCATCCCGGTCGATCGCTGAGTCACCCGACAGGATCGCGGACCACCGTGCCTCCGTCCGGGCGCCTCGACGTCCCTTGAAGTCGGCCAGACCGGCTCCGAGGTCGACCGCGACCAGGCCCTCCGCTGCGGCGAGCCGTACCGGACCGAAGACGAGCACGCCGGGGTACCGTCCCGACGTCCCGCCGTGCTCGTCGTAGCGCAGGCCGACGAGACGGACCCACAGGACGCCGTCCTGCACGAGGGCGAGGGCGAACGCCGTGGGCGTAGAGCGCTCGCCGTACCAGAACCCGATCGCGCGCTCCGCACCGTCGATGCACGTTCGCAGGTAGCTCGCGAGTCGTTCAGCATCCGCGGGCTGCCCGTGCCGGCGCTGCGTCTCCGCGGCGAGACCCGCCCACGCAGTCACCACCGGATCATCGGATCCGACATCGCTGCTCATCGGGAAACCGCCGGCGGCCTCCAGGTCACGTCGCACGTCCGAGCGCCGCTTCGCCGGGAGACCTGCGGTGTACGCCTCGAAACCCCCGTGGCCGAGTTGCACGGTCGAGTTCACCTCGGTGAGGAGCAGCGTCGCGTCGGGTCCCATCGCAGTGGCGACCTCCGCAGCATCCGAACGCGTTCCGTAGAGGAATCCCACGGGGACGTCGGCGATGGAGCTTGCTCCACCGACGAGGGCGTTGAGGACCTCCGCACGCTCCGAAGGGGCTCTCGCGGCGACCCGGAAGCCGTTCCACTGACCGTTCCGCGCTCCGAGCAGCAGCTGCGCACTCCGGGGCGCAACGTGCGCTGCGGTGCCGAGCAGTGTGCCGACGTCGTAGACGGTGTTCCGCGATCCCTCCGGCATGAGGTGTGCGAGGAGCGTCCCTCGCACCGCCCCGCGATCGTCCCGGGCTACCACCACGGAAGACGCCGCATCCCGCCCGGAGAAGGCGCGGTTCCAGCGGAGCGACGAGTACAGCGTGTCACCGCCCCCGAACGACTCGACGTCTGCTGGCAGCGGGTGCTCGAGTGGGATGAGCTCGATGTGGATCATGGTTCCTCGGTGTCGGTGCGTGGGGCACTCGGGGGGATCATCAACTCGGCCGCGGCACGCGCCGCCGTCTGGGCGATGCTCCGGCTCGGAGCGAGCGTGCGGACGTGACCGACCGCGCCGCGGTAGTCACTCGCAGGGGCGATCTCTGCGCCCGTGATGACGCCCCCGAGCACGTCGACCACCCAGGGGAAGGCCGACGCCGCTCCGCGGTCGGACGGCGCTGACGCGCGCGCTCGAGCAGGCGCGTAGGCGATGTACCCGCTCGAGACGAGTCCGTTCGTCGTGGCCGCCGACACGGGTCGTCCGAGCGCAGAGTCGGCGACCATCTGCGCGAAGTCGGGCGTCAGGCAGTCCTGGAGCATGTACGTCACGAGCGCCCCCGGGAGCCGTGGGTTGATCTCCACCACGTACGCACCGGTCTCGCGGAGCACGAACTCGACGTGCAGGAACGCCTGTTCGATCTGCAGGGCCGCGACGACGGCGTCGACGGCGGTCCGCATGTCGTGCTGCAACGCGCCGGGAAGGTCCGCGGGGAACGTGTACCCGACCTCCGCGACGGTCGGGAACGGCGAGAGCTGACGGTCGGTGTACCCGAGCACCTGCGCGTGCCCGGCGCTGACGAGCACCTCGCAGCTGACCAGCGGTCCCTGCACGTACTCCTCGATCATGAGCGCACCGGCCAGGTAGCGGTCCGCAGCGGAGAGGAGGCGCCAGGTCTCGACGGCCTCGACCACACCCGCGTAGATCCCGACGTCCTGGCTCCCGGTACCCCGCACGTTCTTGATCACCCCGATCGGCGCCACGTCCGATGCGAAGGAGCGGACCCGCTCCTCGGAGTCCGCGGGTGCCCATCGGACGCGGCCGACCCCGAGTGTGTCGTAGAGCTCCCGCGCGCGTCGTTTGTCCCGGAAGACGTCGATCGCTCGTCGACTGGGGAACGGAGCGCCGAGATCCTCCGCGAGGTGTGCCGCGAACGCGAGGTAGCGGTCACCGGAGGCGATGACGCCGTGCGGCCCGGGCATCGACACCAGTGCTCCGGGCGTGCGGTAGTCCTCGGTCGAGTCGACCTCGAACAGCCGTCCCTCACCGTCGAGACGGTCGAGCACCTGAGCGTCCTCGGCTCCGGAGTACTTGGCACGGTTGCTCGTGACGAAGACGGTCGGCTCTCCGCGATCAGTGAGCTGACGGAGCAGGCGGAGGCCGGACCCGCTCGTCGCCGCCTCAACGAAGAACAGCATCGAGCACCTCTGCCTCTCCGATCTGCGCCGTGGTCGGCCCTTGTCTGCGGAGCACGGAGAGGATGACCCGATCGGCGAGCTTCCCGAGGATGCTGAGGTTCGCGAAACCGGGTCCTGCCCGGGGTCCGGCGAGCGCGGGGACGAAGAGCGGAGCCGGCAGGGGCGCCAGGCGCAGGTCGTCATCGACGACCCGCGCAAGTTCGGCGTCGTCGAAGGACGAGGTTGCGTTCCGTAGGACTTCGAGGCTCCGCCGGTCGAGGAGGTCCTCGAGGAGCGGAGCGAGGCGGAATCCGGAACAGTTCACGACCACGTCCGCGTCGAGCACCGAGCTGCCGAGGTCGAGACGGTACCCGTCGAGGACGCGCTCGACGAGGCGGACGCGTCCCGTCACAGCGGTGACACGGTCGTCGCTGGCGAGGCGTTCGAGCAGCTGCGGTGAGACGACACCCCGGTCCGTGCGTCGGATGAACTCGAGGCGCTCGTCCCAGGACTTGTCGGACCAGTTCGCCTCGGGGTTCGTGTAGAACTCGTTGTCCTGGAAGGTCTCCGAACGGGAACGGAGGTGCCCGGGACTCACGATGGTCACGCTGCCCCTCGGGCCCAGGGCGTCCAACACCGTGCGTGCCGAACTGGCAGCGCTCTCACCGCCACCGACGACCACGACGTGGGACGACGAGCCGACCTGTGCCGTGAGCGCCGAACGCGGGCTCGCGGCATCCGGGAGGTCGAACTCCTCCGAACCCGGCAACGGCCGCATCCGACCGGGTCCCGTCACGAGGACGCTCGCAGCAGTGACCTCCGTGCCGTCGTCGAGCACTGCCCTCCAGGAGCCGTCCACGAGCGCAAGACTCTTGACACCCGAGCCGTGATGGGTGACGCCGTGACGGGCACGCTCCTGCACCCAGCAGAGGTACGCTCCGAAGCGGGCGTGAGTGACTGCCGGCGCGCCTCGGTCGATCCACCTGCCGTACTGCCCGACGTCGCGGAGGTGGCTGTGCCAGGACAGCTCTGCCATCTCGTCGTCGACGTAGCCGAAGCCAGGGCCGAGGGTCTCGGACGACTGGTAGGGGAAGCCGATGTCCTTCTCGGGCCTGGTACCGAGGTGCTCTGCCCCGCTGGTGTAGCCGTGTTCGCCGTTCCAGTGCGCCGCGGGCGCGAGCTTCTCGACGACGAGGACACGTACCGGGCGAGCCCGCCGTCCGTTGAGCACGTGTGCTTTCGCGACGACGGCCGTCGTCTTCGCTCCCGCCCCGATGCAGAGCAGATCGACCGAGTACCGCATCTCGTCCTTCCCCCTAGATCCCCGGCGACGAAGCCACCGGAGGAGTCGCCTGCGGCAGACCACGAGTGGGCGCGCCGAGGACGCGCGCGACCGCGTCCTGTGCGAGACCGGGTGACAGCCGGACGCCCGACCCGTGCGTACCGGTGACGACCGCCACTCCGGCTGCTGTGCTCTCGACGAGCGGCACCGCTCCGGGCCCGTACGTGTCGACGTGCACGCGCGGCTCGACCGATCGGACCGCACCGAAGGGCGTCCTGTTGCCGATGAAGTCGATGCCGCGCTCCAGGACACTGTCCGGCAGCGCCGCTCCCGTCGGCGGTACGTCCCACTCATCGTGCTTGACGCTCAACGCGATCTCGTCCGGACGGGTCACCGGCATCGCGAAGATGCCCGCATCCGCGTCCGCGAACATCAGCGCGGCACGCCGCTCCGTGTCGATCCTCGCTCGGAACCCGTACACCCGCTTGGTCCGGACTCCGGCCCGTTCAGCAAGGAGCCCCCAGGAGTTCGTCCGGTTGTTCACCCAGGGACCGACAGCGATGATCGCCGCCGAGGCGCGTACACGCCGGCCGTCGTCGAACTCGGCGATCACGCCGCCCCCTGCTCCGTCGACGACCTCCTGCACGTCGCCCGTCCGGAAGGAGAACCGCGGGTCTACGGTGAGCTCGTCGAGCAACCGCCGGGCAAGGATCTTGGGCGAGATCCGGTAGCTCCACGAGACGTCGAACGCCTCGGGAAGCCAGCTCGGACCGCCGAGCACGTGTGCGAGGGCTGCGGTCTCCCCCTCGACGCGGGTCGTCCCGCCGAGGACCATCCGACGGGTCTCCGGGCTCAGGTCGTACCAGATCGAGAGGTAGCGGCTCCGCCACGGGCCGTCGCCGAGCACGGTCCGGTGCCAGGTCCACGAACGACGCATGAGGTCGTCGTGTCGCGGACTCCATCCCAGTGGCAGGTCCCCAGCCCCCGCGCGCCCGCTGATGCCGGCGAGCGGCGCGGTCCGGTCGATCAGGGTGACGTCGACATCGTGGCACCGTACGGCTTCGAACGCACTGGTGATCCCGACGATGCCCGCGCCGACGACCAGGAGATGCGGGCGAGCGCCCCCGGGCGCCGTCACCGGACCCGCTCCTGGAGCGACTCAAGGGCATCGCGCGGAACAGGTGTGATGTCCAGGTCGGCTGCCGGTTCCGTTCCGGACGGGAGGAGGCCACCCCCTGCGCCTGCTTCGACGGCCTTTGCCCACGCCGGTACCAACGGGAAGGCGAGCACGGCGAGCACTCGGCGAGCGAAGATCGGCGATCGTGCCGCGCCTCCGTCCGCGATCCACTCCGCCCAGTCGAAGAAGGTCTCCGCGATCCTCGGGACGTCCACCCGCGGAAGGACCACCGCCTCACGAAGCGCCGCGAGCGCCTCGCGAGCGCGGCGGGATGCAGCCGGGTCGATCTCCTCGTGCGCTGCATCGCCCGTCACCGCGGACGCCGTTCGACGGAGCGCACGCTCGACCGCTGCGATGTCCTCCGCCGACCGACGTGTGGCGATCTCCACGTCGAGGTCCGTCTCTGTCGTACCGGGCGCCACACGGGAGAGCAGGAGTCGGAGCGCGTCGACGTCGACGCCGGCATCGAGGGCATCGTGCACACGGATGGCGTGGCGTCGCGAGGTCGAGAACTTCTCGCCGTCGAGCAGCAGGAAACGGTTGACCACGACGTGGTCGAACGGACGGAACGGGATGGTCGCACCCGTGAGGCCGTGGAGTGCCAACCACCCGAAGGCGCTGTCCAGACCGCCGAAGGCCACGGTGACCACATCGCTACCCGGGCTGAACGGATCGGATCCGAGCTGCGATGCAACGGCGTCCCCGAGCATCCGTGCCGCGCCGTACTTCCCCAGCACGTAGCTGGAGAGCACGTGCCCCGGGAGGGATCCGCCCGGCCACTCGAGCCCCCACCAGGACGGGTAGCTGGCGCGGAGCGCCGCTGGACCGTCGAGACCGCCAGGGACGAGGTACTCAAAGTCCGTCTCGACAACCCCCGCCATGCGTTCGACGTCGAGCGCGGAACTCAGCTGGACGTAGGCGGATCGAACGACGGCACGCCGCGGAACTCCGTCGTGGGGCCACACACTCTCCATCGCCGCAGCATCGAGCCAGCGTCCGCAGAGCTCGCAGACGTTCCCGCTCTGCGAGCTGCGGCACGACGAGCACGCACCCCGGACGAAGGCACCGATGCCAGCAGACGGAGCAGGGGGCTCTCCGACGAGGAGCTCTTCGGCGCGCAGACTGATGCGCCCGACTCGTTCGAGCATCTCCACCAGGCTGATCGCAGCGGTCCGCTCGCGCTCGCGCCAGGCGCCCGAACTCGGATCTGCGAACAGGTCCGTCGCGAACCCGAGACCCGTCAGTGCGGTCCGAGCGCGTTCCGTGTGGTGCGCTGCGATCTCGACGGCCGGTTCACCGCTGGTCGCCGCGGCGTAGGTGACCCCGCTCTCGAACGCGTCCGACGCGCTGACGGTCGTCACGTCAGCGCCGAAGAGCTCGAGCGTCCGGCGAGCGATCTCGGCTCGGAGGTACGGACCGGCGATGTGGCCCAGGTGGAGCTCGCCGTTCGGGGTCAGGTAGCCCGGGAAGAACAGGTACCGACGCGCTGTCGGCGTCTCGCGCACGGTCTCGTCGAGGAGTGTTCGGACGTGGTCAGGCACTGGAGACCGCTTCGGACACCACCGGAGACCACCAAGCGCTGAAGAGGGTGATCGGCTCGTCCCCGTCGTTGTGGACGCGGTGTCGCGTGCGACTCGGCATGTAGACCGCGTCGCCTGCCCGCACCCGAACAGTGACCTCGCCGTGCGACACGATGCCTGTGCCGGTCGACACGAACCACAGTTCCACCACGTCGTGCTCGTCCCAGTCCGAGGTGAACCCGGGTGCCAGGCTCCATCGCGATGCCTCGAACGGCGCCGGGTGCTCGGCATCGAGACCGAACCCCTCCACCGGGTCGCCGCTGGGCGTGTGCTTGAGGACTGACGTCGCGAGCGTCGGAGCGGGGGCGCTCACAGGGCACCGCCTGCGAGCAGGTGCACGGTTCCAGGAGCATCCGCGGGGAACGAGTCGGACGAAGCCGTGGCGACCGTTGGCCACTTCCCCTCACCGGCGACGGCCGAGGGCCACTTGCCCTCGCCGGCGACGGCGGGTTGCGTCGCCATGAGGATGCTGGCTCCGACGATCAGGGCGCCGACGAGAGCGCCGGCAGTGCGCTTGTGCATAGTTGTCTCCCTGCGGGTCCGGGGTGGTCGCGACGAGCATATGACACGCGCAGTCATCTTTGTGACACTTTGTGTCATATTCGGTCGACCGGCAGTCGCGAGTTGTCACACCACGCCCCTGCTGTTACCTTCGACGCGGGTTCGTCGTCCGACGGACGGGTGTGGGTGGCCGGGAAGTACGGACATGGCGACATTCGGAGCGAACCTTCGCAGACTGCGGAGCCAACGGGCGATCTCGCAGACCGATCTCGGAGGAGACCGGTTCTCCGCGAGCTACATCTCGCACCTCGAGCGCGGCACGCGGAGGCCGTCAGTCGAGGTGGCGTCGTTCCTCGCGGATCGACTGGCCGTGCCGGTGGACGAGCTCCTCGACGACCTCCCGGACGCCGACGTCTCGGCGACGGTCTCGCAGGTGCTGATGTACGAGGCGCTGTCGCGCCACGAGTACGTCACCGTCGAGCGCGAGTCAGGGGGCGATCAGTTCGCCGTCCTCCAGGTCAGCGCCCAAGCGCAGCTCGAGCGCGGAGATCTCGCCGGGTGCCTCGACACGACCGAAGACCTCCTGCAGAGCAGGGTTGCATCCTCGTCCCCCGTTCTCCGCGCCGTTGCCCTGTCCACCCGGTCTCGGGCCCTGCGGGCCGACGGACAGCTGCTGGCCGCACGAGCAGCGGCGACGGAAGCGGTCGAAGCGACCCACGCGGCAGTGGACTGCCCGGCTGAGGTCGTCGTCGCCGCCCGGACGGCCGAGATCGCTGCTCTTGCCGAGCGCGGGGAGACCGCAGCGCTCGCATCCGCGACCGAGGACCTCGAGCAGTTCGCAGCGGAGCTGCCCGACAGCCACACGCGAGCGCTCGCGGCCTGGTCGGTCGGCAACGTCCGGTTCGCGGAGGGCCGGTACGACGAGGCGATCGCATGGCACGACGACGCGACGCGACTCCTCCGACCCGAGGCATCGCTGCGCGCGTGGGCACGCTTCCACAAGGCGTCGGCCGAACTCCGCATCGAGGCAGGAGTCGACACCGACGTCGACGCCATGATCGAGCGCGCGGAGCACGGGCTGGCGATCGTCGGCAACGCTGACGACCTCGCGGAACTCGAGCTCCTCCGAGCCAGTCGATTGACGGCAACCGAGCCTGACCGGGCGCTCGAGATGATCGATGACATCCTCCTCGCCAACGAGCTACCAGGGCAGACGATCGCTGAGAGTCAGATCCTCAGGGCCGCCGTGTTCGCGGTTCTCCACCAACCGGACGACCGGAGAGCCGCCCTGGAACGCGCCGCAGAAGCCTTCACGGCCGCTGGCGCCCCGGAGCGCGCCGTCACGGTCCTCCGTGAGATCCTCGGCCTGCAAGACTCTCAGCGAGAGTCCTGACAACGAACTCCCGCCCCACCATCAACTGGACTTCAGACGCCGAGCTCGCACGGGCACGGCCCGGAAGCTTCGAGATGAAGAAAACCCCCCGCGCGGGCGGGGGTTTTCTGTGGCGGGCAATTCACATATCTCCCGCCTTCCGCTCAGTTCCGCGGATCCGATGGCCGCTACGCGCGACCCGTTTCCTCCAGGGGTCTCCCAATTTTTCTCACCCGCTCCTTCTATGCCCACTGACCTGGGCTTTTTCCGGTGCAGAGGGTCGTGACCCACCGGGTACGACTGGGCGTCATGGAAAGGCCGCCGGGGCGATCTTCCCTTAGACGTGTGCGACAGGCTCCGCGTGCCGCGCCGCATGGCACCTCGACTCGAGGTTCGACTCCGACGTCAAGGCTTCGCCCGTCTTCCGCAGAATCCTCCATTTCGGCGGCGGCCCTTCGGGCCTCGACACATGCTGAGCCGCGCGATGTCCGCAGCAGGTTCTACAGTCGCTTCAATGTCCTCGGAGTCGTTCCCCGTCACATGGCAGCACCTCCGAGTCGCCAGTGCTCACATGCAGACGCTGGTTGCACGATGGTCGGACGTCCTCGATGCCGAGCCTGCACGAACACATGTCTCCGTCGGTCCGGATGGGCAAGGGGAAATCGCAATCACCTTCAACTGGCGTGAAGGTGAGCAGGAAGCGCTGCACGCTGCTTTCACCACCGTGCTCGGCGAGCTGTGGTCGACGTTGGATAGTCTGGTGGTCGAGGCGTTCACTGCGATGACCCTGCAGCACCGTCCACGAGATCCAGCAGCGTCGCGGTTCTTCCCGGTCGCGGACAGCCGCGAAGGGTTCGAGGCGCTGCTCGAGCAGGGCTGTCTCGACGAAGTGCTGAAGGTGCAGTACCAGCTGGTCCGTGCATGCCAGCCCTTCTCCGCTCCCTCCGGCGACGCGACGGTCGACCGGTTCCGCGACGCTGTGGTGGAACTCCTTGGTTGGACGAACAAGGTGCGAGACGGCAGCTGCATCGGCGTGTGGGCCACGCCGGTGTCACCGGAGGTGCGGACCGACTCTCCGCGAAGCGTTCTCCGCGCGGAACCAGCGTCTGCTCGAGCGGTGGTTGGCTCCACCGTCGTTGGGTCATTCGTCGTAAAGGGGTACCGGCCGCAGACCTCCGTCGCGGCGATGGCGGGAACGGAGTTGAACCTTGGCTTTGACGGGT
This sequence comes from Curtobacterium uvaldense, assembly GCF_028307415.1. Classification (NCBI taxonomy): domain Bacteria; kingdom Bacillati; phylum Actinomycetota; class Actinomycetes; order Micrococcales; family Microbacteriaceae; genus Curtobacterium; species Curtobacterium uvaldense. The sequence goes on along the minus strand of NZ_JAQMHU010000018.1, from coordinate 39,441 downwards.
TCGAGCCGACTTCTGCTGAGGACACTTTCGGCGCGCGTCTCGGACGTCTCGTCAAGACTATCCGTGCGTTCGCTGCTGTCTTTTCATCGTTCACCGACGACGTCCCGGGCGCCCGACCGGTCCGTGGCGCGCACCGGTTGACGCCCACGTGGAAGGACGCCGGTGAGAGCTGGACTGCAGATTCTCTTGAAGCCCTCGACGCTTCCGCCATTGGTCTTGGTGTCGTCACCGGAGGTCAAACGCTCCGGCTCATTGTGCGTACACCCACCGGCGTGTTCGAACGTGTAGTGCCGAACGCGTCCCCCCTTCGGCCGTACGCGAAACGAGGCGAAGCCGCCGAAGTCGCGATCCGAGACGCAGCAGCAACGTGGGGGCTGCCAGATTTTGTGTTCACCGCGCCGGTGGAACGGAAAGGCTCAGGCGTGCGTGAGGTCGCCGACGGCCTTCTCATCGTCGGCGGTCGAGGCATCATCGTGCAAGCGAAAGCCCGAGAGGGCACACCGGGTGACGACGAGCGCGAACGCAGTTGGGCGCGGAAGGTCGTCTCGAAGGCGAAGAAACAAGCAGCCGGCACTCTCCGACGAGTCACCGCAGCAGCTGTCCCACTTGTGGACGGACGCGGACGACCGGTGACGGTCGACGGCAGTGCAGTTTCATGGGCCGCCGTAGTCGTTCTCGACCATCCAGCGCCGCCGTCTGGCGTCGAGTTCACCGAAGTAGGTGAGAAGCTCGGCACCGTCGTCCTCGACCGCCGGGACTGGGAGTTCCTCTTTACGCAGTTGCGGTCAACGCATGCAGTGGTCGAGTATCTGCATCGCGTCGCAACTGAGCCGTCACGGCTTGGCGACGAGCCAGAACGGTACTACGAGCTTGCCGCCGCGGATGAGCGCGCCACCCCAGGCAGCCTCGACCCCGCTCTCATCGGTCTCGGCATCGAAACGTCTGCACCGACACTGCCGTCCGCACCAGCGGGGTCAGACGGGGATGAGGCGCACGAACTAGTCCGCATCATCCTGGAGGACATCGCAACGATCCCGCTCGACGACGCCAAGCAGGACGACAGGCGACGCGTTCTCGCCTCGCTGGACAGCCTACCGGTCGCTCACCGCACTGACCTCGGCGCTTTCCTTCTAGACGCGTTCGAAAAGCTAAGCAATGTGCAGGAAGGGAAGACGCGGTGGGCGTTCCGCACGTTCCTCAGCGCGGCCGACCGCGACCAGCTTTCCTTCGGCGTCGCTTCGGAGTTCGGCGAGCAGACCAGGGATTCGTTCCACTACTGGTTGCGCCTCCGACATCATGAGCGGGTCGGGCGGATTGGCGACACTTCTGACCTGATCACTATCGGTGTGCTCCTGACGCCTCGACCGGACGAGTATCGACGGTGGGACACAACGATGGCCGCCATCGGCGGCGACTCCGGACTGACGGAAGAAGACGTCGCTCGCCTCGAGGAACTCTGGCCGACGCCCCTGCCGCAATGACGTGGGTGCACCCGGCAGAGGGCGAAACCACGCACCAGCCCTGCGTCCTGATCGCCCGCGAGCGCTACCCTGGGCCGCGGCGCTACACCGCGACGATCTGCCACATCCGGTAGTCGCGCGGACCCTCGTGAGATGACCTGCAATGCTTGTTCGCCGGATGGCTTGGGACCGAGTATCAGATATCGAAAAGCGTTTGATTCACGTTTCTCAAAAGTACCATGTGGCGATGGATGAATGTCTTATCGGTGATGTTGCCCACTCTTCCGCCCCGCGGCGTTCGGATGGACGGACGTCCGCGAGCGGCGGAGGACGCGGGGCCTATTAGTGATTCGTCGATGCGCCTGAGTCGAGCGACGCGTTCCGCATTCCTGCCACCCTCGCCGTACCTTGCAGCATTGACAGTGACTCCTAAGAGCCGGCAGGCGTCAGTGGGTGCCGCTGTGAGCCCGTGAGATTGAAGAGTGTGCGCCTAGCGATTTGAGGTCGCCGGCGTACCCGAATCCGATGCCACCAGGAACCGCGAGTGTTTCCTTCGAGGCTCTCGAGACCCTAACGGGGCGCATTCGACACTGCGGCTCGCAGTTTCCGCCTTGTTCTTCCGTTTCTCCGCTACTGTGCTCACCGGGCACACCCGGCCGCCGGTCGTAGTGCTAGCCCTAGCGAGCGGGGGAGAATTGGCCGAGATGGATGCTGTTCACGGTGACGTCCCTCCGCTTTGGGTCGCACGCAGTGAACAGGAGCGGGCAACTCAGTTGCTGATCATGGGGGTTGCGCTAGCAACACGGGCAACACGGCGCGACCTCGACGATGACCCTCGGGAAGAACGTCTTAAAGGCATACTCGATGAAGGTGATCCACTGGTGTCTGCCACACCACTGCCCGGCCCTTTGACAGAAGAGGCAAGCACTCGGAGCCTTGATTGGCTCCGCCGAGCGGCTCTTGGCCGTCCCTTACGGCGCGCTGGCGGCACGGGACCAGCCAGGAAAACTTCTGTCGAACTGAACGAAGGCGATGAGCTACCCTTCATTGCTCAGCTCGCGGACCGCCGAACAATCGACCACGATGACGCTGAGCGCCTCCTACTGAACATCGACAAGCGGTCATCCGCACGAGCGGCGATCGCTTTGCTTACCGAATCGCTACGGGACCCAGCAGAAGAAGTACGTGCAGTCGCTGCGGCGATTCTTCAGATGCTGGGCCGCACGCAAGACGCTGTAGTGCTGCAGACGCTAGCGGAAACAGTGGATTCGGCGAATGACAGCGTACTGAATCTTCTTCAGTACGTCGGCGACACAATGACGGACAGCCGGGGGCTTGATGCAAGCCAGGATGGGACGAACAAAGCCGCTTTAACGCAACCTACAGCTGCTATGCCCGATACGACCGATGACACTGGTGGGCCCGACGACGAGCGAACCGAAGCAGTCGGCGCCCGTGAAAGCGATGATGAAGAACTTGATAAGCAAGAAGACGGTGATAGAACCACGAGCATCATGGTGCACGGCACATTCGCTCGACTGACTACCGACACTAGACGATGGTACGACCCCCATTCCGACTTCTCCGGCCATGTCCGGGGTGGCGCGTCAGACAACTTGTTCGCTGGGCGAGACTACGTTCGTTGGTCTGGCCACCTGACGGACCAAGCGCGGTCCGACGGAACACACAAGCTTCTTCGCTGGTGCGAAAGGCGCTCCATCGAGCAACTGGATACTGTCTATGCACATAGCCATGGCGGCAACGTGGTTCTCGACGCCATCGAGGCCGGCCTCAAAGCTAAGCTACTGGTTCTTCTCCACGTTCCCGTCATCGATCGAACCGAGCAATCCTGGGCGACAATAGAACAAAACGTTGGGCGCATCCTTGACCTCCGTACCGCGCGTGATTGGGTCGTCACAGCCGACCGCCTGTGGCGAGCGCACAATAAGGCGACACCGAGTAGAAACTATATGCCGGATAGGCCCTGGATCGAAAACCCGAGGGGGCCCGTTTTCGCCCTCGAAGTAAGTCATGTTCGTTATGTTCAACTCGACACGTGGGAATCGCTGCGTCTGTGCGAGGATGTTCGCGACGCCTGGGACGCTGTCTGACGGGCCAACAGAGCACTCGCCCTACCCAGGCCGCGTCAGTGCGAAGACGAGAAGCGCGTGCGCCGCTGTGGTTGACGATGACGGTCCGTTCGCGGCGGGTCTGCGGCGATCAGCTGACGCGTTCACGTCGAGTAGACCGTCGGTCCGCGTCGCTTCATGTCGTCGCGCGGCGTACGCAGCCAAATCTGCTCCGGGAAGCGACCGCTCTACACGAGCCTGAGGTGCATCCACTTACCTGCGCCCCTCGAGTCGTCCCGGAATCGTCTTTAGCGCATCCGAACCGGGAGCTGCTTGCGCGCTACTGGCGATGATGCGAGAAGAAGCAGACGGCGGCAGCGGCACCTTCGGCCACTCCCGACCCTTCTATGCCTCAGGTCAAGCGTCTGTGCCGCGGATTAGCACTGAGAGCGAGCTCCGCGATGCCCTGCAATGTTCAGGATTGGAGGAGGTCCAACAGCCCCGTGACCGCTGTGATGAGGCCGATGGCACCAAGGGCGGCTCCTAGCATCCGCACCCACCCCGTTCCCCACCGCGCGAGCGGACTCCAAGTCAGGCCGGCTCGCTCGGCTGAGCGAACCCACTTAGCGACGAGTCGAGGGAAGCACACAACGAAGGCTCCCCAGAGCAGGACGAGCGTGCCGAAGATCAGCGGAACCACGGCACTCAAGCTACTGCCGCCCACTTCACTGAGTAGAGCGGGTCTAGCCGGTGGTCAGGGCAACGGTGAGGTGTCGGTAGATCTGTCGGGCGATGTACCGCTTGAGCATGCGCTTGATCTCTTTTCCGGTCTTCCCTTCGGCGAGACGACGCTGCTTATAGGCGCGGGTGTCGGGATCGTAGGAGAGCCGGACACGAGCGACGGTCTCGAGCGCCGAGTTCAACCGTCGGTCGCCATGCAGGTTCAGCCGGTGCCTGCTGGTGTTGCCACTCGAGGCGGGGATCGGGGCCGCGCCCGCGAGGGACGCGAACGCGGCATCACTGCGGACTCGGCCGACATGCGAGTACGCGGTAAGGAACACAGCCGCTGAGACAGGGCCAACGCCGGCGATGTGCAGCACCGACGGCGCGAGAGCCGACACGTACTGCCGGAGCGCGTCGTGGTTGGCTGCGAGCTTGCCAGTCAGGTCGATGACGTCACGAGCGAGGCGGACCGCTTCGGCGCGAGCGATGAGCATGTCGATGTCGTCGCTGGGATGGTGCCGCCATGCTGCAATCGAGGCGATCTGCATGTCCGTCAGCGGGTGCCGAACGTCGATGCCGAGAGGTTGATCGTGCGCAGTAGCGCCGTGACCGCGTTGCGGCTCGCCGTCCGTTGACTGTCCATCGACCGCCGCGCAGCCAGCAGCACGCGCAGCGCCGACCGGATCCTGCCGCTCCTGGGCCAGGAGAGCATTGCTATGTCGGTGCGCAGCACAGCTCGGGCTGCGGCCTCAGCATCGATGGGATCGGACTTCCCGCGAGCTCCGCGGCCGGCTCGTCGTGGTGGCCATGCTTCGACCACGGGGATCTCGGCCTGATGCAGCGCTTCGGTCAGGCATGCCCCGTAGGAGCTGATTCCTTCGACGGCTGCAAGCCGTCCTGCGGATGCTCGACGGTCGAGCCATGCCAATGCGCGAGCGAGACCGGGAGGGCTCGTCGGGAACGTCGCGGTGTCGACGATGCCGCCAGTGCGGGTGTCAAGGATGACGTAGGTGTGTGTTCTGGCGTGCGTGTCGACGCCGATGACATGCGTGTACTCGTCGAGGTGCGGAAGCGACTCGGAGCACTCGATCCCGACAACTGAGGTCAAGGCGCCCGGCGCCCCACCCAGATCACGGCCGCGTGAGAGCTCTATACCCCCGCAAGAGGAGGCGCCCCCGAAACGGGGGTGCGGCCCGAACCTAGACCGGGCCTCCGACGCCACCGGCGCTTGCGAGGGCGCGTGCCCCTCGTGCTCCCCCCGGCTACCCGAAGAGCGAGGCTTGGACCACGCGCAGCACCAGCAGACCCGCGATCGCAGCAAGGTACACGGCTACGAGGTTCAGCCCTTGGAGTACGAATTGCCACCACTTCCGGTCATCGGCGAGGTACAACGATGCCGTCGCCGTCGCCGCGGCGATCAGGCCAGCAGCGCCGACCAGGTAGAGCGCGAGCCCCGAAACCACGCCGTTGAGCTCATCGCCGGGTTCCGACGACACCGGCGGCGGGTTCAGCGCTTGAAGCCCCACAGTGATCACGACGCTCAAGAACAACGCGACGAACGGGGTCAGGACTCGGTACCGCAAGGCGACTCGGTCCGCTTGATTGGGCATGGGTTCCTTCCAGGGCTGACACCGAGGGAACCACTCCGCTCCCCCAGCGGGCGTCACAGCTCGATGAGGGAAGCCATGACGCGATCGCGCGGCCACACGCCCCCGCGTGCGCCTCGGCGCCGCCCTATCGGCCGGCCGCGCTCCGTCCGACCGAGGCACATGAACGCTGTCGGACAATCGGCGGCGGTCGTTAGGCAAAAGTCGGCAGCTGCGGCCGCGATACCGCGGCGAGCATCAGGTCGACGCAGGTGAGCGGAGCTCGCGCCACCGACGACAGAGGTCAATGGATAGAGCCGGTACAGCTGGCCGGCTCAAGAACTGGTCTTCGACCTGTCCGGCCTCGCGATCATGCCAACGCTCCACGCTCCACGCAACGCAGGCGCTGTTGCGCCGCCTGTCGGCGAACAATCTCGAACGCGGCCGCAAGCTCCCTCATATCGCTCGAGATTCTTCGCCGCCGACCGGTCCCACGCTCATGCACTCCGAGCTCCGCGCCGGCCTTTCTCTTCATGCCCGGAAGGTCAAAACAACGTTGGTCACCCGTCAAGGAGAGAACACATGACGGACACCTACGAACGTCAGATCGTTGCACTCAAGGACGCCCAGTGGGACGTCCCGATCCCCGTCCGCGACTGGTGCCCAGAGCCCGCGCCCATCGGCCTCACCTCAGGCTGTCGCTAAGCGAGGGAACCCTGAGTCCCACGCCAAACGTGGAGCGCCGCAGACACACGGCCGCGACCTCTCGGCGCCCAGCCACGCTCGGAGCCAAGTGATCTCGCACCTCTCCTCCTAGAGGTTCGTTCATTTTCGCCCAGTAGCGGTTGTATGCGAGACAGCTGTACGAGGCTGACCATCACTGTGGAGCTCTGAGGTATACCCCAGCGCCACAGTCGCGGCTGGCCCTGCGCCTGTGGCTCTAGGGCCCCCTCAGGCCTTCGCCACACATCTGTGCGCTGATCTAGAGCTTCAGCGGCGCAAAACGGTGGCGAGGCCCAGCGGGGACCGACGTGAAGGCCTGCGCTTCGTAGCGCACACTCGAGGAACAGGCGAGTGGGCCTGGCATACCGGATCCGACGCGCCGTGGCTTACCCCGCTGCCAAAGAGGAGGCCGCCACGGCGCGGAGTCGTGCACACAGGAGAGTGCACCATAGACGCTCCTCAAAGGAAGAAAACCCCCGCGTGAACGGGGGTTTTCTGTGGCGGTACCGGTGGGATTTGAACCCACGGTGGAGTTGCCCCCACACATGTTTTCGAGACATGATCCTTCGGCCGCTCGGACACGGTACCGGGAAAGAGTTTACACGACTCCGGCGGTGCTCACGACCACCACGGGCCACTCCCCTGCACAGCCGGCGCTGTCCCGCCGTCCATCCACGGGCCGGCCTCAGCAGAGCCCGCGGCGAGCGAGCCCGCGTACGGTCTCCGGCATGAAGACCCGCACCCTCGTCGCCCTGCTCACCTCCGTCATCGGCGGGCTCGCCGTCGTGGGTGGTGGCGCGTTCGGCGCCCGCGCGGGGATCCGGGGGCAGCGAGCCGCGTCCCAGCGCGTGGTCGACATGCTCCCCGTGCACGCCGACTGGTGGCGGGAGCGCCTGCAGCACGAGGGCCAGCTGACGTACCTCGCGATCGGTGACTCTGCGGCGCAGGGCGTCGGCGCGACCGCTCCGGGGCGCGGGTACGTCGGCCTCCTGGCACGCCGCATCCGGCACCGATCGCGCATGTCGGTGCGGGTGGTGAACCTCAGCGTCTCGGGCGCGACGACGTGGGGTGCGAAGCACGACCAGCTCCCGAAACTGCGGCAGTACTCGCCGGACGTCTGCACGGTGTCGATCGGGGCGAACGACATCGCGGACTTCCACCCGGACAAGTTCGAACGGAACATCCGCGCGATCTACAGCGCTGTGCCGTCGCACGCGATCGTCGCCGAGCTCCCGTGCATGTTCGTGCCCGACCGCGAGCGCAAGGTCGCCGTGGCGAACGAGATCGTGCACCGTGTCGCCGCCGAACTCGGGTTGACCGTGGCGCCGCTCCACGTCATCACGAAGCGCGTCGGGCTCCGTCGGACGTTCTTCAACAGCTACGGCGACCTGTTCCACCCGAACGACCGCGGGTACGAGATCTGGGCGAGCGCCTTCGAGCCTGCGGTCGATGCCCGTGTGGACACCGTCGCCGCGATCCGGCACTACCTGTCCGCACGCGAGGCCGAGGACCTCGGTCGCGAGGCCGGCGCCGTCGCGAGCGCCCGGGCCGAGCAGGACGTCGAGTACGCGTCGGAGCTCGACCACGGCGACCGACCCGGTCGTGTGGAGCGGCTGCGGCAGCGGATGACGGGCGGCATCCCCCTGCCCGAGCAGCCAGGCGGCCACGACCGGACGCTCGCGCACGACGAGGACGACGAGCGCGGCGCCGACGACGAGCACGGCGAGGACACCGATCACGGCCGGCACGCTCCGCGGCACCGCGGTGTCGGCGGGGCGCTCTAGCCTCGAGCCATGGCGCGCACCCAGTCCCTCTACCGCTGCACCGAGTGCGGGTGGACCAGCATCAAGTGGGTCGGCCGCTGCGGTGAGTGCCAGGCGTGGGGCACGGTCGAGGACACGACGGCGGCCGCGGCGAGCTCGCGCGGGACCGCTGCCGTCTCCGTCGCTGGAGCGCGCGTGGCCCGACCGATCACCGAGGCCCGAGGGACCGGGGTCCAGCGGTGGACGTCCGGCATCGGTGAGTTCGACCGCGTCCTCGGTGGCGGCATCGTCCCCGGGGCGGCCGTGCTGCTCTCCGGCGAGCCGGGTGTGGGCAAGTCGACGCTCCTGCTCGAGGTCGCCTCCCGTGCGGCAGCAACCGGCAAGCGGGTCCTCTACGTCAGCGCCGAGGAGTCGGTGGACCAGGTCCGACTCCGCGCCGAGCGCACGAACGCCATGCACGACCAGCTCTACCTGGCGAGCGAGGTCGACCTCGGCGTCATCCTCGGGCAGATCGACCAGGTGCAGCCCGACCTGGTGATCGCCGACTCCGTGCAGACGATCTCGTCGAGCACGGTGGACGGCATCGCCGGCGGCACCTCCCAGGTGCGCGAGGTCGCCTCGACCCTGATCCGGGTGGCGAAGGAGCGGTCGCTGCCCGTCCTCATCGTCGGCCACGTCACGAAGGACGGCACGATCGCGGGGCCGCGACTGCTCGAACACCTGGTCGACGTGGTCTGCCACTTCGAGGGCGACCGACAGACCGCGCTCCGGTTCGTCCGGGCCCTCAAGAACCGCTTCGGCCCGACGGACGAGGTCGGCTGCTTCGACATGGCCGGCGACGGCATCCACGAGGTCCCGGACCCGAGCGGGCTCTTCATGTCGCGGAACGGCACCCCGGTGTCGGGCACGTGCGTGACCGTGGCACTCGAAGGACGCCGTGCGCTCCCGGTCGAGGTGCAGGCGCTCGTCGTGCCGAGCTCCGCACCGCAGCCGCGCCGGGTCGTGAACGGTGTCGACGCGTCACGCGTGGCGATGCTGCTCGCCGTGCTCGAACGACGCGCCGGCCTCAAGCTGTCCGATGCAGACGTCTACGTCTCGACGGTCGGCGGGATGAAGCTCACCGAGCCGGGCGCCGACCTGGCGATCGCGCTGGCCCTGGCGAGCGCTGCGCGGGACCGTCCGTACCCGCACACACTGGCGGCGGTGGGCGAGATCAGTCTGGCCGGCGAGATCCGTCCGGCGACGGGCGCGAAGCAGCGGGCGAACGAGGCCTCGCGGCTCGGGTTCACGACCGTGCTCGGCGCGGACGCCGAGCACCTGCGCGAGGCGCTGCGCGTCGCGTTCTCGCTGACGCAGTCGGTCCGTGAACGCGAGCTCGACCGCGCATTCTGACCGGAACCGGCACCGACGGCCCTGACCGGACCGGACCGGACCAGCTCTGACCGAACCGGACCAGGCCGGACCGGACCGATCGCCCGTGGCGAGCCGCAGGACGGGCGCGCGTCGCGCCTCCACAGCGAACCGACGCCGCCCAGGCCCGCGCCTACGCGCGGAGCGCCGCCAGCAGGTCCGACGGTGCCGCCTGCATCGTGTGGGGCCCGGCGATGTCGAAGAAGACGCCCTCGAGCGAGTCGAGGTGCGCCGCCAGGAACTCGTCGAGCCGCGGGCCGTCGTAGACCATGACCTGGCGGACCTTCTCGTCCGGCACCATCGCGGTGTACGCATCGGCGGACGAGAAGAGCAGCAGGATGCGCTTGTCCGAGCCCTCGCGGCCGAAGACGCGGACCTGCATGTCCTTCTTGCCGGTGACGAGCCGGGGGACGATCACGATGTCGTTCCGCAGGGCGAACGCGACCGCGGCGACGTCCTGCTTCGCGAGGGCCTCCTCGAGCTGCTCGCTCCGGAAGCGCTGTTCCTTGTCTGCCATCACCCCTAGTCCACCAGATCTGCACGCCGACGGCGAACAGGAACGGCTGCGAGGCGGAGATCCTGCACAGAAGTGGGCGCTGCCTCTTCCATTGCGGCCACAGCACGGTAGGTTGGTCTCAACCGCTTCGGCGGGAGTCCATCGTTCTTCCGGTGCTCTGCACCTTCGAGCGCCATCGGTCACTGATCTTCCCAGGTCGCCTGGCCCCGAACCCGTCCCACCGGCCCATGCCCGCGGGACGCACTGATCTGACGACAACCGTCGGTGGATCGGCGGCAGCAAGAGCCGTCTCGCAAGACAGGCAACGAACGTGGCCTGGCAAGAAAGTTAAGGAAACGCCATCATGGCAACTGGCACCGTCAAGTGGTTCAACAACGAAAAGGGCTTCGGCTTCATCGCTCCGGACGACGGCAGCGCCGACGTCTTCGCGCACTTCTCCGCGATCGCTGGCAACGGCTACAAGTCGCTCGAGGAGAACCAGAAGGTCGAATTCGAGATCACCGAGGGCCGCAAGGGCCCGCAGGCCGAGAACATCTCGGTCATCGGCTGACCTCAGCTGCTCGGAACGGGCTCGTCGTCTTCGGACGGCGGGCCCGTTCGCATGTCCGGGTGGCATCGCCTCCGGACAGGGCCCCCTCCGGGCAGCCTCGCCGCCAGGAAGCATCGTCTCCGGGCAGCGCCGCTTCCGGACAAATCGCTAGACGCCCTAGCAATGTGACGTAGCGTGGTGGCATGACTTCCACGCACCACGGACCGGAAGACAGCGCGCAGCCGTTCGACATGCAGACGTTCCTCGACGACTTCATGACCGGACTCGAACCGGGATCGGTCGAGGAGCAGCTCTAGGAGGAGGTCCGGGAGCAGCCCCTCGGCAGCAGCGCCGCTACTCGCTCCGGACCCCGTCCGACCAGATCGTGTCGTCCGCGGGTTCGAACAGACCGCGCTTCGCGCGCTTCCGGAGCCCCTTGAGCGTCGCGATCTTCACCGGCTCGACGCCGTGATCACGCTCGTAGGCCGAGGCTGGCTCCCGCACGACTCCTTGATCCGACACTCTGTCAGCATGACGCAGCGTGGACAGCTCCCGGCACGGAGTGCGTCACTCGGATGACGTGCCGGGCGCGCCGCAGCCCCTCGAGACGCAGACCATCGGCGCACGAGCGCAAGGGACGCCTGCTGATATGCTGCCGTTTCATGGGGAGCGGCTTCGTGGTCTACGTCGACGAGAGCGGGGATCACAGTCTCACCAGCATCAACCCGGACTACCCGATGTTCGTGCTCGCCTTCTCGATCTTCCCCATCGACCTCTACGTCGACCGGATCGTACCGCTGGTGCAACGCCTGAAGTTCGACTTCTTCAACCACGACATGGTCGTGTTGCACGAACGCGAGATTCGCCAGTCGAAGCCGCCTTTCGACATCCTGCTCAACGCCGAGACGAGGGCGGCCTTCATGAGCCGCATCGATCAACTCTTCGAAGAACGGTTCGGCGTCGTGGCCACGGCGATCAGGAAGACCGAGTTCCGGGATCGCGTCGGGCTGGACACGAGCCCGTACCACGTCGCACTCGAGTACGGTCTCGAGCGGGTCTTCCTCCAGCTGCAGGCTCGGGGCGTCTCCCGCCGCGAGACAACGGTCGTGTTCGAGAGCCGCGGACGGTTGGAGGATCGAGAGCTCGAGGACGAGTTCGACCGCATCATGCGACGAACCAAGATGCGCGGCATGCCCGAAACCTTCCGCTTCTGCATCGCCCACAAACAAGCGAACAGCACCGGTCTGCAGCTGGCTGATCTCGTAGCCAGGCCGATCGGCACGCACCTTCTGCACCCGGACAGGACGAACCGGGCTTGGGAACGAATCCTGCAACGGATGCCGAAGTCTCCGGGCGGCTCCGTCGCTGGGTGGGGACTGAAGGTCTACCCCTGAGCAGCGGGACCCCGCTCCGGACAAGCGAAAACCCCCGGCAGAGCCGGGGGTCGGACGCCGATCGGGCATTCCCAATCCACTTGCGTTCAGGCTAGCACGCGCGGCGTATCAGCTCAGTTCAGCACGAACTGCGCCGACTCCTTCGACTCCAGGTCCCCCACCGACACCTGCAGGTGGTAGCTCGCCCCGCCACCGGGCACCGACGGCCGAGCACCGTCGCACGTGGTCGTCGACGAGCGCGTGCGGTCCCAGGCGATCGCCGGCGTGGTGAGTTCCTGCCCCGCCTTGATCGTGACGTCCTGGTTCGTCCCGCCCGTCTGGCAGTCCTTCGACGACCAGTACTGCTCCTGCCCGGAGCTGATCGTCAGGACCTGCTGCGCCGAGCCGAGGTCCATGTGGCACGAGTCCGAGCCGGTGTTCGTGATCGACATCGCGATCTGCGGGTCCTCGGTCGGCCCGTAGGTGCCCTTGTCGACGACCGGCGTGAGCTCGATCTGGTCCTCGGAGCACGTCGTGGCGTCACCGGAGGCCGAAGCGGGTGCCGTGGCGGACGCCGACGGGGCTGACGAGGAGCCGTCACCAGCGGGAGCGGACGCCGCCCCGGACGCGGCCACGGAGCCGTCGGACGCGGCTCCACCGCCAGCCGACGGCGAGGCCCCCGGCGCCGACGCGGACGAGGCCCCACTCCCCCGCCCGACCACGATCAGCACGACCACCACGACGACGAGCAGCAGCACGCCGGCGACGAGCGCGCGACGACGCCAGTAGACACCGGACGACTCGGGTCCGACAGGGTGACGGAACGACGACATGCGCACAGGGTAGGGCGAACGGGTCTCTCCGCAGCGACGCGACGCCGATGCGTCACCGAACGCGTCAGCAATCCACAGGCAGCGGATCGCCGATCAGTGGCCCCCGACCAACCGAAGGATCCCGGTCAGCGGATCCCGGTCAGAGGATCTTCAACATGCGGGTGTTGCCGAGCGTGTTCGGCTTCACCCGGGCGAGGTCGAGGAACTCCGCGACCCCCTCGTCCGACGAGCGCACGAGCTCGGCGTACACGTCCGGCGACACGACCTGCTCGCCGATCTCCAGGTACCCGTGCTTCGCGAAGAACTCGACCTCGAACGTCAGGCAGAAGATGCGGGCGACGCCGAGCTCCCGGGCGTCGTGCTCGAGCGCCTCGAGCATCCGGTGGCCGACCCGCTTGTGGATCCAGTCGGCGTCGAGCGCGAGCGTGCGGACCTCGGCGATGTCGTCCCAGAACACGGCGAGGGCACCGCAGCCGATCGGCGTGCCGTCCGGCCCCTCGGCGATCCGGAACTGCTGGATCGAGCCGTAGAGCGCGACGTTCTCCTTGCCGAGCAGGATGCGCCGGTCGACGTACGGAGCGATGAGCCGCTGGATGTGCGGCACGTCCGAGGCCAGGGCCGGGCGCACCCGGATGCCGTGCTCGTCCCGTTCGTCGAACGCGTGCTTCCCGTTGCCACTCATCCCGTCGAGCATACGGCGCAGCAGGGGGACACTGCCCTGGGGACCCTCCAGCCGGACCGGCATAGCGTCGGTCACGAACCCGAAGAGCACGACGAAACGAAGGAGCGACCATGCCCCAGATCATCGAGACCGTCGACGTCAACGTCCCCGTCCGCCAGGCCTACGACCAGTGGACCCGGTTCGAGGAGTTCCCCCACTTCCTCGACGAGGTCGAGAAGATCGTCCAGGTCGACGACAAGACCACCGACTGGACCGTCAAGGTCGCCGGTCAGGAGCGCGAGTTCCGCGCCGTCATCACCGAGCAGCACCCGGACGAGCGCGTCGCGTGGACCGTCAAGGACGGCGACACCGACCACGCGGGCGTCGTCACGTTCCACAAGCTGTCCGACAACGAGACCCGCGTCACCGCGCAGATCGACTGGGAGCCGTCGGGCTTCCTCGAGAAGCTCGGCTCCGCCGTCGGTGTCGGCGGCCACGCGGTCAAGAAGGACCTGCAGAACTACAAGGAGCGCGTCGAGAACGCCCCGACCGAGCCGGGCTGGCGCGGCGACGTGCAGGCCTAGGACCCGCAGCACGACGGACGGGAGGCGCGGTGCCGGCTGGCACCGCGCCTCCCGTTCCGCTGTGGAGGGGACCGCACGCACACGTCGCCCTGGCAGGGTGGACACCATGCAGCTCGTCCGCACCGCCGTCACCGGCACCGTGATCGCCACCGCCGGCAGCGTCGCCCTCGGGGCCGCCGCCGCACGCCGACTCCTCCGCCCCGCACCGTTCGTGCCCCCGGAGTCCGAGCTGGTGTACGCCGACGAGCGGTCCGTCCCGGGCACCGAACCGGACGGCGTCGTCGGGCGCACCCACGTCGTCCACGTGCACGGGCAGTCGCTCGGCCCGCAGCAGGTCCTGCGTGGCCTGCGCGTCTGGCGGGAGCTCGGCGCCTCCAACCAGGTGGTCGACACGTCCGACCTGCCGCTGCGCTCCCTCGATCCCGCCGCGGTCGATCGCGTCGCCGCCGCCGCGCACGCCGCGCGTGCCCGCGGCGCCGAACGGGTGGTGCTGCAGGGTTGGTCCGCCGGCGCCCTCGCTGCCTCCGCCGCGGCGGCACGCACGCCGGTCGACGGCATCGTCGCGGTCGCACCGCTCCTCGACGTCCGGTCGGCCCTGCGCGGCGCCGTGACGACCGCGCGCTTCCCGGCGGCCGTCGGTGTGGTCGCGGGACGGATCGCGACCACACCGGGTCTCAGCCGCCTCGCCGGGGTGCCCTACCCCCTCACGGTCACCCGCTGGCAGGACGACCGCACGCCGACCCTCCTGCTGCACTCGACGGCCGATGCCCTCGTGGCAGCGGCCGACGTCGAGACGCACCGCGCCCGCGGCGCCCGGGTCGAGACCTTCGCGCACGCCCGGCACACGCTCGAGTGGAACGAGGACCCGGAGCGCTGGGAGCGCGCCGTCAGGGAGTTCGCCGCGACGCTCGGCTGACGGACACTCACCGGAACGAGAAGTGGCCCCGGTCGGGGGGAGACCGGGGCCACTGACGTCCGACCTGTTGGGGGAACCAGCCGGACGTCGGTCGCGAGGTGTTGGGGGGAACCCTCGCACGAACAACGGTACCCCCCGCCCGGGGGTCGCGTCCGCAGCGCACGCCGGAACCCGCACACGGATCCGCGACCACGAACGGACGGGCGCACCCCGCTTGGTGCAACGCGAAGCGTTGCGCGGGGTGCGCCGGCCGAGCTTGCGAGGGAGGACGGTGCCAGCCGGCACCGCGCCTCCCGTCCGAGTGGAACCGGTCCTAGGACTCGATCTCGCCCTGCGGGGTCTCCGCGGACTCGACCGCGGGAGCCCCGGCGAGGACCTCCTCGCGACCCGGCTGACGCCCGGTCTCGAAGTCGAACTTCCCGTCCACGAAGTCGACCTTCACGTGGTCGCCCGCGTTCAGCTCACCCTGCAGGATGTGCTCGGACAGCTGGTCCTCGACCTCGTGCTGCATCGCGCGACGCAGCGGACGAGCACCGAGTGCCGGGTCGAAGCCGACCTTGATGAGCTGCTCCTTGGCGGCGAGCGTCAGCTCCACCGTCATGTCGCGGTCCAGCAGGCGGTCCGCCAGGCGCTTCACGAAGAGGTCCACGATCTGCAGCAGCTCGGACTGCGAGAGCTGCGGGAACACGATCGTGTCGTCGACACGGTTCAGGAACTCGGGCTTGAAGTGCTTCTTGAGCTCCTCGTTCACCTTCGAGCGCATGCGGTCGTAGCCGACGGCCGAGTCACCCTCGACCTGGAATCCCACCGGGCCACCAGCGATGCCCTGCGAACCGAGGTTCGTGGTCATGATGATGACGGTGTTCTTGAAGTCGACCACGCGGCCCTGACCATCGGTCAGACGACCCTCTTCGAGGACCTGCAGCAGCGAGTTGAAGATGTCCGGGTGGGCCTTCTCGATCTCGTCGAACAGGACCACGGAGAACGGCTTGCGGCGCACCTTCTCGGTGAGCTGGCCGCCCTCCTCGAAGCCGACGAACCCGGGAGGGGCACCGAACAGTCGCGAGACCGTGTGCTTCTCACCGAACTCCGACATGTCGAGGGAGATCAGCGCGCCCTCGTCGTCGAACAGGAACTCGGCGAGCGCCTTGGCGAGCTCGGTCTTCCCGACGCCCGTGGGGCCGGCGAAGATGAACGAGCCCGAGGGGCGGTTCGGGTCCTTCAGACCGGCACGGGTACGACGGATCGTCTTCGAGAGGGCCGAGATGGCCTCTTCCTGACCGATGACGCGCTCGTGCAGGGCCTTCTCCATGAAGACGAGACGCGAGGTCTCCTCCTCCGTGAGCTTGAACACCGGGATGCCCGTGGCCTGCGCCAGGACCTCGGCGATGATGCCCTCGTCGACGGTGCCGGACGCGGCGACGTCACCCGCACGCCACTGCTTCTCGAGGCGGAGACGCTCGCCGAGGAGCTTCTTCTCCTCGTCGCGCAGGCTCGCGGCCTTCTCGAAGTCCTGCTCCTCGATCGCGGCTTCCTTCTGTCCGCGGACCGTCGAGATCTTCTCGTCGAACTCGCGGAGCTCCGGCGGCGCCGACAGGATCGACAGGCGGAGGCGTGCGCCGGCCTCGTCGATCAGGTCGATGGCCTTGTCCGGCAGGAAGCGGTCCTGCACGTAGCGGTCCGCCAGGTTCGCCGCGGCGACGATCGCGCCGTCGGTGATGGACACCTTGTGGAACGCCTCGTACTTGTCGCGGAGGCCCTTGAGGATGTTGATCGCGTGCGGCAGCGACGGCTCGTTGACCTGCACCGGCTGGAAGCGACGCTCGAGTGCGGCGTCCTTCTCGAAGTGCTTGCGGTACTCGTCGAGCGTGGTCGCACCGACCGTCTGCAGCTCACCGCGGGCGAGGAGCGGCTTGAGGATCGACGCGGCGTCGATCGCGCCCTCGGCAGCACCGGCACCGACGAGCGTGTGGATCTCGTCGATGAAGACGATGATGTCGCCGCGGGTGCGGATCTCCTTCGTGACCTTCTTGAGGCGCTCCTCGAAGTCACCGCGGTAGCGGGACCCGGCGATGAGCGACCCGAGGTCGAGCGAGTAGAGCTGCTTGTCCTTCAGCGTCTCCGGGACGTCACCCTTGACGATCGCCTGGGCGAGGCCCTCGACGACCGCGGTCTTGCCGACGCCCGGCTCACCGATCAGGACGGGGTTGTTCTTGGAGCGGCGGGAGAGGATCTGCATGACCCGCTCCATCTCCTTCTCGCGCCCGATGACGGGGTCGAGCTTGCCGTCGCGCGCCGCCTGGGTGAGGTTCCGACCGAACTGGTCGAGGACCTGCGAACCCTGCTGGGCGTTCTGCTGCTGCTCGCCGCCGACGGCGACCGCTTCCTTGCCCTGGTACCCGGACAGGAGCTGGATGACCTGCTGACGGACGCGGTTCAGGTCCGCACCGAGCTTGACGAGGACCTGGGCGGCGACGCCCTCGCCCTCGCGGATGAGGCCGAGCAGGATGTGCTCGGTCCCGATGTAGTTGTGGCCGAGCTGCAGCGCCTCGCGCAGGGACAGCTCGAGCACCTTCTTGGCGCGCGGCGTGAACGGGATGTGCCCGGTCGGCTGCTGCTGGCCCTGCCCGATGATGTCCTGGACCTGCTCGCGGACGGCATCGAGCGAGATGCCGAGCGACTCCAGCGCCTTGGCGGCGACGCCCTCGCCCTCGTGGATGAGGCCGAGGAGGATGTGCTCGGTGCCGATGTAGTTGTGGTTGAGCATCTTCGCTTCTTCTTGAGCGAGGACGACAACACGACGGGCTCGGTCGGTGAATCTCTCGAACATGTGCTCTCCCTTGCCGGGCTCGTGGGAGCTCGGTGACGTACATCGAGACTAACCAGCGGACCCCCGCAGGGCTGCCCCTGTTCGCCGTGGGCGTGACCTCTCTTCGCCCGGTGGCCCGCGACCTCCGCACCTGCCGTCGACCAGGCCCGGACGGTTACGATCTGGGCATGGAGCAGCCCGTCGTCGGACTCGTCGTCCACCCCACCAAGAACGTGCAGGAGTCGATCGCGACCCTGCAGGGGTGGAACGCCTCCGGACTGGGTCGGCTCGTCGCCCGGCGGGCGGACGCCCAGCGCATCGGCGGCGACGTCGAGGTGATCGGCGACGACGACTTCACCGACCAGGTCGACCTCGTCGTCGCGCTCGGTGGGGACGGCACGATGCTCGGTGCGATGCGGCTCGTGGCGAAGCGTCCGGTGCCCGTGCTCGGCGTGAACTACGGCAACGTCGGCTTCCTGGTCGAGATCGAGCCGCCCGAGCTCGAGGCCGCCCTCGACCGGTTGTCCGCCGGCGAGTACCAGCTCGAACCGCACCACGCACTCGAGGCCCGGCTGTCGTGGGGTGGCGCGCGGACGGACTACCTGGCGTTCAACGACCTGACGATCGTGCGACGGCCGGGAGCCGGGCAGGTGTCCGCCGACCTCAGCGTGAACGGGCTCGGCTACGGGTACTACCGTGCGGACGCCATCGTCGCCGCGACCCCCGCTGGGTCCACCGCGTACAACTACGCGGCCGGCGGCCCCGTGCTCTCCCCGGCGCTCTCCGGCTCCGTGGTGACGCCGGTCGCCCCGATGGCGGGCATCGACCGCGCCGTCGTCCTGGCGGCACGGGAGCGCTACCGCTTCGACATCGCCGAGGGGACCCGGAGCGCGGCCCTCGAGGTCGACGGCCTCGTCGTGGGCGAGGTCGCCACCGGCGCGCAGATCGACATCCGGCTGCGGAAGGACGCCGGCAGCGTGGTGCGCCTGGACGCCGAGCGGCACGGACGCACCGGCCGGGTGAAGCTCAGCCTGCTCGACCTGCCGGTCCGCCCGGACCAGCTCATCGAGCTCATCCCGCAGGACCTGCGCCAGAAGCTCGGCCGCGAGATCGAGGACTAGCGGCCCAGACAACGACAGGGCGGGACCGCAGCGCCCCGGACAGTGGGGCCCCGAACAGCGGGACCGCGAGGCCCTGGACAGCGGTACCCCGGACAGCGAAGTGGCCCGCCCAGGCAGTGCCTGGACGGGCCGTCCCATCACCCCACCGGCCCGCCTTCCCACAGGACGACCCGGTTCCCCGTGCCGACGCTCACGCGCCGGCCGAAGCCTGCTGACCTCAGTCGGTCAGGTACAGCTGCATGTCCTGGCTCACGGCCTTCGCGAACAGGCGCAGCTTGGCACGCGACTCGACGCGGCTGACCGCCTGGCGCGTGGTGTGCACGATCTTCGAGATCTCGTCGAGCGTCATCGGCTTGTCGTCGTCCAGGCCGTAGCGCATGCGGATGACGTTGGCCTCGTCGGTCGGCAGCTCGGAGACGATCGACCGGATGTCGCGGTGCAGGAGCGTCGTCTCGGTCAGCTCGTTCGGGCTCGCGGCGTCCTCGTCCTCGATGAAGTCGCCGAGCTCGCTGTCGTCGGAGTCACCGACGACGGTGTGGATCGACACCGGCTCGTGCGAGCGGCCCTTGAGGTCGAGGAGCTCCTCGGTGCTCATGCTGAGCTCGGCGGCGACCTCGTCGGGCATCGGCGCGCGGCCGAGGTCGACGGTCAGGTCACGCTCGGTGCGTGAGATCTTGTTGATGAGCTCGACGGTGTGCACCGGGATGCGGATGGTGCGCGCCTTGTCGGCGAGACCACGCGAGATCGCCTGGCGGATCCACCAGGTGGCGTAGGTCGAGAACTTGTAGCCCTGCGTGAAGTCGAACTTCTCGACCGCGCGGACCAGACCGAGGTTGCCCTCCTGGATGACGTCCATGAACGGCAGACCGCGCTGCGAGTACCGCTTCGCGATGCTCACGACGAGTCGGAGGTTCGAGGTGATCATGCGCTCCTTGGCGCGCTCACCGTCGCGGACGAGCCAGCGCAGCTCGCGCTGCAGCGTCTTGTCGATGCCGGCCTCGGTGGCGAGCTTCTCCTCGGCGAACAGACCGACCTCGATGCGGCGGGCGATGTCCGCCTCTTCCTCGGCGGTCAGGAGCGAGAGGCGCCCGATGTGGCGCAGGTAGTCGCCGACCTGGTCGACCGAGGCGCCGCGGACACCCGCGAGCTGCTCGTCGGCCTCGACCTCGACGGCGTCGAGCGTGGTGGTCTCCACCGCGGTGACGGCGGTCTTCGCGGCTGCTGCCTTCTTGCTGCGGCGCGCGGTGGTGCCAGTGGTCGTCGTCTTCGGTGCTGCGGTCGCGATCGTCATGGTGACTCTCCCTGCGGTTCGACGGTGATGGCCTCGGTGGGGGGTGTTGACGAGTAAAGCGGTCCCGAGGTGTACCCCACAAACCGATCGGATCGATTCCCAGGGAACGTCGTGCTTCACCCGCAGAACTGTCCCCCGCGGGGTACAGGCCTGGTGTCAGCATGGCCCCGCCGGATGCCCGTGCACAAGGGGATGCCGCCGTGTTTCCGGTGTTGCAGGGATGTTTCATCGACGATCGAAAGCGTGTACCCCGCGCCGCTGCGCCGAGCGGACACGGAAAAGGGGTACGGCGTTCCGGATCGTCGTGATCCGGGTGCCGTACCCCGAAGAGCGCAGGGGCCCGGTGTCACCAGGAGGGTTCGAGCCACCCGTCCCGTCGCTCGGCGACCTCGAGGTCGGCGTCGAGGTCGAACTCGTCGTACTCGCTCTCGATGTCGCCGACGAGGCTGCGGCCGGTGAAGACGTGCGTGATGGACATGCGGACGATGCTCACCCGCGCGGACGACCGCCCGGCGACGACCGGGTGAACGGTCGGTGACCGACGCCGGGCGCTCAGACGTCGACGTCGTCGTCGTCATCGTCCTGCCAGACCGCGTCACGTGCGGCGTCGGGCAGGACGGAGTGCCCGAAGGCGTCCTCGGGGTCGAGGTCAGCCGGGTCCGAGGGGGTCGACGACGGCGAGGGACGTGCGGTCACCACGTCACTGCAGCACCCGTCGGTGAACGGGTGGTGACGGACTGCCGGGGAGGGCTACTCCGCCGAGCTCGGCGCGGGGGCCGGGCGGCCGTGCTCGCGCTCGAAGCGCGCTCGCTCCTCGGCCTCGACCTTGGCGTACGCGGACCGCTCGGTGCGGTCGGCCCGCATGATCGCGCGCATCACGAACCAGAAGATCAGGCCGACGACGACGGTCGGCGTCACGGCGAAGATGATCCCGGTCACGACTCCATCTGGCACCGGAGCATCGTACCTCGCCCCGGTGACCGCCACCTGCCCGCGGGGCCCGCACGGACGGGAGGCGCGGTGCCACCGGCACCGCGCCTCCCGTCCGTCTCCGGTCGCGTCCCTACTTCACCAGCGGGAACAGGATCGTCTCGCGGATGCCGAGGCCGGTGATCGCCATGAGCAGGCGGTCGATCCCCATGCCCATGCCACCCGACGGCGGCATGGCGTGCTCGAGTGCGCGCAGGAAGTCCTCGTCGACGCGCATCGCCTCGGGGTCACCACCGGCGGCGAGCTTCGCCTGCTCGACGAAACGCTCGCGCTGCACGACGGGGTCGACGAGCTCGGAGTACGCCGTCGCGAGCTCGAAGCCGCGGACGTAGAGGTCCCACTTCTCGACCACGCCGGGACGGGTGCGGTGCTCGCGGGTGAGCGGCGAGGTGTCGACCGGGAAGTTCATCACGAAGGTCGGCGCGTGCAGGTCGTCCCCGTGGAAGTGCTCCCACAGCTCCTCGACGTACTTGCCGTGCGTGGCGTGCGCGACCTCGACGCCCTCGGCCTCGGCGAGCGCGACCAGCTCGGACAGCGGGGTCTCCGGGGTGATCTCCCGCCCGGCGGCCTCGGACAGCGAGCCGTACATGTCCATGCGGGCCCACTCGCCGCCGAGGTCGTAGTCGGAACCGTCGGCGAGCGTGACGACGAGGGAGCCCCCGGTGACGGCCTTCGCCGCGTTCTGCACGAGCTCCTGGGTCAGGTCGGCCATCTGCTCGTAGTTGCCGTACGCCTGGTACGCCTCGACCATCGCGAACTCGGGCGAGTGCGACGAGTCGGCACCCTCGTTCCGGAAGTTCCGGTTGATCTCGAAGACCCGGTCGATCCCGCCGACGACGGCGCGCTTCAGGAAGAGCTCCGGTGCGATGCGCAGGAACAGCTCGGTGTCGAAGGCGTTCGAGTGGGTGACGAAGGGTCGGGCCGAGGCGCCACCGTGCTGCGTCTGCAGCATCGGGGTCTCGACCTCGAGGTAGTCGTGCCCGGTGAAGGTCCGTCGCAGCGAGGACATCACGGCAGCACGGGCGCGGACGGTCTCGCGGGCCTGGTCGCGGACGATCAGGTCGAGGTACCGCTGGCGGACCCGGGTCTCCTCGTTCAGTTCGTTGTGCAGGTTCGGCAGCGGCAGGATCGCCTTCGCCGCGATCGCCCACTCGTCGACCATGATGCTCAGCTCGCCACGACGCGAGGAGATCACACGGCCGTGCACGAAGACGTGGTCGCCGAGGTCGACGAACTCCTTCCAGCGGGCCAGGGACTCGTCGCCGACCTCGGCCAGCGAGACCATCGCCTGCACGCGGGCGCCGTCACCGGACTGCAACGTCGCGAAGCAGAGCTTGCCGGTGTTGCGGGAGAACACGATGCGCCCGGCGAGTCCGACGACGTCCTGCGTCTCCTCGCCCGTCTCGAGGTGCTCGTACTGCTCGCGGACGGCGGGGATCGTCGTGGTGATCGGCAGCTCGGCCGGGTACGCCTCGATGCCGGCGTCCAGCAGCTTCGCCCGCTTGTCGAGCCGCACCTGTCGCTGTTCGCTGGTCTCGGCGGCGGCGAGCTCCTCAGCGGAGGGGCCGTCGCCCGAGGGCTCGGTGGCGGATGCGGTCTCGTCGGTCATGCTGTGCGGCTCCGATGGGGTCGTGGGGATGCACCGATGGTACCGGCCGCTCCGCTCCCGCCCGTCCCCGTGGCCCCCAGCGGCGTGCAGGGCCCGCCCGGTGTCGGCCGGGAGCGGGCGCTAGTGGTCCGGCCGACCGTCGGCCGCGGCGAGCGCGTTGTCGACGGCCGAGCGCACGAGGGCGCCGAGCACGCGTCCGGGGCGCTCGACGCCGATGCCGGACAGCGTCCCGGCGGACTGGTCCACGATGGCGGCCGAGAACGACACCGCGGCGCGCACGGCATCCGCGTACGCCGGCCGGTCCTGCTCGGACACGACGAACGGCTCCGCACCCATCTCGACCACGAGCGCCTGGGCGATCGGCAGCACGGGCGCCGGGGCGGTCACCGCGCAGTGGGCGTCCCGGAGCCGGGCGAGGTCGACGCTCGTGCCGGTGAAGGCCATCGCCGGGTGGATCGCGAGCGGGATCGCGCCGGCCGACAGGGCGGGCCGCAGGACGTCGACACCGTGGTCCGGACTGGTGTGCACGACGAGCTGGCCCGGCTGCCAGATCCCGGCGTCCGCCAGGCCCTGCACGAGTCCGGCGAGCTGGTCGTCCGGGACGGCGAGCAGCACGAGCTCGCTGCGCTCGACCAGGTCGGGGGTCGCGAGGACGGGGGCACCGGGGAGCATCGCCTCGGCGCGGTCGCGACCCGCGTCGGAGACGGCCGTCACACCGACGACGGCGTGCTCGGCGTTCGCCAGGGCCGCCCCGAGCACCGGTCCGACCCGCCCCGCGCCGACGATGCCGACGCCGAGTCGTCCGGCCCTCACCGGAGCGCTCCGGGCGGCGGCACGTCGGACCAGCGGCCGGGAGGCACGGCCTGCGTCCCCCCGTCGGCCCGCCACGTTCCCGTGGGAGCTGCGTCGGCGGCGGTCGCCACCACCTGTCCGTCCGGGGCGTGTGTGGCGGGGGTGCGGCGGGCCTCCCGGGCGCGCCAGCGGTGCGTGGTGTCGACCGCCGCGGCCTCGACGGCGCGGTGCGCGCTCTCCGACCAGAGGCGCTGGGCGTCGAGCGCGTCCAGCGCGCCGATCCGCGCCGAGACGGGACCGGACACGGTGTGGACATGTGCGGTCGCGAGCCGGAGCACCCGCTCGAGCGGCCCCTGCTCGACCTTGACGCTCTGCACGCGCGGCAGCGGCACGATCACGAGCGAGCGCCAGACGGCTCCGAGACGGAGCAGCACCGCGCCCTGCACGAAGCGGTAGCCGTTGCGGCGGAACGAGAACGGGCGGAGCCAGGCGCCGCGACGCGGGGAGTGCACGAACCCGCCGCGGTCCCCCGTCGTCGTGAGGCTGTCGTCGACGACGTTGACCGCCTCGGACGAGCCCTCGCGGAGCTCCTCGCGCGACGCCGTCGGTCCGGCGACCGCGGTGCCGACGAGCCCCGGCAGGATGATGTCGAGGACCTCGCGGACGTCCTCGGCGCGACCGACCGGCAGCACGATCGAGGACACCTGCTGGTTGTTCGACGCCCCGTTGCCGGCGTTCGTCGCACGGTTGATGCGGACGTCCCACCAACCGAACGGACGCCAGAGCAGCGGCTGCGCGACGCTCACCGCGTGGATGCGCCCGGGCGGCAGCGTCTCGTTCGACGTCGAGACGAGACCGAAGCCGATCCGGATGCCGTCGCGGGTCTCGGCGATCGTGTACTGCAGCGAGCGCGAGAACTTCCGGACGGTGTAGCCGCCGGCACCGATCACCACCGGGAACAGACCGATCAGGATGCCGTACTCACCCGTGATCGCGATGCTGACGATCATCGCGACGATCACCACGACGAAGAACACCGTCGTCCCGGAGAGCAGCATCGACGCGATCAGGCGTCCGGGGTGCACCTTGACGATGCGCGTCGCGTGCACGGCGGCGGGGTCGAGCTCCGGCGAGAAGAGCTCGCCGACACGGTCCTGCAGCACGCCGTTCGAGTCGCGACGGGCCGTCTCCTCGTCGTCCTGCGCGCCGGAGGCGAGCACGAGGATGCGCTGCCGGAGGTCGTCGGCTGCCCGCGCACCCAGGTACGCGAGCTGCACGTTGGCGTCGTTGCCGGCCTGGGCGATCTCGAGCTTCGCCGTCCCGAAGATCCGCGGGACCACCGGCCGCGAGATGTTGATGCCCTGGATCCGGTCGAGCCGCGCCTTGCGGTGGCTGCGGAACAGCACGCCCGAGCGGACCTCGACCACGTCGCCGGTCACGCGGAACTCGTGCATCCGCCAGGACACGGTGAAGAGCCCCAAGAGCACCAGCAGGAGCACGACCACCCCGAGCAGCACCCAGCCGACGGCGCCGTGCTCCCAGACGTAGCGGACCGGGTCGCCGTCGTCCTGCGGTGCGCCGCCCGGGACGAAGAACTCGAGGAGCTGGTCCCGCAGGTTGTTGAGCACGTACCCGAGGATCACGATGAGGAAGATGCCGCCCTTGAGCAGCGGCGTCAGCGGGTGCAGGCGGTGCCACTCGCCGTCGGTCAGCGGAGCGGCAGCGGCAGCATCGCCACGCCGCGGGGGCGCGGGCGGCGGCGGTCCGGGTCGGAACGTCACGACGACTCCCTAGAGCCCGGCGCGGCGGGACTCGGCGAGCTCGACGAGCCGGTCGCGCAGCTCGTCGGCGTCGGCGGCGGGGATGCCCGGGATCCGCACGTTGGTCGCGGCGGCCGCGGTGACGAACTTCAGCTCGCTGAGCCCGAGGATCCGGTCGAGCGGTCCGCGGTTCACGTCGACGAGCTGCATGCGGCCGTACGGCACCGCGGTGAAGCGCTGCCACATGAGCCCGCGGCGCAGCACGAGGTCGTCGTCGCGCAGGGCGTAGCCGATCGCTCGGACCCGACGGGGCGTCAGGACGGCGGTGACCAGCGCGACGAGGGCGACCACGATCGCGACGCAGCTCCACACCGTGCCGGCGGCGCCCCCGAACCCGCCGAAGAGCGCCGCGAAGAGCACGCACCCGGCGGTCACGACGACCCCGACCACGATCGTGCTGACGAGCTCCGTCCAGACGAGCTTCGGCGACACCCGCGTCCACGTGGTCCCGGTCAGGCCGAGGCCCGGCTCGTCGAGTCGTTCCAGCGGCATCACGGCCTCCTGCGGTCGTCGGTCAGTTCGCCGTCGTCCCACCCCGCGGCAGGTCGTCGTCGTCGTCGCCCGGTGGCGGCGCCATGCACATCCGCTCGGCGACGAGCGCACACACCACGAGCACGAGACCGCCCCCGACCGCGACGGCGTTCGGCAGGACCGAGCCTAGCGGCGGCAGGGCCGACCTGGTCAGGAGGTACAGCAACAGCCCGGCCGCGAACGCCCCGAAGAGCGCACCGGCCAGGCTCGAGGCCTTCGCCAGGACGACCACGCGCGTGGCGTAGAGCGGGTCGACGGGGTGCTGCCGGGTCGCGCCGTCGCGGGCGTGGCGGCGCACGGGTCGAGCCATCGCGACGACCGCGACGCCGATCAGCGCGAGCGTCACGCCGAGGGGCGTCGAGAGCAGCAGGGTGGGCGCCTGGCGCGAGGCCAGGACGGCGTCGAGCGCGAACCCGGCGACGACGGCGACGACCGCGACGCTGATCAGGGTGGAGGCGCGGGTGGGGTTCACGCGGCGGACCCCGACCCGGGAACGGCGTCGAAGAGCCGGGGCTCGTCGACGCGCTCGGTGTCGTCGCCGAGTCCGTCGAGCAGGTCCGCGACGCGTCCGGCGCCGGGCAGGACCGCGTCCGGGTCGGCGTCGAGCCACGGTGCGAGCACGAACGCCCGCTCCCCCGCTCGCGGGTGCGGGACGGTCAGCGTCCCGGTGTCGATCAGCAGGTCGTCGACGGCGATCACGTCGAGGTCGAGGGTGCGGTCGCCCCAGCGGACCTCGCGGGTGCGTCCGTGGTCGTCCTCGATGCGGTGCAGGGCGTCGAGCAGGTCGTGCGGCGCCAGGTCAGTGTCCACCACGACGACGCCGTTGCGGTACCGGGGCTTGCTGTCGTCGAGCCCGTCGAGCGTCAGGGCGACGGACTCGACCTCGTGGCTCGACGCCACCGGCCGGATGCCCGGCACGGCCGCGATCGCCTGCGCAGCGGCCCGCAGGGTGCTCCCGCGGTCCCCGAGGTTCGCACCGAGGGCGATCACCGCCCGGCTCACTCTTCTTCCTCGTGGGACACCGATCCCCCGCGGGTGCGGCGGATCGTGATCGAGACGTCGGAGAACGGCACCGTGATCGGCGCCTGGGGCTTGTGCACGGTGACCTCGACCGCGAGCGCCGCCCGGTGGGTGAGGACCGCGGACGCGATGCGCTCGGCGAGGGTCTCGATGAGGTCGACGGGCCCGCCCTCGATCTCGGCCACGACCTGCTCGGCGACGACCCCGTAGTGCACGGTGTCGGCCAGGTCGTCGGACCCCGACGACACCCGGGCGTCGACCTCGACCGCGACGTCGACGACGAAGTCCTGGCCGTCGGCGCGCTCGTGGTCGAACACGCCGTGGTTCCCCCGGGCACGGACCCCGGTCAGTCGGATGGTGTCCCTCACGATCGTGCTGCCCTCCAGGCATCCCAGACGTCGAGCACCGCACGGGTCGGTGCGGGGTCGTGCACGCGCACACCCCACGCGCCGCGTTCGGCGGCGAGCAGGCTGATGGCGGCGGTGGCGAGGTCGCGGTCGCGCGGCGGTGCGCCGGCAGCACTGCCGACACCGTCGAGGAACCGCTTGCGAGAGGCGGCGACGAGCACCGGCAGGCCGATCGAGGCGAAGCGCTCGTACCCGGCCAGGATCTCCCAGTTCTGGGCGCCGTGCTTGGCGAAGCCGAGGCCGGGGTCGATGACCACCTGCTCCTCGCGGACCCCGAGGACGATCAGTTCGGCGACGCGGAGCTCGACCTCGCGCCGGACCTCCTCGACCGCGTGCGCGTACTCGGCGTTCCGGTGCATCCGGTCGCTGTGCCCACGCCAGTGCATCACGACGAAGCCGGCACCGGTGTCGCGCACGACCCTCGCCATGTCGTCATCGGCGAGGCCGCCCGAGACGTCGTTGACGATCGCGGCGCCGGCCTCGACCGCGCGCTCGGCGGTCGACGCGTTCATGGTGTCGACGCTCACCGCGATGCCCTCGGACACGAGCTGCCGGACGACCGGCAGGACGCGCTGCTGCTCGACCGCCACGGGCACCCGGTCGGCACCGGGTCGGGTCGACTCGCCGCCGACGTCGACCAGGTCCGCTCCGGCGCCCACGAGGTCGCGGGCGTGCGCGATCGCGGCGTCGACCGCCAGGTGCAGGCCGCCGTCGCTGAACGAGTCCGGCGTGACGTTGAGGATGCCCATCACCCGCGTGCGGTCGTCCGGTCCGCCGGCGCTGCCGCTCGACGCGCGGTCACGCCGCCGGCCGGTCACGATCTCGGGCACCGGTGCCGGCGCACGGAGGTCGATCGCGACCGTCGGCGGTTCCGCCGCGGCGGTCCGCGCCTCGTGCTCGGCGGCACGGGCGCGGTCCGCCTCGGCGAGGCGACGGGAGCGTCTCGTCGGCAGGTCGGTCATGCCGGCCTACGCGGGGGCGATACCGGGGTTGCCGAACGGGCGACGACGAGGCTTCGACGACGACTCGGTGTCGCCCTGCTCCGCCGCGGTCGACGCAGCCTTGCCCGGGAACTCGATCGCAGGCAGGTTCGAGACCGGACGACGGTCGCTCGAGAGCCACTGCGGGCGCTCCGGGAGCTTGCGGACGTCCTTGAAGATCTCGACGAGCTCCGGCGCGTCCAGCGTCTCCTTGTCGAGGAGCTCGCCGGCCAGGCGGTCGAGGATGTCGCGGTTGTCGTTGAGCACCTGGTAGGCCTCGTCGTGGGCCGCCTCGAGCAGGGCACGGGTCTCGGCGTCGACCGTCTCGGCGATGTTCTCCGAGTAGTCGCGTCCGCTGCTGCCGCCCATCTCGCGGCCGACGAACGGCTCGCTCGAGCCCGACCCGAGCTTGACGGAACCGACGGCACGGCTCATGCCGTACTCGGTGACCATCTTGCGTGCGGTCGACGTGGCCTTCTCGATGTCGTTCGACGCACCCGTGGTCGGGTCGTGGAACACGATCTCCTCGGCGACGCGGCCACCCATGGCGTAGGTGAGCTGGTCGAGGAGCTCGTTGCGGGTCACGGAGTACTTGTCCTCGAGCGGGAGCACCATCGTGTAGCCGAGGGCGCGACCACGCGGCAGGATCGTGATCTTCGTCACCGGGTCGGTGTGGCGCATCGCGGCGGCGGCCAGGGCGTGACCACCCTCGTGGTACGCCGTGATCAGCTTCTCCTGGTCGGACATGATGCGCGTGCGGCGCTGCGGACCCGCCATGACGCGGTCGACGGCCTCGTCCAGGGCGCGGTTGTCGATGAGCTGCGCGTTCGACCGGGCGGTGAGCAGGGCGGCCTCGTTGAGGACGTTCGCCAGGTCGGCACCGGTGAAGCCCGGCGTCTTGCGGGCGAGGAGCTCGAGGTCGACGCTCGCGGCGAGTGGCTTGCCCTTCGCGTGCACCTCGAGGATCTGCTTGCGGCCCTGCAGGCTCGGGGCGTCGACGCCGATCTGGCGGTCGAAGCGGCCCGGACGCAGGAGCGCGGGGTCGAGGACGTCGGGGCGGTTCGTCGCCGCGATGAGGATGACGTTCGTCTTGCCGTCGAAGCCGTCCATCTCGACGAGGAGCTGGTTCAGCGTCTGCTCGCGTTCGTCGTTGCCACCGCCGATGCCGGCGCCACGGTGGCGGCCCACGGCGTCGATCTCGTCGATGAAGACGATCGCGGGGGCGTTCTGCTTGGCCTGCTCGAAGAGGTCACGGACGCGGCTCGCACCGACACCGACGAACATCTCGACGAAGTCCGAACCGGAGATCGAGTAGAACGGCACGCCGGCCTCGCCCGCGACGGCGCGTGCGAGCAGGGTCTTGCCGGTGCCGGGAGGGCCGTACAGCAGCACGCCCTTCGGGATCTTCGCGCCGACCGCCTGGAACTTCGCGGGCTCCTGCAGGAACTCCTTGATCTCGTGGAGCTCCTCGATCGCCTCGTCCGAACCGGCGACGTCGGCGAAGGTGACCTGCGGGTTCTCCTTGTTGTTCATCTTCGCGCGCGACTTGCCGAACTGCATGACCTTCGAGCCGCCACCCTGGGCACTCGAGAGCAGGAACCAGAACAGGGCGCCGATGATGAGGAACGGCAGGATGATGCCGAGGAGCGACAGGAACCAGTTGCCCTGGTTCACCACGTCGTTGTAGCCGTCGGGCAGGTTCGCGTCGTTGACGGCCGAGACGACCTCTTCGCCACGCGGCGTGGAGTAGTAGAACTGCTCCTTCGCGTTGCCGTCCTTGAGGGTCAGGTCGACGCGCTGCTCGGTCGAGTTGACGACCACGGACGAGACCTTGCCGTCGGCGAGCTGCTCGAGACCCTTCTGGGTGTCGATCTGCTGCGTGCCGGACTGTGCGATCACGCTCCAGCCGATGAAGATGCCGACCAGCGCGATGAGCACGTAGAGGTACGGGCCGCGGAAGATGCGCTTGAAGTTCATGTGATCCGGGCGCGATGGCCCGACACCTTTCTCTGCCGGAGTTGCGTGGAGGTCAGCATACGGCGGTGACTCTGTGGCGAGAATGGGTGTCCTCTGCGGGCGAACTCCACCCGTGCCCGGAGGGAGCCGTACGGGCCGCCCGTGGTCCGGACGGCCCGGCGGGCCTCAGGAGTAGACGTGCGGCGCGAGGACGCCGATGCCGCGCAGGTTGCGGTAGCGCTCGTCGAAGTCCAGGCCGTAGCCGACCACGAACGCGTCGGGGATCTCGAAGCCGGCGTACTTCACGTCGACCTCGACCTTGGCGGCCTCGGGCTTGCGGAGCAGCGCGACGATCTCGACGCTCGCGGCACCGCGGGACTCGAGGTTCTGCTTCAGCCAGGACAGCGTCAGGCCGGAGTCGATGATGTCCTCGACGATGATGACGTCGCGGCCGTGCAGGTCGGTGTCGAGGTCCTTGAGGATCCGCACGACGCCGGACGACTTCGTGCCGGAGCCGTACGACGAGACCGCCATCCAGTCCATGCGCGCCTGCATCTTGAGGTGCCGCGAGAAGTCCGCCATGACCATGACGGCGCCCTTCAGCACGCCGACGAGCAGCGGGTCCTTCCCCGCGTAGTCACGGTCGACCACCGCGGCGAGTTCGGCGAGCTTCTCGTCGATCTGCTCGGGGGTGAAGAGCACTTCGGACAGGTCTGCCTGGACGTCGGAGAGTTCCACCAGAGCACTCTAACGGGCGGCGAACGCGATGCGCTCGCCCTCGCGCGACGCCCGGACCCCCGGCAGGTCGACCGGGCCCTGCCCGCGCCAGTCGGTCACGAGCCGGCAGACCTCGAGCGTCTGCGTGCGGGACAGCGTCACGCCGAACTCCCCCTCGACCGCCAGGCGGACGAGTCGCTGCCGGAGCGCCGGCGGGTTCGCCAGCAGCTCCGGCACGGAGAGCGAGATGCCTGCCTCGGAGTGCTCGGCGAGGTCCTCCGCCATCTCCTCGGCGAAGTGGTCGAGTGCCGCGGCGTCCTCGCGGAGCTGCTCGGCGGTGCGGGCGAGCGCCTCGGGCACCCCCGCGCCGAGCTCCCGCTCGAGCGCCGGCATCAGCGTGCTCCGGACGCGCACCCGTGCGTACGCGGGGTCGTCGTTCTGCGGGTCGTCCCACGGCACGAGGCCCGCGGCGACCGCCGCCTGCCGGGTCGTGTGCCGGCGGACACCGAGGAGCGGCCGGCCGTACGCCGGCCCGGTCGCGCGTCGCGCGAGCGGCGGCATGCCGGACAGCGCGTCCGGCCCGCTGCCCCGCAGCAGGCCCAGCAGCACGGTCTCGGCCTGGTCGTCGAGCGTGTGGCCGAACAGCACCAGGGGTGACCCGGTGTCGGCGGCGACCTCCGCGACGGCGGCGTGCCGTGCCTCCCGGGCGGCGCCCTCCGGACCACCGTCCGTGCCGACCGCGACCCTGCGGACCGTCACCGGGTCGAGACCCACCGACGCGGCCGTCCGGGAGGCACGGCTCGCCACCGCCTCGCTGCCCGCCTGGAGCGCGTGGTCGACCACGACCGCGCCGGCCCGCAGGTCCTGCTTCGGTGCCTCGAACGCGGTGGCCGCGGCGAGCGCGAGCGAGTCCGCTCCCCCGCTCAGCGCGACCGTGACCAGGTCGCCGCGGTGCAGCAGCCCCTCGTCACGAGCCTGGGCGAGGAGCGTCCGGACCGCCAGCCGGGTCGCGGCGACGGCCGGGTCCAACCGGGGACGCGGAGTGTTCACCCGGTAACGTTAGCCGCGCTTTCTTCCCGCACATGAGACCAGGAGCGCACCATGACCGCGTACGACGTCGTCGTCGAGATCCCCAAGGGCAGCCGCAACAAGTACGAGGTCGACCACGAGACCGGTCGTGTGTACCTCGACCGCGTGCTGTTCACGTCCTTCGTCTACCCGACCGACTACGGGTTCTTCGAGAACACGCTGGCCGACGACGGCGACCCCGTGGACGCGCTCCTGCTGCTCGAGTACCCGGTGTTCCCGGGCGTCGGCGTGAAGGTCCGCCCCGTCGGTGTCTTCAAGATGAGCGACGAGGCCGGCAACGACGCGAAGGTCCTCGTGGTCCCCGCGAAGGACCCGCGCTGGCAGCACATCCAGGACATCTCGGACGTCGACGAGCAGACCAAGGCCGAGATCGCGCACTTCTTCGAGCGCTACAAGGACCTCGAGCCGAACAAGTGGGTCAAGGCCGACGGCTGGGGCGACGCCGCGGAGGCCGAGGCGATCGTGCAGGCCGGCCAGGCCGCGTACGTGCCCGCCGGTCACTGACGCTCGCACGAACGACGGCGCCCGCGCTCCCCGAGGGGAGCGCGGGCGCTGTCGTTCGTGCTGGTCGCCGGTCGCTCGGACTCCGGTCGTCGGTCGTCGGTCACCGGTCGCCGGTGCCGGTGCCGGTCGCCGGTCGCCGGCCGGTCGCTCGGGCTAGAGCGAGCCGCTCGGGCGGGCGACGTACGGCAGGAGCTGGTTCGGCAACCAGATGCCGCGCTCGACCACGCCGACACCGGGGCGGGCGGCCTCGACCATCGTGCCGTAGCTCGTGACGATGCTGTCGTGGTAGGCGCCGGAGACGCTGCCGTTCGACGAGTAGAAGAGGATGTCGCCCGGCTGGCGCTGCGACAGCGGGACGAGCCGGCCGATCGACGCGAAGTGGTTGTACTGCCAGACGACGTTGTGCCCGCCGGTCGCGATGCCCTGCGAGTTGTACGCCATCATCACCAGGCCGGAGCAGTCCCAGGTGTTCGGACCCGCGCCGGTCAGCACGTACGGCTTGCCGAGCTGGGCACGGGCGAACGCGATGGCGCCGGCGGCCTTCGACGGGCTCGAGACCGGTGCCGGTGCGGGGGCCGGAGCGGGGGCCGGCGCCGGCGCAGGGGCCGGCGCGGGCGCGGGCGCGGGAGCCGGACGTGACGGGGTCGTGTTCGGCTGCGTCGTGCTCGGGCGCGAGGGGCTCGTGTTCGGGCGCGAGGGGCTCGTGTTCGGCTGCGTCGTGCTCGGCTGGTTCGAGCTCGGGCGCGACGGCACGGACGGCGACGCGGGGTCGCTGCTGCCACCGGAGTCGCCGGCGCTGGGTGCCGTGTCACGGGAGGCGGCGGCGGTCCTCGCAGCGAGCTGCTGCTCGGCCCGCTTCGCCTGCTGCTCGTTCCAGTACGCCGTCTCGGTCGCCTTGCTCGTCCCCTTGAGGAACGCCAGCTGGTCGAGCACCTCGGACTGCTCGTCCTGCTGCTGCTGCACCCGGGCACGAGCCGAGGCGGACGCGTCGTTGGCGTCGTCGAGGGCACGCTCGGACTTCGTGGTCGCTGCGGCGAGGGCCTTCGTCGCCGCCGACTGCTGCGCGGCGATCGACTCGACGGTGTTCTGGTCGGTCTGTGCCTGTGCGAGCACACGGGCCGAACGCTCGGACAGGTGCGAGACCGTTCCCACGCGGTAGAGCAGGTCCTTCGCGTCCGAGGCGTCGACGAGCATCGAGGTCGACAGGTCACCGCCGCCCGTGCGGGAGAGCTCGACCACGAGCCCGGCGACCTGGGCCGCCGACTCGTCCGCCCGCCGCTCGGCACGCTTCGCCTGCGCCGTCAGGTCGTCGAGGGACGCCTGCGCCTCCTGCTGCTGCGACACCGCCATCGCGTAGTCCTGCGCCGCCTGGAGCTCGGAGACCTCGGCGCTGTCCGCGGCGTCCTGCAGCGTCTGCAGCCGGGCACTCAGCTCGTCCGCCGTCGTCTGGGCCTGCGCCGTGTCGGCCTTCGCCTGGCGCACGTCGTCCCAGCTCGGGGCCGAGGGAGCTGCCTGGGCGGGACCGGCGAGGACGACCGACAGACCGATGCCGAGGACGGCGACGACCGCGGTGCAGCCGGGCAGGGTGGAGGGCTTCATGTCTCGCTCAGGGCCTCTCGACGGCGCTGTTGCTCATACCGAGATCCCCCGCGCTGCCATGAAGGGGACCGGGTCGACGGCGGAGCCGTTCACCCGGGTCTCGAAGTGGAGGTGGCATCCGGTCGACCAACCGGTCGAGCCGATCTTCGCGATCTGCTGTCCGGCCTCGACGTGCTGCCCGACGGAGACGAGGATGCCGCCGTCGACGATGTGCCCGTAGGCGGTGGAGATGCCGCCGCCGTTGTCGAGGACGACCTCGTTGCCGTAGCCGCCGCCGTTGGCCGCGAACGTCACCGTGCCGGCGTGGGCGGCGTAGATCGGGGCGTAGCAGGCGGGCGCGAGGTCGACGCCGGCGTGCAGTGCCCGGTAGTGGGTGTACGGGTCGACGCGGTAGCCGTACGGGCTCGTCTGGTACCCGCCGGCGGGACGGACCCACCCGGAGGAGTTCGGGGCCCCGCCGCCGGAGCCGCCCTGGCCCGTCGCGGCCGCCTGCTCGGCAGCCTTCGCGGCCGCCGCAGCCCGGGCCGCCTCACGGGCCTTCTCGGCAGCGACGCCCTTGTCGTACTCGGCCTCGACGTCCTTCGCGTTCGTGGTCAGCAGGGTGAGCTGCGCCTCGAGGCGGGCCTTGTTGTCCGCCTGCGCGTCGACCGCGGTCTGTGCCCGGTCGGCGGCGTCCTGGGCCGCCTGCATCTTCGCCTGGGCCGCGTCGGCGAGGGTGCCGAGGGCCTCCTTCGCCTGCTCGGCGCGGTCGGCGAGGCCCTGGGCGACACCGCGGTCCTGCGAGGCCTGCGAGTAGATGCCGTCGGCCTGCTCCGTGAGCTTCGACATCGCGCCGAGCTCGTAGAGCAGGTCACCCGAGTCGGACGGGTGCGTGAGGATGTCGGTCGTCACGTCGTTCGCACTCGCGCGACCGAGCTGCGCGGCGAGCTGGCCGGCCTGCTCCTCGGAACGCTTCGCGGTGCGGTCGGCATCGTCCGCCTGGTGCTGCAGCGTCTGCTGCTCGAGCGTCGCCGCGTCGTACTTCGTCTGCGCCGTCTGGTAGGCCGTGCCGGCTGCCTCGGACTCCTGCTGCGCGGCCGATGCCTTCGCGGTCAGGTCCTGCAGGAGCGCCTTGATCTCGGTGACCTTGGCCTGCTGGGCGTCCTTCGACGCCTTGGCCTGCTCGACGTCCGACCAGCTGGGGTACCCGGCAGCCGATGCCGCGGAGACCGGGCCGACCGCGGCGAGTGCCCCGGCGGAGAGCACGACGGCGACCGCGGCGGCGATCACGCGGCGGCGGGAGCGGGGGCGGGGGATGCGGTGGGGTGCAGGCGACATGGTCTCGGTTTCGTAACGGTGCGGCGAGGCTCGGGCACGCCACACTGTCAACAGACGCAACAGTAACAACACGGGTCACGGCAGGGACACCCCCGAGCGAGGGCCTCGGCCGCCCATGATGGTCGCACCGAGCGCCCGACCGATGCCCACGGGGACGGCGCGACACGCCGGGGATGCACGCTCGGGGGCACTCGATTTGTGCATCACGCAGAGCGTCCGTATGCTTGACTCCCGGTAGCGCACGGCGCAGCTTGCGGCCCTATCGTTTAGTGGCCTAGGACACCGCCCTTTCACGGCGGCAGCACGGGTTCGAATCCCGTTGGGGTCACTCCACGCGAGTGAGCAAGCAGCAGTACGACACCGAACACAACACAATATGGCCCTGTAGCGCAGTTGGTTAGCGTGCCGCCCTGTCACGGCGGAGGTCGCGGGTTCAAGTCCCGTCAGGGTCGCCACGGCTGGATAGCTCAGTTGGTAGAGCGTTCGACTGAAAATCGAAAGGTCCACGGATCGATGCCGTGTCCAGCCACGGTGAAGAGCCCCTCACGAGAGTGAGGGGCTCTTTTGCGTTCCCGGCGCGGGCAGCGGGGCTCGCGCGCCCGGTGCTCGGCCGCGCTCGTCATCCGGCGCTCGTCGCACTTCGGTGGCTCGATCTGCTCGCGCACAACGAGAAGCACATCGCGCCACGGACTTCCCTGGCGCGACGTGCTTCCGGTTGTGCAGCCGGACCGCTGCGGCTTCGCAGCCTCAGGCCTCGCGGGTCTTCGGGCTGCTGTCGTTCGTCTTCGCCGGGTCGCGCTCGACGACCGACCCGAGGGCGTCGTCGATGCGGGACATCAGCTCCGCGGGGATCTGCACCCCGGCAGCGCCGGCGTTGTCGTGCACCTGCTCCGGACGCGAGGCACCGATGATCGCCGACGCCACGTTCTCGTTCTGCAGCACCCAGGCCACCGCGAGCTGCGCCATCGACAGGCTCAGCTCGTCCGCGATCGGCTTCAGCTCCTGCACCGCCGAGAGCGTCTCGTCGTTCATGAAGCGCTCGATCATCTTCGCGCCGCCCTTGTCGTCGGTGGCGCGCGAGCCCTCGGGCAGCGGCTGACCGGGCTGGTACTTGCCCGTCAGGACGCCCTGCGCGATCGGGGACCAGACGATCTGCGAGATCCCGAGCTCCTTCGACGCGGGGACGACCTCGCCCTCGATGACCCGCCAGAGCGCCGAGTACTGCGGCTGGTTCGAGATGAGCTGGAACCCCAGGTCCTTCGCCAGCTCGGCACCGGCCCGGAGCTGGTCCGCGGTCCACTCCGAGACGCCGACGTACAGGACCTTGCCCTGCCGCACGACGTCGGCGAAGGCCTGCATCGTCTCCTCGAGCGGCGTCTCGTGGTCGAAGCGGTGCGCCTGGTACAGGTCGACGTAGTCGGTCTGCAGCCGCTCGAGCGAGCCGTCGATCGACTCGAGGATGTGCTTCCGGCTCAGCCCGGTGTCGTTGTGCCCCTTCGGGCCGGTCGGACCGAAGACCTTCGTGGCGATCTCGAGGGACTGGCGCCGCTCCCCCTTGAGCGCCTCGCCGAGGACGGTCTCGGCCCCGGTGTTCGCGTAGACGTCGGCGGTGTCGAACGTCGAGATGCCGACGTCGAGCGCGGCCCGGACGCAGGCGATCGCCGCGTCGTTCTCGACCTGGGATGCGTGGGTGAGCCAGTTGCCGTAGGTGATCTCGGAGACCTTGAGGCCCGAGTTGCCGAGGTAGCGGTACTCCATGTGCGTGTCACTCCTGTCGTGGAGCGCGTCGGTGCGCCCCGACCCGTGACGGTAGTCCGCGTCGACCGTGCCGCCTCCACCGTTCACTCCGGAGCCACTACCGTGAAGTATCAGTTGCTCGGGGCAAGACGAAACCCCGGCGATGTGGCCGAGGCCAGTGATCGTTCCGGGGTCTTCGGGAACGATGCTACACGGAGGGGGATCGTCGGTGGAAGGACGGCAGGTCACACGCGACGACGCGCTCGTCGAGGTGCTCACCAGGGAGCGGCTGGCGTCCTACGAGCGATCTGCGGGGCGGGTGGCGGGAGCGCTCCGGCTCTACGAGTGGAACATGCGGGCCGCTGCAGCCGTGACGGAGTTGACCGGTGTCGTCGAGGTCGTGGCAAGGAACGCCATGGACACCGAACTGCGGCGCTGGGCGGGATCTCGGCGTCGAGAGGCGACGTGGTTCGACGTCGCGCCGTTGGACGGACCGGGACGCCGCGACCTGGCGAAGGCACGGGCCAGAGCGACGCGCGGTGGGCGGCGCCCGGAAGTGCACGGTCGGGTCCTGGCGGAGCTCTCGTTCGGCTTCTGGCGGTACCTGGTCGAATCCCGCTACCTCACGTCGCTCTGGACGCCGGCTCTGCACCGCGCCTTCCCCTGTGGTCCGGCCGACGTCCTGACACGGCAGCGACAGGTCCGGGCTCGCATGCAACAGCTGCACTTCGTCCGGAACCGCGCCGCGCACCACGAACCGATCCACCAGCGGGACCTCCACCGCGACCTCGACGATGCGCTCGAGCTGCTCGGCTGGATCCACCCCGCCGCCGCCGAGTGGGCGGCGGACGTGACGTCGCTCAGCGCGGTCCTCGACGCCCGACCCAGCGGATGAGGGGCAGGATCGCAGGGGCGCGGTGCACAGCGGCACCGCCGGGAGCAAGGGAGCATCCATGTCGGGACCGAGCGTGCTGTTCATCGGCGGCAGCGGCATCATCAGCGCCGCGTGCGTCCGCGAAGCCGTCGAGCAGGGGTACGACGTCACCGTGCTCAACCGGGGCA
This sequence comes from Curtobacterium uvaldense, assembly GCF_028307415.1. Lineage (NCBI taxonomy): Bacteria > Bacillati > Actinomycetota > Actinomycetes > Micrococcales > Microbacteriaceae > Curtobacterium > Curtobacterium uvaldense. The sequence continues at coordinate 943 of NZ_JAQMHU010000018.1, read as the reverse complement.
CGACCGACAAGCGGCCGATCCCGGATGCCGTGGCGCGCCTCCAGGCCGACGTGTCCGACCGCACCGCGCTGGAAGCCGCGATCGGTGACCAGCACTGGGACGTCGTCATCGACTTCGTGGCGTTCACGCCCGACCAGGTGCAGCGGGACATCGAGGTGTTCACGGGTCGGACGAACCAGTACGTCTTCATCTCGTCGGCCTCGGCGTACCAGACGCCCGCGACGCACCTGCCGATCACCGAGTCGACGCCGCTGAAGAACCCGTTCTGGCAGTACTCCCGCGACAAGATCGCGTGCGAGGACCTGCTCACGAAGGCGTACCGCGAGGACGACTTCCCGATGACGATCATCCGGCCGTCGCACACCTACGACGAGACCCTCGTGCCGTTCTCCGGCGGGTGGACGGTGCTCGGCCGGATGCGTGCGGGCAAGCCGATCGTCGTGACCGGCGACGGCAGCTCGCTGTGGACGATCACGCACGCGCGGGACTTCGCGGTCGGGTTCGTCGGGCTGCTCGACCGTGCCGAGGCGATCGGCGAGGCGTTCCACATCACCGGCGACGAGGCCCCGACCTGGGACCGCATCGCCCACGAGCTGGCGGCGGCCGCGGGGGTCGAGGACCTCCAGCTCGTGCACGTCCCGGCCGACGCGATCGACGCGCTCGACGCCGACTGGGGCGCGAGCCTGCTCGGAGACAAGGCGAACACCTCGGTCTTCGACAACACGAAGGTGCAGACGCTCGTGCCCGAGTTCGCGCAGACGACGTCGATCCGGCAGGGGGCGCGGGAGATCGTCGCGTGGTTCGACGCCGACCCGTCGCGCCAGGTGACGGACGAGCGGCTCGACGGGCTGATGGACCAGCTCGTCGAGCGGTGGCAGGTGCGCTGACGCGGGGCGGCGCCGGTGCGGCGCGGGGGCGGCGCGGGGGCGGCGCGGGTGCGGCG
>NZ_JAQMHU010000017.1:0-81996 GCF_028307415.1 Curtobacterium uvaldense | reverse complement strand
GCGCTGGCCGCAGCGCGGCCGCCGGCCGCGCCGCCGCCGGCGACGGCGGGCGAGACTCGGCTCCGCGGACAGTTTCGCGGATCGGCCGTCGCGAACGTGTCCGCACAGGCGAGTCTCGTGCGAGCCCCCCGCCCGCACAGACGCCCCGCCCGCACAGACGCCCCGCCCGCACAGACGCCCGCCCGCACAGACCCCAGCCGCGCAGTAGCATCGACGTCCGTGGTCGGACTCGGAAGCGCTCTCGCGAACCTGCGCAACGCGCTCAACCGACCCGAGGCGCACGTCGAGGTCGTCGACGGCGAGACGGTCCCCACCGGGATGCTGCTCGGGACCCTCGGCGCCCTGCTGCTCGACGCCGGCAGCTCCGTCACCGACGTCCGCTCCGCGCTCGAGAAGGCCCGCGACGCTGCCGGGGTCGGACCGACGCTCGCCGTCGGCGTCCTGCCCGCACTCGTCATGGTCAGCGAGGTCGCCACCGGCGCCGCCACCATCGTGAACGCCGAGGGCGTCGAGCTCTCGTCGCGTCAGGCAGCGCGGGCGAACCGCCTCGTGCTCGGCCTGGAACGCGGGTCCATCGCCCTCGCCGAGATCCCCGCCCGCGTGCGCGCCATCCGGACCGGTACCGTGCCGCCGCCGGCGCTGCCGTGGATCACCGGGAACGCCCTCACCTCGGTCGGACTGGCCGTCGTGTTCCGCTGCCCGTGGTGGGCGATCGTGCTCGCGCTCGTCGTCGGTGCCCTGGTCGGTGTGCTCAGCCTGGTGCTCCGCCGCTTCCGCGAGGCCGTCGCGATCATCCCGTTCCTGGCCGCGTTCATGTCGACGAGCGTCGTCGGCCTCGTCGCCGCCGGCACCGGGTTCGACCACGTGCCCCTGTTCGCGGTGTGTGCGCCCGTCGCGGTCTTCGTGCCCGGCGCGCTGATCACGAACGCGCTGCTCGAACTGACGGCCGCCGACATCGTGACCGGAGCCTCGCGCCTGGTGCAGGGGCTCATCACGCTCGGCTTCATGGCCGCCGGGATCGCCGCGGGGAGCGCCCTCACCGGCCTGCGCGTCGACCCGTCGTCGGCGGCCCTCGTCGGCGAGGTCGCCGGCGTCGGCACGCTCCGCGGTGGTTGGGAGGCCGTGCCGTCCTACTGGGTGTCCTGGGTGGCGGTGGCGGGCCTCGCCGTCGGCCTCGGGCTCGTGTTCCGCTCCGGCTGGCGGCTCACCGTCGTGTCCGTCGCCGTCATGATCAGCGCGTACGCGGTCGTGAGCGGGACGACGCCGGTGTGGGGCAGCGTGGTCGCGACCGGAGCTGCGGCCGCACTGCTGTTCGTCGCGACGCGGTTGCTCGAGCGTGTGGTCCCGGTGATCCCGGCGACGGTGTCGTTCTTCCCCGCGTTCCTGCTGCTCGTGCCCGGCACCGTGGGACTCGTCGCGGTGACCACGTTCGACCCCGTCGCGCTCGGCACGCCCCTGGCGACGTTCGTCAGCCTGTGCATCGGGACGAAGATCGGCGGCCTGCTGCCCGGTCTGTTCCGGCGGAACGCCCCGCACCGCGTGGCCTGAGACCGGGGGCGCGCGGCGGTCGGGAGGCGCGCAGCCGCCCCGTCACGCGCCTCCCGTCCGACCGGTGCGGGCCGGGAGGCGCGTGGCGGGCGAGCCCGGCGTCTCCCGTCCGGTGGGTGGCGGGCCGGGAGGGGCGTGGGTGGCGAGCCCGGCGTCTCCCGTCCGGTGGGTGGCGGGCCGGGAGGGGCGTGGCGGGCGGACGCGGCGCCTCCTGTCCGGTGGGTGGCGGGCCGGGAGGGGCGTGGCGGGCGGGCGCGGCGCCTCCTGTCCGGTGGGTGGCGGGCCGGGAGGGGCGTGGCCAGCGGGCGCGACGCCTCCTGTCCGGTGGGTGGCGGGCCGGGAGGGGCGTGGCGGGCGAGCCCGGCGCCTCCCGTCCCGTGGACGGACCGGTCAGCGGTGCTGTGCGGCGGTGCGCGAGCCGCGCAACCAGACCCAGCAGCAGGCGACGGCGGCGGCACACAGGGCGGACGCCACCGCGGTCTCGGTCGGTGAGGGGACAGCGGGAGCTCCCGCGCCCGCCGTCACCGCCGCCAGCGCGACCCCAGCGGCGGTGAGGCCGACCCAGCGCGCTCGCGCCCCGGCGACGAGTACCGCACCCGTCGACCCGGGCAACGGCAGCAGCGACACGACGAGTGCCCCGACCGCGCCGACGCAGAGCGTGGTGGCGAACTCGGCCGTCAGCGTCGTCCAGAAGCCCGACCCGTGCACCAGCGAGTGCAGGACCCAGCCGACGGTGGCGACGCCGAGCAGCGCGGCCGAGCGGGCCGTGGCGCTCCGGACCCCGCGGGCGAGGCTCGAGCCCAGTCGCAGGGCGGCGGTGTCGGCGCCGGGGCGTCCGACGGGGACGAGGACGGCCCCGACGACCAGGGCGGGGGAGAGGTCGGTGACGCGGGTCAGGGCGCAGCCCAGCACGGCGGCGAGCACGAGCCAGGGGGAGACGCGGAAACCGACGGCGGCGCGGTCCTTGCCGGCCGCCCAGCGGGTGGCCAGGACGACGACCCCGGTGGTGACCGCCGAACCGAGCAGCACCGCGAGCGCGAGCCGGACGTAGCGGGCCTCGAGCGCGACGCCGACACCGAGGAGCGTCGTGACGACCACGATCCCGACGCCGACGGCCGTCGCGGCCCAGGTGGGCAGGACCTCGTCCCCGAGTCGTCGCTCCGTGCGCGAGCGGTTGCGGCCGAGCAGCGCGGCGAACGGGTTGCGCAGGCGACCCCGGGCCGCGGCGCCGACCACCGCGAGCGGCACGGCGACGAGCACGAGGAACCCGGCGGCGACGCCGGTGGCGAGCAGGACGGTACCCCACGAGAACGAGGCCTGGATCGTCGGGACGCCGCGGTCGTAGGCGGTGTCGGCGGTCCAGTCGCCCGCGGGGCCGGACCAGTCGGGCACCCCGCTGGTGCTGCCCCCGGCGCCTGCCGTGCCGCTGCCCCCGGCCGTCCCGGTCGACCCGCCGCCGCTCGTGCCGGCGTCGGTCGGGGTCCCGGTGCCGTCCGTCGCACCGGGCGTGTGGTCCGGCGTCGTCCCCGGCGTGCCGGACGACGACGTCTGCCCGCCCGGGGCCCCGGAGGCACTCGCGCTCGGCCCGGCGCTCGGCGCTGCGGTCGCGTCGCTCAGCACGACGCGGACCCCAGACGACGACGGTGAGGAGTTGCCCGCGGCGTCCTGCTGCATCGCGCTCACCACCCGGGTCCCGGCGGGAGCGGTCGCGCCCGTCGTCGTGCACGCCCACCGGCCGTCGGCACCGACGTCGGAGCGGCACACCGGCGAGCGGTCGACGTACACGGTGAGGACGGCACCGGGCTCACCGGTGCCGCGCACGGTGAACGGCTGGGAACGGACGCGCTCGTCGGACCCCGGCGTGGTGACGACCGGTGCTGCCGGGGCGGTCCGGTCCACGACCACCGTCCGCGGGGCCGAGGGGGCGCTCCGCAGGTCCGAGCGGAAGCCGTTCGCGGTGCTCGCGGTCTGTGCCGCGGAGACCGCGATGCGCCCGTCGCGCGTGCTGCCGGGCAGCGGGACGGTCCAGTGACCGCCGGCGTCCACCCGCGCGGTGCGGTCGGTCGGGGTGCCGGAGACCGACACGGCGACGGTCGCTCCGGGCAGGCCGGTGCCGGACACGGGACCCGAGGTGGGACCGTCGGTCGTGACGGCCGGCGGGACGACGACGTCCGAGGCCGGAGCGCGGGACGACCCGAGCGCGGCGTCGGTCTCGTCGGCGACCGTGAAGACCTGCTGGGGGCCCGAGCGGACGGTGGCGATGCACGACCAGGACCCGTCGGTCGCCACGGTCGTCGTGCAGCCGCTCGAGCCCGTGGCCGCCGGTCCGGTGACGCGCAGCCGGTGCCCGGGGGTCCCGGCGCCGTGCAGCCGGACGGTGGCGGTCGTGACGTCGCCGGGGTCGGCGATGCTCGGGCGGACGGCGGGGCGGTCCGTCGGCGAGGGTGCCGGGGAACCGGTGTCCGGTGGCAGGGTGCCGAACTGGGGGAAGGGCGTCGGGGAGGCGGTCCGGGCCGCGTCGTCGTCCTGCTGCGGCACGGTGTCGGTGGTGGAAGTCGTGGACGTCGTGGTCGTGGTCGCGGACGTCGTCGCGGGCGCGGCTGCGGCGGGCTGTGCGCCGAGCAGGACCGTCCCGGTGGCGAGCACCGTCACCAGCGCCGCGGCCAGCAGCCCGACGCGCGATCGGGGTCGACCCACGGGACCGCCGCCCCCGACGGTCCCCTCCTGCACGTTGTCCCCGAGCCTGTCCACCGTCTCCATCACACGCGATCATCGGGCTCGGGTCAATCCACCACCCGGATGATGTGTCCCGGGACCGATCCCCGGCTGGGGGTCCCCGGACGGTGGGTGTGCGCCACTCGGGAATCCCCCGTGAACCAGACTGCGCGAACGGGTCGTGCCGGTGCGCCTCGGTACACTCGTGGACGGTCGTCCCACGGCCACGCACCGGCCGCGGTCCCACTGCGCCGGACCCGAAGCGCAAAGGAGTACGCCCAGATGGACACCGGACTCGTCACGACGCTGATCGTCGTCGGAGTGGTGGTGGTCCTGCTCGTCGTGGTCGGGATCTACCTCTGGGTGACCTACAACTCGCTCGTCACGCTGAAGCTGCGCGTGGACGAGGCGTGGAGCGACATCACGGTGCAGCTGAAGCGCCGCGCGGACCTCATCCCCACCATCGTCGAGACGGTGAAGGGGTACGCCGCGCACGAGAAGTCCGTGTTCGAGTCGGTGACGCGCGCCCGCGCCGAGACCCTCGGCGCATCGGACGCCTCGAGCGCCTCGGTGGCCGAGGGGCACATGCAGAAGGCCCTGAAGGGTGTGTTCGCCGTCGCGGAGGGCTACCCCCAGCTGCAGTCGAGCCAGAACTTCCTGCAGCTGCAGTCGGAACTCGTCGACACCGAGGACAAGATCCAGTCCGCCCGGCGCTTCTACAACGGTGGCGTGCGCGAGCTGAACACGAAGATCCGGGTCTTCCCCAACTCGACCTTCGCGAAGAGCAAGGGCTTCAGCGAGGCGACGTTCTTCGAGACGGCCGAGCCCGCGGCGATCGCCGAACCGCCGCGCGTCCAGTTCTGACGCCGACCGGGGCGGCCTGACCCGTGTACAGCGCCATCGCGCGGAACAAGCGCAACACCGTCGTCATCATCCTGGTCTTCCTGCTCATCGTCGGGGCGCTCGGGTTCCTGGGTGGCTACCTCGCGGGCAACGTCTCCGTGGGCGTCATCGTGCTCCTCGTCGCGCTCGGGTACGCGGTGCTCCAGTACTTCCTGGCCGGGCGGCAGGCGACGGCCATCGCCGGCGGCGTCGAGATCGACCGGAACACGGAGCCGCGGCTCTGGCGGACGGTCGAGAACCTGGCGATCACGAACGGCATGTCGATGCCGCGGGTGTTCGTCATCGAGGACCCGGCACCGAACGCCTTCGCCACCGGACGGGACCCGGAGCACGCGATCGTCGCGGCGACGACCGGGTTGCTCGCGATCATGGACGACAGCGAGCTGCAGGGCGTCATGGCCCACGAGCTCGGTCACGTCAAGAACTACGACATCCGCGTCTCGACCATGGTGTTCGGCCTGGTCGTCGCGGTCGGGTTCCTGGCGGACGTGCTCCTGCGCATCTCGATCTTCAGCGGGCTGAGCGGGCGCGGGCGGAACAGCGACTCCGGGGGTGGAGGTGGCAACCCGATCGTCCTCGTCGCGGGGATCGTGGCCGTGCTCGTCGCCCCGATCGCGGCCGCGGCGGTGCAGGCGGCCGTCTCGCGGCAGCGGGAGTACCTCGCCGACGCCACGGGTGCGATGACCACGCGGTACCCCGAGGGACTCGCCCGTGCGCTGGAGAAGCTCCAGGCGTACGGCCGACCGACCCGGTCGCAGAACTCCTCGATGGCGCACCTGTGGATCGCGGACCCGATGCGACCGGGCGTGATGGACCGGTTGTTCTCCACGCACCCGCCGCTGCCCGACCGGGTCGCGCGACTCCGGGGGAGCCTCGACCGGTTCTGACGGGCGCTGCCGCCGTCACCGCCGTCGCCGTCGCTGCGATGCCGGCGCCGAGACGCCGGCGTCCACACGAGACGGACTCGTGCCGGCGAGACGCCCTCGGAATCCGCGGCGCCTCGACGACGATGCGGCGTCTCGACGACGAAGCGGCGTCTCGACGAAGCGGCGTCTCGACGACGATGCGGCGTCGCCGCGACGCGGCGGCGTTCCGCGGGCCGTGCACGACCGGCGCGACGGAGCGGCGGGTGACGGGACCTCGACCCGAGCCGGACGGGCGGGGCGGACGGGCGCCGTGCCTCCCGGCCGCTGGTCACACGACCGTGTCGTCCTCGGGAGCCGGAGCATCGGCGTCGTCCGCCGCCTCGTGCGGGACGAGCGCGACCCCGAGCGCCGCGGCCACCGCACCCGCGGCGGTGCCGCGATCCGTGACCTCGACGCCGTCGAGGCCCTGCCACGCCGCCGCCCGCCGCAGCGTCTCGGCGAGGCGCTCCGCGTCGAGGTGCTCGCCGGGCTCCTGCCAGGCAGTCCGGACCCGGAGCACGCCGCGCTGCCGATCGCTCTTCAGGTCGACGCGTCCGGTCAGCCGGTCGTCCTGCAGCACCGGCAGCACGTAGTAGCCGTACACACGCTTCGGTGCCGGCGTGTAGATCTCGATGCGGTAGTGGAAGTCGTACATGCGCTCCGCGCGACGCCGGAACCACACGACGGGGTCGAACGGGCTGAGCACCGCGTCGGCGGCGACGTGGCGTGGGACCCTGGCATCGACGTGCAGCCAGGCACGGTCCCGCCAGCCCGCCACCCGCGCCGGCACGAGTTCGCCGCGCTCCTCGAGCTCCGTGATCGCGGCGGCGGTGTCGTCCGCACGCAGGCGGAAGTAGTCGGCGAGGTCCGCGCGGGTCCCGACGCCGGACGCGCGCGCGGCACGCCGGACCAGCTCCGTGACGGCCGTGTGGCGGTCGGGCGCGGCCTCGAGCGTCCCCACCGGCAGCACCTGGTCGGGCAGGGCGTAGACACGCTCGAACCCGGCGCGTCCGGCGCTCACGACCTCGCCCCAGCGGAACATCTGCTCGAGCCCCGCCTTCACGTCGCTCCACCCCCACCACGGCCCGCGTCGGACGTTCGCCTCGTGCTCGACCGCGCTGGCGGGCAGGGGCCCCTCGGCGGCGAGCAGTGCGCGGAGCTCCCGGCGGACGCTCGCGGTCCGTTCCACGCCGGCGATCCGGTTCGGTCGGGCGTCGCGTTCGCGGTACGCGTCCATCCGCCACCGGAAGAGCGGGAGGTCCGTCCGCGGCAGGAACGCCGCCTCGTGCGCCCAGTACTCCGCGTAGGGGCCGGAGCGCCGCATGGTGAGCCGGTCCAACGTGTCCCGGTCGTAGGGACCGAGGCGGGCGAAGAGGGGCAGGTAGTGGCTGCGTTCGAAGACGTTGACCGAGTCGATCTGCAGCAACCCGAGCCGGCCGATCGTGCTGGTCAGGGTGCGGGTGCCCACCGCGTCGCGCGGGGGTGCGCCGAAGCCCTGGGCCGCCAGCGTGACGCGGCGGGCCTCGGCGGCGGAGAGCGTGGACCGGACCATGGCACGACGCTACCGATCGGCGCCGACACCGGGGTCGCGCCGACGTATGCCGCATCTGGAACACACACCGGCACGCGTCGGTACACTCACCGCATGGCCTGGGGAAAGAAGACGCATCCGGATCCCGTCGTCGAACAGGTCGTGCCGACGGGCATGCGGATCGCGGGCGCGTGGTCGTGGCGCGTGCTGGTGGTCGTCGGCGTGGTCGCGGTCTTCATCTACCTCGTGACGCTGTTCAGCGAGGTGCTCATCCCGTTCCTCATCGGGATCGTCGTCGCCGCCCTGCTCGTGCCGCTGTCGAACTGGATGCAGCGCCACCACGTGCCGAAGTGGATCGCCGTCGTGGTCAGCCTCGTCGGGGGCCTCGCGGCCGTCGGCGGACTCATCTGGCTCGTCGTCGACCAGATCGCGGCGGCCTACCCCTCGCTCCGCGACCGGACGCTCTCGCAGTACGACAACATCCGCGAGTTCGTCCTCAGCTCCGGTCTGGGCATCAGCCAGTCCGACCTCAACAACTACCTCAACCAGGCGACCGACTGGCTGTCGAGCAACTCCGGCTCGATCCTGTCCGGGGTCGCGAGCGCGGGATCGTCGCTGACGCACCTGCTCACCGGCTTGTTCGTGGTCATCTTCACGGTGATCTTCCTGCTCATCGACGGCAAGAACGTGTGGCGCTGGACCGTCCGGCTGTTCCCGAAGAACGCCCGCGCCGCGATCGACGGCGCCGGGGTCGCCGGGTGGACCACCCTGACGAGCTTCATCCGCGTGCAGATCTTCGTCGCGTTCGTCGACGCCGTCGGCATCGGCATCGGTGCAGCCGCGCTGCAGCTGCCGCTCGTCATCCCGATCGCCGTGTTCGTGTTCCTCGGCGCGTTCATCCCGGTCGTCGGCGCCATCGTCACGGGCTTCCTCGCCGTCTTCATCGCCCTCATCTTCAACGGCTGGGTCGCGGCGCTCGTCATGCTCGGCGTGATCCTCGTCGTGCAGCAGGTCGAGGGGCACATCCTGCAGCCGCTCGTCATGGGCAGCGCGGTCAAGGTGCACCCGCTCGCCGTCGTCCTCGGTGTCACCGCGGCGTCCGGGCTGGCCGGCATCGCCGGAGCGTTCTTCGCGGTGCCGCTGATCGCGACCGTGAACTCGATGGTCACGACGATCGCGAGCGGCCGGTGGAAGGGGCTCGACTCCGACCACGTGCTCGAGGCGAAGCAGCGCGACCACCACGCGAGCGTCGAGGCGAAGAAGCGCCGTCGCTGGCGGAAGCGCCACCCCGACGGCGTCCCGGCCCCGGGCAGCGACGAACAGCCCACCGCCGCGAAGGGGACCGCGGGCTGAGCGGGCGTTCACCGACGGACCGTCACGAGTTCGCCGTGACGGCTCCGACGGACGATGATGGGTCCGTGACCGACACCTCCGCGCCCCAGCAGCAGACCGACGCGTTCCCGACGCTCGCGGACATCGAGGCCGCTCGGCAGACCATCGCGGGCGTCGCACGCGTGACGCCGATGGAGACGTCGCAGTTCCTCGCCGAGCTGCTCGGCTCGCCGGTGCACCTGAAGTGCGAGAACCTGCAGCGCACGGGCGCGTACAAGGTGCGCGGCGCCTACAACCGACTCGCCGCCCTCAGCCCCGAGCAGCGAGCGGCGGGTGTCGTGGCCGCGAGCGCCGGCAACCACGCGCAGGGAGTCGCCCTGGCCGCTCGTGAGCTCGGCATCCCGGCCACGATCTTCACCCCGGTGGGCGTCGCGCTGCCGAAGCTCCAGGCGACGCGGCACTACGGCGCCGAGGTCGTGCTGCGGGGTCACTCGGTGGAGGAAGCGCTGAGCGCCGCGAAGGACTTCGCCGCCCACACCGGTGCGGTGTTCATCCCGCCCTTCGACCACCCGGACGTCATCGCGGGCCAGGGCACGCTGGGCCTCGAGATCATCGACCAGGTGCCCGACGTCGACACGGTGGTCGTGCCGATCGGTGGCGGCGGGGTCATCTCGGGCATCGCGCTCGCGGTGAAGGGCATGTCCGAGCGCCTCGGTCGTCCGATCCGGGTGATCGGCGTGCAGGCGGAGAACGCCGCGGCGTACCCGTCGTCGATCACCGCGGGAGCACCGGTGACGATCACGACGAAGCCGACGATCTCGGACGGCATCGCGGTCGCCCGACCGGGCGACCTGAACTTCCCGATCATCCGCGACCTGGTCGACGAGATCGTGACCGTCTCGGACGACGACACCGCCCGTGCCCTGCTGGTGCTGCTCGAGCGCGCCAAGCTCGTGGTCGAGGCCGCCGGCGCCGTCGGCGTCGCGGCGATCATGTCGGGCGCCGTCCGCGACACCGGCCGCACCGTCGTGCTGCTGAGCGGTGGGAACATCGACCCGCTCATGATGGAGCGGATCATCACCCGCGGTCTCGTCGCGGCGTCGCGCTACATCGGCATCCGGATCATGCTGCCCGACCGCCCCGGGCAGCTCGCCCGCGTCGCCCAGGTCATCTCGGACGCCGGCGCCAACGTGGTCGAGGTACTGCACACCCGGCACGGGCAGGGCCTGGTGATCAACGAGGTGGCCCTGGACCTGTCGATCGAGGCACGCGGTCCCGAGCACGCGCAGGAGGTCATCCAGCGCCTGCACGAGGTCGGCTTCCGCCCGGAGCTGCTCGAGAACTGACCCCGCCGCGCTGGCTGCACGCGTCGGTGTCAGCGGTGCGCACGGGACGGCCGCGCAGGCCTCAGGGTCGCGTGAGCGACACCGCGGACGGCCGGGAGGCGCGTGGAGCTCCCGTCATGACCCTCACGGTGATCCTGCCCTCGCTCCGCGACGTGGTCGCGCACTGACCGGCGCCGAGAGCCCAGTCGGCCCCTGCACAACGAAGAGCAGCTCGCGCCACGTGGTTCCGTGGTGCGAGCTGCTCCTCGTTGTGCACTGGCACGTCGCGCCGCCTGCTGGCCCGCCGCGCGCTCTGCGCCGCCCGCCCCGGCCGTCGCGCCGGGCGCACTGCGGCGCCGGGCGCCTACGGCTCGTAGCGCTCGACCTTCGTCACCTTGGCGCTGATCTCCTTGCCGTTCGGCGCGGTGTAGGTCGTCTCGTCGCCCGCGCGCAGCCCGAGGATCGCGGCACCGACCGGGCTCACCGGGCTGTACACGGTCAGGTCGGACCCCTCGGCCACGATCTCGCGGTTGCCCACGAGGAAGGTCGACTCGTCGCCGGCGATGACCGCCGTGACGACGGTCCCCGGCTCGACGGTGCCGTCGAAGTCGGCCTCGCCCACGGTGGCGTGCTTGAGCAGCTCGGTGAGCTGCCGGATGCGGGCCTCGATCTTGCCCTGCTCGTCCTTCGCGGCGTGGTAGCCGCCGTTCTCCTTGAGGTCGCCCTCTTCACGCGCCGCCTCGATGCGGTCCGCGATCTCCTTGCGGGCCGGGCCCGACAGCTGTTCGAGCTCGGCCGTGAGACGGTCGTGCGCCTCCTGGGTCAGCCAGGTGGTCTGCGTGTCGTTGCTCATCGGTCTCCCTTTCGACAAAGGACGAGACCGGCCGGTGTGGCCGGTCTCGTCCGCGAATCAGTCGAGTCTAGGGAACCCAGCAGTCGTGGATCAAGCCGGTCACGCCGCGGGTCGTGGTGTTCACCTCGGTCGAGATCGAGCGGGTGCGCTGCTCGGATGCCGGCAGCGTCACCTCCTTCCACCCGACGATCGAGTACGACTTGTCGAGCACCTGCACGGCGCACCGGACCTCGGTGCCCGGGTCGGCCGACACCTGTGAGTGCACGACGGTGCGGTGGTCGGAGACGACGGTGTACCCGAGCTCGGTGTTGTCGAGCCCGTGTGACTCCTGGTCGAGGCCGGCCCAGACCACCCACGCGACGAACACGAGCACGACGGCGATCGCCGCGACGACCCCGAACAGCTTCCCGCGGCGCCGACGATCCGGCGTGCGCCCGTACCGGTCGTCCAGCGACGCGGCGGTGGTCGTGGCCGACGCAGCGGTGGGGGTGGGGTGCAGCGGTTCGGACAGTTCGGGGCTCCTGGGGTGATTATCCTGGTCCCAGGGTAGTTCACGCCCCGCTGTGCGCTGCCCCCACGCCCGGGTCGATCCGTGCGCGTCCCGCCCGCTCCGTCACCCGTGAGGATCCTCCGTGCCGTACCGCCTGCTGGCCGTCCACGCCCACCCCGACGACGAGTCGAGCAAGGGTGCCGCGACGGCCGCGAAGTACGTCGCCGAGGGGCACCAGGTGCTGGTCGTCTCCTGCACCGGCGGCGAGGCCGGGGACATCCTCAACGACCAGCTCGGTGAGCCGGCGACGAGCCGCGCCCACCGCGACATGGCGGGCTACCGGCGCACCGAGATGGCGGCTGCGCAGGCAGCGCTCGGCATCGACCACGTCTGGCTCGGCTACCACGACTCCGGGCTGCCGGACGCCGAGAAGGGCGAGACGGTCCGTCCGGGCACGTTCTCGACGGTGCCCCTCGAGTACTCGACCGAGGCACTCGTCCGCGTCGTCCGCCGCTTCCGTCCGCACGTGCTCGTCACCTACGACGAGAACGGCGGCTACCCGCACCCCGACCACATCCGCACGCACGAGGTCTCGGTCGCCGCCTGGCGCGCCGCCGCCGACCCCGCGGAGTACCCGGACGCCGGGGAGCCGTGGTCGATCAGCAAGCTCTACTACGAGCGCACCATGAACCCGCGCCGCTTCCGCACGATCTACGAGGCACTGCGCGAGCGCGACCCGGACAGCGCCGCCGTCGAGCAGCTGCGCGAGTGGGTGGAGCGGTTCGCCGACCGGCCGGACCTGGCGACGACCCACGTCGACGTCCGCGACCACTTCGACGCCCGCGACGCCGCCCTGCACGCGCACGCCAGCCAGGTGCCGCCGGACAGCGTCTTCTTCTCGTGGCCGAACGACCTCCTCGCGACGGTGTGGCCCACCGAGGACTACCAGCTCGTCGAGGCCCGCGTGCCCACCGACCTGCCGGAGTCCGACCTGTTCGCGGGGCTCCCTGACGACGAGGACACCACCGCGTGAGCACCATCCTGACGGCCATCGCCGCCGCCCCCAGCCCGAGCCCGTCGGTCGTGCCCGACGTCGACGTCACCCCCGGGGTCGCCGGCTTCGTCGCGATCGCGGTCGTCGCGGTCGTCACGATCCTGCTCGTGGTCGACATGACCCGCCGGATCCGTCGGACCCGCTACCGCGCGGAGATCCGCCAGCGGCTCGAGTCCGACGCGGGCGACGGCACGTCGACGGACGAGCCGGTGCGTCGCGCCGACGAGGACGGCCGGACCGACGTGGGCGACGACACCGAACGCGGCTGAGCCCGCGACGTCGGCAGCAGCGACACCAGCAGCGGCGACGTCGGCAGCAGCGACGTCCCCAGCAGACGGACGGGAGGCCCGTGGCGAGCGTGCCACGGGCCTCCCGTCCGTCGTCCGGTCGCCCCTGCCGGCCGGTGCCGCGGTCCGCAGCGGCTGCGGTCAGCGCACCGGATCGAGGGCCACGATGAGCACGCCGACCCACTGCGCGGCGAACGCGACGACGGTCAGTGCGTGGAAGACCTCGTGGAAGCCGAACACGGTCGGGGCGGGGTCGGGGCGCTTGAAGCCGTAGACCAGGGCACCGATGACGTACGCCAGGCCGCCGGAGAGCACGAGGACCGTCATGGGGACGCTCGCGGCGAAGAACTGCGGGAGCAGACCGAGCGCGGCGCACCCGAGCACGAGGTAGATCGGCACGTACAGCCAGCGCGGGGCGCCGATCCACAGGACGCGGAAGGCGATGCCCAGCGCGGCTCCGGACCACATCACCCAGAGCACGACCACCATGAGCGTGTGCGGCAGCGCGCAGATCGCGATCGGCGTGTAGGTGCCGGCGATGAGCAGCAGGATGTTCGTGTGGTCGATCCGCTTGAGGACCTTCTTCACCGTCGGGCCCCACGGGAATCGGTGGTAGGTCGCGGAGACGCCGAACATGAGCAGCGACGTCGCCATGAACACGGCGCTGCCGGCCTTCGCGGCCCCGCTGTCGGCCAGCGAGATGAGCACGATGCCCATCGCGATGGCGAACGGGAACGTGCCGAGGTGGATCCAGCCGCGCCAGGCGGGGCGCGGCGACTCGGTGGTGTCCGCTTCCTCGGTGAACGGGACGTGGGGGAGCGTGGCGGTCTCGTCCTGCATGGGGCGACAGTAGGGCCCCCGGCCGAACGGCAGCAGGGAATGCACAGCCCCGCACGACCGGCGCCACGGTGCACTACAGTCGTGGCGTGACCGGCAGGGTGGGATGGGCAGGGCGCGGCGTCCTCTACCGTGCCTACCAGCGTCGTATCCGCCGCCAGATCGACGGCCAGGCGATGCCGAAGCACGTCGCCATGATCGTCGACGGCAACCGTCGCTGGGCCAAGCAGCTCGGCCTCGAGTCGGCCGCCCACGGGCACCGTGCCGGCGCCGCCAAGATCCCCGAGTTCCTCGACTGGTGCGACGAGCTCGGCATCGAGGTCGTCACGCTCTACCTGCTGTCCGCCGACAACCTGACCGGTCGGGGCGGCGAGGAGCTCGAGCAGCTCGTCGGCATCATCGGCGACCTGGCCGGGACACTCGCCGTGCACCGCGACTGGCGCGTGCAGCACGTCGGTTCCGACGAGGGGCTGCCCGCGGGTCTCCTCGGGGCGCTCGCGGACGCCGAGGCCCGGAGCGCAGCCCACACCGGCCTGCACGTCAACCTCGCGGTGGGCTACGGCGGACGCCGGGAGATCGCCGACGCCATGCGGAGCATCGTCCGGGCGCACGGCGAGGGCGGCGGCACGCTCGACACCCTGGCCGAGGTGCTGACGCCCGAGCTCATCGGCGACCACCTGTACACGCAGGGCCAGCCCGATCCCGACCTGGTGATCCGCACCTCGGGTGAGCAGCGGTTGTCGGACTTCATGCTGTGGCAGAGCGCGCACAGCGAGTTCTACTTCGTCGAGGCCCTCTACCCGGACCTGCGCGAGGTCGACTTCCTGCGGGCCGTGCGCGACTTCGGTCTGCGCTCCCGTCGTTTCGGCGGCTGATCGCGGGAGGCTCCCGACGGCGGCGGCGAGTGCGTCGGGCGGCTCAGGTTCGCGCGGCCTCCGTGCGTCCCAGTAGACTCACAGGGTTTTCGTCCCACGGAAGGTTGCCCCTGTGAACATCGCCGAGTACGCGGCCGGCTTCGACGAGGAGCCCGGCTACCTCGACCACGCCGCCTTCGGGCCGGTGCAGACCGCCGTGCTCGAGGAGCAGCGGGTGCTCGGGACGATCCAGGAGCGCATGCGCTTCGGCGCCGTGGAGACCCTCGACGAGCAGGACGCCCGGGTGCGCACCGTCGCTGCCCGGCTCGTCGGCCGTCGCGAGGACCAGGTGGTCTCGCAGACCGCCACGACGCCGGGGCTGCTGCACACCGCGTTCGGCCTGACCGGCGGTGTCCTCGTGGCCGCCGACGAGTACCCGTCGCTGCCGCTCGCACTGGCGAGCGCCGCCTCGGCGACGGGCGGTCGCGTGCAGCCCGTCGTGGTCGAGTCCGGAGCCGGCTGGATGACCCCGACGCTGGTCCGGGAGCGCCTGACCGACGACGTCGCCGCCGTCGCCGTGTCGCTCGTCGACTGGCAGACCGGGTACCTCGCCGACCTCGCTGCGATCCGGGAGGTCATCGGGGACCGCCTGCTCATCGTCGACGCGATCCAGGGCTTCGGCGTCGTCGACGCCCCGTACGAGGTCGCCGACGTCGTCGCCACCGGCGGGCAGAAGTGGCTGCACGCCGGGTGGGGCACGGGCTTCCTCGCGTTCAGCGACCGCGCCCTGAACCGCCTGCGCCCGGCGCTGTCCGGGCCGCACGGCACGACCGGTTGGCCGACCGAGGTCCCCTCGGTGAAGCCGGGCGCCGCGGGGTACCAGATGACGCGCGTCGACCCGGTCGCCCAGGCCCGGATGGCGGTGTCCCTCGAGCGGCTGGTCTCCGTCGGGGTCGGGGCCGTGCAGGAGCGCGTGGCCGACCGGGTCGAGCGGGTGCTCGACATCGCCGACGAGTTCGGCCTGTCGGTCGAGTCCAGCCGTGACCCGCGCGAGCGTGCCGGCATCGTCGTGCTGCGTCCGCCGCAGGGTCGGCTCACGGCGCTGTCCGCGGCGCTGCACAACCACGGGGTCACGGCGACGACGCGGCTCGGGGTCGCGCGGGTGTCGGTGTTCGCGTCCACCACGGACGCGACGCTCGACATGTTCCGCGACGCGTGCCTGTCCTACGCCACGATGCAGTAGCGCGCCCGCGCGCTGGCCGCCCGCCCGCCGGCCTGGCCGCGGTCCGCGAGACTCGGCCGGGCGGACGTGTTCGCGCCTCCCACCCCGCTAATCCGTCCGCGTCCGAGAATCGCGCCGCTGCGCGCCTGCGCCCGAGGCGGCCGGGCGGCCCGGGGCGGGCCCGCCCCGTGCCTCCCGGCCGTCGTGGTGCGCGTTCACGTGACCGTAACCTCCGGGTCCGCGTGTCGCGGTCCGGCTGTCGGGGGCCGGTCGTAGCTTGGCCCCACCGGGCACGGTGCCCGGTCGGAGCGGCCAGGCAACGGTGCTTCGGGACCGCTCTCCGGCCGCGTCGAGGACAGTGACCGGGCCGAGCGCGGCCCGGGGATGGAGTGGTCGTGACCTCTCGCAACGTCGCTCGCGAACCCGCCCAGCGGTCCACCGCGGACTCGTCCACGTCGGTCGCCCAACGCACGTACGTGCTCGACACGTCGGTGCTCCTCAGCGATCCGCGGGCGCTGTTCCGCTTCGCCGAGCACGCCGTGGTGCTGCCCGTGGTCGTCGTCAGCGAGCTCGAGTCCAAGCGCGACGACCCGGAGATCGGGTACTTCGCACGCCAGGCCCTGCGGCTGCTCGACGAACTGCGGGTCGAGCACGAGCGGCTCGACTTCCCCGTCGCACTCGACGACGGCGGTTCCTTCCGCGTCGAGCTGAACCACTCCGAGCAGTCCGTGCTCCCGTCCGGGCTCCGGCTCGGGGACAACGACTCGCGGATCCTGGCCGTCGCATCGAACCTGGCGAACGACGGTCTGGACGTCGTCGTCGTGTCGAAGGACCTGCCACTCCGGGTCAAGGCGTCGTCGATCGGCATGGCCGCCGAGGAGTACCGCGCCGAGCTCGCCGTCGACTCCGGCTACACGGGCATCACCGACCTGCAGGTCTCCGGTGAGCAGATGAGCGACCTGTACGAGCACGAGGAGATCCGGTCCTCGCGGCTCGACGGCGTCCCGGTGAACACCGGCGTCGTCATCCACTCGGAGCGCGGGTCGGCGCTCGGCCGCGTGCACGAGGCCGGCGCGGTGTCGCTCGTCCGCGGCGACCGCGAGGTCTTCGGGCTGCGCGGACGCTCCGCCGAGCAGCGGCTCGCGATCGACGCCCTGCTCGACCCGGAGATCGGCATCGTCTCGCTCGGGGGATCGGCCGGCACCGGCAAGTCGGCGCTCGCGCTCTGCGCCGGGCTCGAGGCGGTGCTCGAACGACAGCAGCACAAGAAGATCATGGTGTTCCGGCCGCTCTACGCCGTGGGCGGGCAGGAGCTCGGGTACCTGCCGGGCGACGCCTCCGAGAAGATGAACCCCTGGGCGCAGGCCGTCTTCGACACCCTCGGCGCGCTGGTGTCCGACAACGTCCTCGACGAGGTCGTCGAGCGCGGGATGCTCGAGGTGCTGCCGCTCACGCACATCCGCGGGCGGTCCCTGCACGACGCGTTCGTCATCGTGGACGAGGCGCAGTCGCTCGAGCGGAACGTCCTGCTCACCATGCTGTCGCGCATCGGGCAGAACTCGCGTGTGGTGCTCACGCACGACGTCGCCCAGCGCGACAACCTGCGGGTCGGCCGGCACGACGGTGTCGCGAGCGTGATCGAGCGCCTGAAGGGGCACCCGCTGTTCGCGCACGTGACGCTGACCCGCTCGGAGCGGTCGGCGATCGCGGCGCTCGTGACGGAGCTGCTCGACTCGCCCGACCTCGGGTAGCGCGGCTGGTCGGCCGCCGGCGAGACTCGCCTGGGCGGACACGTTCGCGGTCGCAGGACTGCGAACGTGTCCGCGGGCGCGAGTCTCGGGGGTGACCCGACGACGGACGGGAGGCACGGTGCCAGCCGGCACCGTGCCTCCCGTCCGTCAGTGGGTCCCGTGGGTCAGTTCGGGTGCGTCATCGACAGCACGTCCAGCGCGCTGTCGAGCTGCTCCTCGGTGACCTCGCCGCGCTCGACGTGCCCCAGGGCGACGACCGCCTCGCGCACGGTGATGCCCTCGGCGACGGCGTACTTGGCGACCTTGGCCGCGGCCTCGTACCCGATGACGCGGTTGAGCGGCGTGACGATCGACGGGGACGACTCCGCGAACGCGCGGGCGCGCTCGAGGTTCGCCTGCAGCCCGTCGATGGTCTTGTCGGCGAGCACCCGCGAGCTGTTCGCGAGCAGGCGGATCGACTCGAGCAGGGCCGTGCCCATCACCGGGATCGCGACGTTGAGCTCGAAGGCACCCGAGGCGCCGGCCCAGGCGACCGTCGCGTCGTTGCCGATGACGCGTGCAGCGACCATCAGGGTGGCCTCGGGGATGACCGGGTTCACCTTGCCGGGCATGATCGACGAGCCGGGCTGCAGGTCCGGGATGTGCAGCTCGCCGAGGCCCGTGTTCGGACCCGAGCCCATCCAGCGCAGGTCGTTGTTGATCTT
Source organism: Curtobacterium uvaldense (assembly GCF_028307415.1). NCBI lineage: Bacteria > Bacillati > Actinomycetota > Actinomycetes > Micrococcales > Microbacteriaceae > Curtobacterium > Curtobacterium uvaldense. Next base: position 63,685 of record NZ_JAQMHU010000017.1, on the reverse strand, counting down.
CGTCAGGCTGACCGCGATGACCTTGAGCGCACCCGACGCCTCGACCAGTGCGTCCCGGGCACCCTGTGCCTCGAAGTGGTCGAGCGCCTCGGTGATCGGCAGGCCGGTGTCCGAGGCCAGACCTGCGATGACCTGCTGCGGGAAGCCCTTCGGCGTGTTGATGCCGGTGCCCACCGCGGTGCCGCCGAGCGGGACCTCGGCGACGCGGGGGAGCGTGGCCTGCACGCGCTCGATGCCGAGCCGGACCTGGCGGGCGTAGCCGCCGAACTCCTGCCCGAGAGTGACCGGGGTGGCGTCCATCAGGTGGGTGCGTCCGGACTTCACGGCGTCGGCCCAGAGCGTCGCCTTGGCCTCGAGCGACTCCGCCAGGTGCTCGAGCGCGGGGACGAGCGTGCGGATGAGGGCCTCGGTCACGGCGACGTGCACGGAGGTCGGGAAGACGTCGTTCGACGACTGGGACGCGTTGACGTGGTCGTTCGGGTGGACGTCCGTGCCGGCGATGCGGGTCGCCAGGGTCGCGAGGACCTCGTTCATGTTCATGTTCGACGAGGTGCCGCTGCCCGTCTGGTAGACGTCCACCGGGAACTGGTCGTGGTGCTCGCCGCCGATGATCGCGTCGGCCGCCCGTGCGATCGCGTCGGCCACGGTCGGGTCGACGATGCCGAGGGACCCGTTGACGACCGCTGCGGCGCGCTTGATCCGGGCGAGGGCGACGATCTGTGCCGGCTCGAGTCCGCTGCCCGAGATCGGGAAGTTCTCGACCGCGCGCTGCGTCTGGGCGCGGTAGAGGGCATCCACCGGGACCCGGACCTCGCCCATCGTGTCGTGCTCGATGCGGAAGCCGTCACCGCCCGTCGCGGTCCGGTCGGTCGCGGTCTGGTCGGGCTCGCTGGTGTGGGTCACGTCGTCGTGGTCCTTCCTGTGGTGCACGGCCGGAGCGGTCGCCCCGGTGTCTTCGGCGGCCCGGTGGTCTCCGGGCGTCGCGTCGTGGCGGCCGGTCAGGCCTGGCCCACGACGGTGTCGATGGTGACCTCGCCCGTGGAGAGGTCGTAGGTCGCCCCGACGACGGCCAACCTACCGTCGGCGACCGCGTCGGAGACGACACCGGACCGCTCGATCACCTGGCGGAGCGTGGCCTCGAGGTGCGCGGCACCGACGGCCTCCTGCGGGAGCTCGGCGTCGGTCGCGCGGACCCGCTCGACGCTCGGCGCGATCGCGTCGACGAGCGACTGCAGGTGCGGCGCGGGCACGGGCTCGCCCGAGCGCGCTGCGGCGACGGCCCCGCACGCGGTGTGGCGGAGGACGACGACGAGCGGGGTGCCGAGGGCGACGACCGCGAACTCGATGGAGCCGAGCACGACGTCGTCGACGATCTGACCGGCGTTGCGGATCGCGAACAGGTCACCGATGCCCGCGTCGAAGACGTGCTCGAACGGCACGCGTGAGTCGGAGCAGCCGAGCACGGTCGCGAAGGGCGCCTGCGAGCCCGTGAGCTCGCCACGGCGGTCCGGGTCGATCCGGCCGGTGCGGCGCTTGTCGGCGGCGAAGCGGGCGTTGCCCTCGACGAGCAGGCGGAGGGCGTCGGACGGGGTGGAGGCGGCGCGGTCGGGCATGGTCTTCCTCGTGCTTCGGGTTCGGTCGGGCGGGGTCAGTTCGCGAGCTGCTCGGTGACGGCCTTCGCGACGGTCGTGAACGACGAGTCGTCGGCCGTGCCGGACAGGACGATGGTGTCGCGGCCGAAGGTGTGCACGAGCGAGTACGCGTGGTTCCCGGCGTCCTTGCCCTCGTCGCGACGGTCGTACACGGTCCACTTCGTGCCGTCGATGGTGCGGTCACCGGTGGCGGGCTCCTGGTCGAGCTGGTTGGCCACCCACGACGCGTTCGCATCGATGCCCTGCTGGAGGCCGATGTACTGGCGGTCCGGGGTGACGAGGCCGACCGTCCAGACCCGCACGCCGTCCGACGTCTTGTCCTGGAAGTCGGCGCGGTTCGAGGTGAAATCGTCGGGCAGGTCCGGTGCCGCGAGCGTCACGCCGGGCACGTCGGCACCGGCGGCGACCTGCTGGTAGTCCACGGACCGGTCGACGGTCTGGTCCGGTCGCACGACCACGGCGACCAGGAAGAGCACGATGCCGAGCGATGCGATGAGCGCCAGCACGAGGTTGAAGGCGGTCTGGTGCTCGCGGCGGGAGCGTCGCGCGGCGTCCTTCCGGGCCCAGGTCTCCTCCGGGGTCTCCGGGCGGCCGAGCTCGGCGACGATCGGGCGTCCGTCGGGGTCGGTCACCGTGCTGCTCCGTCCGGGTCGCCTGCGGTGTCCGCGGTGCCGTCACCGGCAGACGCGGCACGGGCGGCGTCCAGCCGGGCGCGCGCGCCGACGAGCCACTCCTCGCACCGGGCCGCGAGGGCTTCGCCACGCTCCCAGAGCGCGAGCGAACGCTCGAGCGTCGCGGACCCCTGCTCCAGCTCACCGACGACGCGCACGAGTTCGTCGCGCGCCGCCTCGTAGCTCAGCGACTGCACGTCGGACGGCACGGGTTCCTGCTGGGATGACACACCCCGATCCTACCGAGCACCCTCCGTCGGCGGTGCACCGCCGGCGGAGCCCGTGGAGACCGGGCTACGCCCCGGAACCGTCCGGCCCCGGTCCCTCCGGCTCGAGTGTCCCCGTCGCCGTGCCCGCGCCGAGGGTGACGTGGACCGGCGTCGCACCGTCGAGGTCCTCGGTACCGCGCACGACCCCGCCGTCACTCCGCTGCACGATGGCGTAGCCGCGGCGCAGGGTGTCGCGCGGCGAGAGCGCGCGCAGCCGCCCGGTCAGGTGCCCGACGTCGCTGTGCGAGCGCTCGAGGCGTCGGTCGAGCAGCTCACGGGCACGGGACAGGTCGCGTGCGACCTCCTCGGCCCGGGTGTCGACGAGCCAGGCGGTCGACGCCAGCGCCGGGCGCGACCGGAGGGCGGCGATCCGGTCGGCCTCGACCGACAGGGTGTGCGAGAGCCGCAGCCCGAGCCGGGCCCGGGCCTGGCGGACGTTCGCGAGCTCCTCGGCCACGTCGGGCACCACGCGCTTCGCCGCGTCCGTGGGGGTGGAGGCGCGCAGGTCGGCGACCTCGTCGAGGATCGGGCGGTCCGCCTCGTGCCCGATGGCGGAGACGATGGGGGTGGTGGCGGCAGCGGCGGTCCGGACGAGTCCCTCGTCGCTGAAGCCGAGCAGGTTCTGGAAGTCGCCGCCACCCCGGGCGACGATGATGACGTCGACGGTCGGGTCGGCGTCGAGCTCGACGATCGCGGCCGTGACCTCGCCCACGGCCCGCTCGCCCTGCACCGCCGTGTGCACCGTGCGGAACTCGACCTGCGGCCAGCGGAGCTGCGCGTTCCGCTTGACGTCCTTCTCGGCGTCGGAGTCCTTGCCGGTGATCAGGCCGATCCGGTGCGGCAGGAACGGCAGACGCTTCTTGCGGGACGGGTCGAACAGGCCCTCCGCCGCCAGGGTGCGCCGGAGCCGTTCGAGCCGCTCGAGCAGGTCACCGAGGCCGACGTGCTTCATCTCGACCACCTGCATGGTGAGCGAGCCGCCCTTGACCCAGTAGTTCGGCTTCACCGCGGCGACGACGCGGGCGCCCTGCCCCAGGTCCGCGGGCACCCGGGAACGCACGCTCGACCAGATCGAGAAGGACACGGTTGCGTCGACCTCGACGTCCTTGAGCTTGCCGTAGACGTTGCCGCCGGCGACGTTCCACTGCGTGATCTCGCCCTCGACCCAGGCGGTGCCGAGTCGGTCGATCCAGTCGCGGAGCTTCGCCCCGAGCAGGGCGACGGGCCACGGGTTGTCGGCCGTCGGCGGGCCCTGTTCGATCGCCATGCCCACCATCGTGCCGCATCCCGGCGACAGCGCCGGCCCGCGGCGCCGCACGCCGGTGCTCCACCACGTCGTCACGGCCCGGCTCGGCCCCGGACGCACCCAGGCCCCGCGCGTGCCCGGCACCTATCATCGGGGACGTGACGATCACCAACGGCCGCACGGTCCCGCTCGCCCCGCCGCGGGTGCACGCAGCGCGTGGTCGGCTGCGGGACGAGCCGGTCGCCGGCACGAAGAAGGTCCTGCTCGCCGCGCCCCGCGGGTACTGCGCGGGTGTCGACCGTGCCGTGGTCGCCGTCGAGAAGGCGCTCGAGCAGTACGGCGAGCCGGTCTACGTGCGGAAGCAGATCGTCCACAACGTCCACGTCGTCTCCACGCTCGAGCAGCGCGGCGCGGTGTTCGTCGACGACGTCGCCGAGGTCCCGCGCGGCGCACACGTCGTCTTCAGTGCGCACGGCGTCGCACCCGCCGTCGTGGCCGGTGCCGCAGAACGCGACCTGCACGCGATCGACGCGACCTGCCCCCTCGTCACCAAGGTCCACCGCGAGGCCACCCGCTTCGCGAAGGCGGACCGCACGATCGTCCTGATCGGCCACGCCGGTCACGAGGAGGTCGAGGGCACCATGGGCCACGCGCCCGAGCGCACGATCCTGGTCAACGGACCCGAGGACGTCGCCGCGCTCGAGGTGCCCGACCCCGACAACCTCGTCTGGCTGTCGCAGACCACCCTGAGCGTCGACGAGACGATGGAGACCGTCCGCCTGCTCCGTGAGCGGTTCCCGTCCATCGAGAACCCGCCGTCGGACGACATCTGCTACGCCACGCAGAACCGCCAGGTCGCGGTGAAGAAGGTGGCGCCCGACGCCGACCTCGTCATCGTCGTCGGTTCGGCGAACTCCTCGAACAGCGTGCGCCTCGTCGACGTCGCCCTCGAGTACGGTGCGGCGTCCGCCCACCGGGTCGACTACGCCGAGGAGATCCGCCAGGACTGGCTCGACGGTGTCCGCACGGTGGGGGTGACCAGCGGTGCCTCGGTGCCCGAGGAACTCGTCACCGAGGTGCTCGAGCAGCTCGCGGACGCCGGCTACGGCACCGTGGAAGAGGTCGTGACGGCGCACGAGGACCTCATGTTCTCGCTCCCCAAGGAGCTCCGCACGGACGCCGCGGGCAACCCCACCCGCGCCCTCGGCGGGCGTCGCTCGTGAGCGGCCTCCGCGGCGACTGGTCGTCGGCACCGGACCGTGAACCGGGGCACGTGGACGAGACCGCCCTCGGCCTGGAGGGCCGTCCCGCCTCCGCCGCACCGGCCTCCGGTCGACGGGACGGCCGGGTCCACGGCACGCCCGCTCCCGAGTACGGCGAGTACGCGCCGGAGGGCTGGGTGAACCCGGTCCTGGTCGAGCAGGAACGGCGCGACCGGCAGCGGCGCGAGGCCGACGACCGTGCCCGCGCGGCGACCCAGGGGCCGACCGACCGTGGCACGGCACGCACGACCCGTCCGACGGACCGCCGCACGCCCGGTGGCACCGGCGCCGGGCCGTCGCGGGGTGCCGCGGCCGGTCAGGAGCGGCCGACGCTCTCGAGCCGCTTCGGGGCGTCGCAGTTCGACTTCGTGGTGACGGTCGCCCTGTTGGCGTTCGGTCTGCTGTCGGTCGTGCAGTCGCTCGCGGTGAGCGACGTCGCCTCCGCCGTGCGCAGGGCGTTCGAACAGCAGGGCCTGGAGCTCTCCGACCCCACGGCGCTGTCGACCGCCGCTGCCGTCGGAGCCATCGGCAACGTGGTCGTGTTCGCCCTCGTCGCGTGGTGGTCCCTGCGTCGGCTGGCCGCTCGGAGGTGGACGTTCTGGGTCCCGCTGCTCGGCGGGGCCGTGGCGTCGCTCGTCAGCCTGGTCGCCTTCGCCGTGGTGATGTTCCAGGACCCGGGCTTCGTGCAGGTGCTGATGCAGCAGTCCGGGGCCTGACCCTCGGGCCCTCGCTGTCGTGTGGGGGCCGTGCGCCGGTCAGCGACCGGTGTCGAGCAGTCCGGTGACCCGGTCGACCGTGGCGTCGAGGTGGTCCTGCAGCGGTGTTCCGTCCGCGTCCTCGAGCCACGTCTCGAGCGCGGTCTGCAGGACGAGGACCGTGAGCCCGGCGACGGAGCGGGCGGTCCGGTCGTCCTCGCCGCGGCGACGGAAGCCGTCCCGGACCGCCGCCCGCAGGTCCTCCTGCTTCCGCAGGTCCCGCTCCCGCAGGTCGGGCTCCTCGCTGATGATCCGTCGTGCGGCGAGCACCTGGTCGCGGCGGGGGTCGAACCGCTCGGCCGCGAGCCGCCGGAGCCCGTCGAGGACCACGCGCATCGGTGCCTCCTCGGCCGGCGCGGTCTCGATCATCCGGGTCGCGATCGCGGGGATCTCGTCGTCGCCGAAGAAGACCTCGCGCTTGTCGCTGAAGTGGCGGAAGAACGTGCGCCGGGTGACGCCCGCCCGCGCGACGATGTCGGGGACCGTCGTCGCATGGAAGCCGCGTTCCGCGAAGAGCTCCATCGCGGCCGTCCGCAGTCGCTCACGGGTGTCCGGTGCCCATCTCGCCATGGGGACACCCTAGTGATGACACTCGGTGCCGAGGGCGGGTAGAGTGACGACACCAGGTGTCATCGCTCGTGACGAAAGGCCCGCCGTGCCCGACAACTCCGCCGCTCTGCTCCGTGAACCCCGGGGCACACTCGTCGTCGACCGGGTACCGGTCCCCGTCCCCGCCGAGGACGAGGTGGTCGTGCGCGTCCGCGCCGCTGCCGTCAACCCCGTGGACTGGGTGATCCAGGGCACGGGGCCGGTGACCTACCGCTGGCTCCGGACGCCGGCGGTGCTCGGCTCGGACGTCGCCGGCGAGGTCGTCGCCGTCGGCTCCGGCGTCACCCGCTTCGCGGTCGGCGACCGCGTCGTCGGACTCGCGACCGGGACCGACCGTGGCCGCGACCCGGTGCACGAGGGCGCGTTCCAGGAACACACCGCGCTGCTCGAACGCCTGACCGCCGCGGTGCCGGACGACGTGCCCCTCGAACAGGCCGCGGTCCTGCCGCTCGGGGCCTCGACCGCCGCCTGCGCGCTGTTCCAGCCGAAGCACCTCGGGCTCCCGCTCCCCGGGGCCGCCGACGCGCCGTCGGACCGCTCCGGCGTCGTCGTGGTCTGGGGTGGTTCGACGAGCGTCGGGATGAACGCGGTGCAGCTCGCCCGTGCCGCCGGGTACGCGGTCGTGAGCACCGCGTCGCCCCGGAACGCCGCGACCGTCCGGTCGCTCGGGGCCGACGTCGTCGTCGACCACGGTTCGCCGACGGCGCTGGACGACCTCGTCGCCGGCGTCGCCGGACGCCCCGTCGTCGGTGCCGTCGCGCTCGGGACGACCTCGACGGCCGCGTGCATCGAGGTGCTCCGCCGGACGGGTGGCACCGCGCTGGCGATGGCGAGCACGCCGGTCTCCCTCGACCGGATCGCCGGCCGTCGGCGACTCTTCCCGGCGATGCTCCCGGTGTTCACCCGCCTCGGACTCGCCACGCTGGCGCTCACGCTGCGTGCCCGTCGTGCGGGGATCCGGGCCGCGTTCGTGTGGGGGAGCAGCCTGCGCGACGACGACCTGGGCCCGGAGCTGTGGGGCCGGGTCCTGCCCGAGGGGCTCGCCGACGGCTCGATCCGACCGATGCCGGAGCCGCTCGTCGTCGGGCACGGGCCGGGCGCGGTGCAGGGCGCGATCGACCGGCAGCGCGCAGGGGTGTCCGCGCGCAAGGTGGTCGTGACGCTCTGACCAGCGGGCCAGCCGGCGCTGTCCGGCCGGGCAGGCCGTGACCCGCCTACCCGGCGAGGAAGGCGGCGACGGCGCCGTGCAGTGCCGCGAGGTCGTCCACGTGCACGAGCTCACGGACCGAGTGCATCGACAGCAGGCCGACGCCGATGTCGATCGTCGGGATGCCGAGCCGCGTCGCCGCGATCGGGCCGATGGTCGAGCCACCGGGGATGGTGTTCACGTTGACGAAGGGCTGCCAGGAGACGCCGGCGGTGTCGCAGGCGGTCGCCCACACGGCCTCGCCCTTCGCCTCGGTCATGTAACGCTGGTTCGCGCTGATCTTCAGGAGCGGGCCCGCTCCCGGACGCGGACGGTTCGTCGGGTCGTGCTTCTCCGGCTGGTTCGGGTGGACGAGGTGTCCGGCGTCGCTCGACAGGAGCCAGGACGCCCGGAACGCCCGGGCGGCCTCGGAGCGGGTGGCACCGAGCCCCTCCTGCACGCGGCCGAGCACGTCCTCGAGGAACGGGCCCCCGGCACCGGACGGGGTCGAGGAACCGATCTCCTCGTGGTCGAACGCCGCGAACACCGGGATGTGGTCGCCGTCGGTCGGCGCGTCGACGACCCCGCGGAGCCCGGCGTGCACGCTCGTCAGGTTGTCCATGCGGCCGGACGCGAGGAGCTCCCGATCGATGCCGATGCGCGCCGGGGGCTGCGTGTCCGCGAGGAAGAGGTCCCACGAGACCGCGTCCTCCCCGAGCCGGCCGCGCAGCCACCCGAGCACGTCGGTGCCACCGGTGGTGCCGTCCGTGCCGACGACCGGCAGGGTGTGGCGCTGCCGGTCGATCTCCTTGCCGTCGTTCACCCCGCGGTCGAGGTGGATCGCGAGGTTCGGGATCCGCGCGACCGCGTCGGTCGACACGAGCCGCACCGATCCGTCGGCGTCGACCACACGTCCGGCGATGCGGAGGTCGCGGTCGAACCAGGTCGACAGGAGCGCGCCGCCGTAGACCTCGACGTTGAGCTGCTCCCACCCGCCCACGCGCACGGCGGGGTTCGGCTTGATGCGGAAGCCGGGGGAGTCGGTGTGGGCACCGAGGATCCGGAAGGGGGTGGTGGGCGTCGCCGACTCCGGCAGACGCCAGGCGATGACCGCGCCGTCGCGGACGACGACGTAGGCGCCCGCCTCGGTCGGCCAGGCGTCGAGTTCCGACAGCTCGGTGAACCCCGCTGCGACGAGCTGGTCCCGCGCGACCGCGGCCGCGTGGAACGCGGTGGGGGACTCGGTGACGTACTGGGCGAACGAGGAGGCGATGGCGTCGGAGGTCACCCGCCCATCGTGGCACGGGCGGTGGCGGTGACCGGACGCGGAACGGGGCGCGTCCTTGCGGACGCGCCCCGTTCCTCCCGGCTGGTGGTGCCGATCAGCCCTTGCTGTTGCCGGCCGAGCCGAGGACCTTCGCCGCCTCGACGACGCGGGCCGCCATGGCGGTCTCGGCGACCTTGCCCCAGGCACGCGGGTCGTACTGCTTCTTGTTGCCGACCTCGCCGTCGATCTTCAGCACGCCCTCGTAGTTCCGGAACATCGAGTCGGCGATCGAGCGCGTGAACGCGTACTGCGTGTCCGTGTCGATGTTCATCTTGATGACACCGTTGCGCACGGCCTCGTGGATCTCGTCGTCGGTCGAGCCGGAGCCGCCGTGGAAGACGAGGTCGAGCGGGTTCTCACCGGTGCCGTGCTTCTGCGCGACCGAGGCCTGGATCTCGCCGAGGAGCTCCGGGCGCAGCTTGACGTTGCCCGGCTTGTAGACGCCGTGCACGTTGCCGAACGTGAGCGCGGCGATCCAGCGACCCCGGTCGCCGAGCCCGAGCGCGTCGACGACCTTCTCGACGTCGTTCGGGGTCGTGTAGAGCGCGTCGTTGGTGCCCTCGTGCTGGACGCCGTCCTCTTCTCCGCCGACGACGCCGATCTCGACCTCGAGGATCGCGTTGATGTTGCGCGTCTTCTCGATCATCGTGCGCGCGATCTCGATGTTCTCGTCGAGCGGCACGGCCGACCCGTCCCACATGTGCGACTGGAAGATCGGGTTGCGGCCCTGGCGGACCTCCTCCTCGCTCGCGGCGATGAGGGGCATGACGAAGCCGTCGAGGGCGTCCTTCGGGCAGTGGTCCGTGTGCAGCGCGACCGTGACGTCGTAGTTCTTCGCGACCTCGTGGGCGAAGCGGGCCATCGCGAGGGCGCCGGCGGCGCGGTTCTTCACGGTGTGCCCGGCGAAGTAGTCGGCGCCACCGGTCGTGACCTGGAGGATGCCGTCCGAGCCGGCCTCCTGCAGGCCCTGGAGGACCGCGTTGATCGTCTGGGAGGAGGACACGTTCACCGCGGGGTAGGCGAACTTGCCGGCCTTCGCTCGTTCGAGCATCTCGGCGTACTGTTCCGGCGTTGCGATGGGCACTGCGATCTCCTTCGACTGGTGGTTCCCCGCCGAGCCTAGTCAGGGCTCCTCAACGGGTTACAGCGTGCACGTCCGTGCACCCGTGCGGCCGCCCCGGAGCCCGGTCGGTAGGCTCTGGTCGTGACTCCCACGACTGAGACCGGCTCCCTGTTCCTCCAGCCCGACCGCAACCTGGCGCTCGAGCTCGTGCGTGCGACGGAGGCCGCCGCGATCCGTGCGCAGCCGTGGGTCGGCCGGGGCGAGAAGAACCTCGCGGACGGCGCAGCCGTCGACGCGATGCGGAAGTTCCTCGGCACGGTGAACTTCGACGGCGTGGTCGTCATCGGCGAGGGCGAGAAGGACGACGCCCCGATGCTCTTCAACGGCGAGCACGTCGGCAACGGCCACGGCCCGGCCTGCGACATCGCGGTCGACCCGATCGACGGCACCTCGCTCACCGCCGCCGGCCGGCAGAACGCCATCTCCGTGATGGCCGTCTCCGACCGCGGCTCGATGTACGACCCGTCGGCGGTGTTCTACATGGACAAGATCGCCGCGGGCCCCGAGGGTCGTGGCGTCCTCGACCTCGAGAAGCCGATCGGCGAGAACATCCGCGCGCTCGCGAAGGCGAAGCACAAGGACATCGAGGACATGCAGATCGCCGTCCTCGACCGTCCGCGCCACGACGAGCTCATCCGCGCGATCCGCGCAACGGGCGCCGGCACGCGCCTGCTGCTCGACGGCGACGTCGCCGGTGGCATCTCGGCGGCACTGCCCGGTTCGAAGATCGACATGTGCGTCGGTGTCGGCGGTACGCCCGAGGGCATCATCACCGCGTGCGCGATCAAGGCGCTCGGCGGCGTGATCCTCGGCAAGCTCCAGCCCAAGGACGACGAGGAGCGCCAGAAGGCACTCGACGCCGGGCACGACCTGGACAAGGTCCTCGACCAGGACGACCTCGTGACGGGCGACAACACGTTCTTCGTCGCGACGGGCGTCACCGACGGTGTCCTCGTGGACGGCGTCCGCCGGTCGCGCGGTGTCATCCACACCGACTCGCTCGTGCTCCGCTCGCGCTCGAACACGATCCGCCGCATCCAGGCCGACCACCGCGCCGAGAAGTGGTTCTGATCCGTCCCGGCCGCTGACGGCCGTCGGGACGCCTGACCGCTCGCACGACGAGAAGCACCCCGAACCACGCGATCACGTGGTTCGGGGTGCTTCTCGTCGTGCCGGAGCACCTCGCGCCGTGGCGCCTCGTGCCGTGGCGCCGCGCGGTCAGTCCTCGTCGAGGGCGCCGACGAGCTCCGGCGCGGTGAGCAGCCGCGGCTCGTCGTCGATCGTCGCCGGGTCGGCGAGCACCTTCGACTCGTCGAGCAGCGACAGCCGCCGGGCGCTCGGCAGCACCTGGCGCTCGAGCGACCCCACGAAGCGGTTGTAGTCGACGACGGACCCCCGGATCGCCCGGCCGAGCTTGTCGACGTGCCCGCCCATGGTGGCCAGGCGGCCGTACAGCTCGCGGGACACCCGGAAGAGCTCGCGTGCCTCGGCGGTGACGACGTCCTGCTGCCACGAGAACGCCACCGTCTTCAGCACCGACCACAGCGTGACGGGTGACGCCAGTGCGATGCGCTTGCGGAAGGCGTGGTCGAGCAGTCCGGGGTCGGCGGCCAGCGCGCTCGAGACCAGCGACTCGGACGGGATGAACGCGATCGTCAACTCGGGCGACGCGTCGTAGCCCGTCCAGTACTCGCGGGCGGCGAGGGCGTCGACGTGCGCCCGGAGCGCCTTGACGTGCTGCGCGATGAGCTGCTCGCGCCGGGCACCCTCGGCACCCGTCGCGCTCGCCGGGATCTCGGCCGCCTGCAGGTAGGCGCTGAACGGCACCTTCGCGTCGACGGCGATCGTCTTGCCGCCGGGCAGGTGCACGACCATGTCGGGTCGGGCGGTCCCCGCGGTCGTCGTGACGGAGGACTGCACGTCGAAGTCCACGCGTTCGAGGAGCCCCGCGGCCTCGACGACGTTCCGGAGCTGTGTCTCGCCCCACACGCCGCGGGTGCTGTTCGAGGACAGGGCGCTCGCGAGGGTGTCCGCCGTCGCGCGGAGCCGTTCCTCGGACTCGGCGGCGGATCGCAGCTGCGCGGAGAGGGCACCGTACTGCTCGCTGCGGGACTGCTCGAGTTCGGCGATCTTCGCGCGCATGACGTCGAGCGTCTGCGCGACCGGGCTCAGCGCCGACAGCACCTTCGACTCGCCCTGGTTCCGCGCCGCGTCGGCGCCGTGCATGCGCTGCACGAGGTGCTCGAGCTCGGCGGCACGGCGTTCGAGGGAGTCGACCTGCCGGCGGTACTGGGCGTCCTGGGCGTCGAGGCGCTCCTCGGCGTCGGCGCGCACCGAGTCGAGCTGCGCACGCAGCACGTCGGCCGTCGCCCGTGCGGCTGCCGCGTCCACCCCGGCGCGCGAGCGGGCGAGCGACCACGCGACGACGGCACCGACGGCCGTACCGAGGACGAGGCCGATGACCAGGGCGAGGATCTGCATGTCGTGACCCTGGCAGGTCCCACCGACACGCGCCTCCGGGCCGGAGAGGCGCCCGACAGCAGCCCGGTCCATGTACTGACATCAGCGCAAAGTCCGTGTACAGTCGTGCTCGTCCGCCGATGAAGCCGCCCGGAAGGTCCCGCGTCGCATGACCGACGAAGCCCCGCACGTCCACGACGTGATCACGATGGGACGCGTCAGTGTCGACGTCTACCCACAGCAGACCGGACCGCTCGAGGACGTCACCACCTTCTCGAAGTCCGTCGGTGGGAGCGCGACCAACGTCGCCGTCGCCGCCGCCCGGCACGGCGCGGACGCAGCGGTGATCACCCGCACCGGCAACGACCCCTTCGGCCGCTACATCGCCCGCACCCTGCCCGAGTTCGGCGTCGCGAACGACTTCGTCGAGCCGGTCGAGGGCCTCAACACGCCCGTGGCGTTCTGTGAGATCTTCCCGCCGGACGACTTCCCGCTCTACTTCTACCGCGCGCCGAAGGCGCCGGACCTGATGATCACGTCGGAGTCCCTGCCGCTGCACGCGATCGAACGGACGCGGGTGTTCTGGACAACCGTGACGGGACTCAGCGAGGAGCCGAGCCGCAGCGCGCACGACGCGGCCGCCGCGGCACGGAGCGCGGCACTGCGGGCGCCGGGCGCCACCGGGCGGCACACCGTGCTCGACCTCGACTACCGAGCGGTGTTCTGGCCCGAGCCGGCGGCCGCGACGCGCGAGGTCGCCGTCGCTCTCGACCACGCCACCGTCGCCGTCGGCAACCGTGAGGAGTGCGAGATCGCCGTGGGGGAGACCGACCCCCTGCGCGCCGCCGACGCCCTGCTCGAGCGCGGCGTCGAGCTCGCGATCGTGAAGCAGGGCCCGAGGGGCGTGCTGGCGAAGACCCGCGACGAGACCGTCGCGTACCGACCGCACGCCGTCGACGTCGTCAACGGCCTCGGGTCCGGCGACGGGTTCGGCGGAGCACTCGTGCACGGGCTGCTGCAGGGCTGGAGCCTCGACCGCACCCTCGCCTTCGCGAACGCGGCCGGGGCGATCGTCGCCACCCGGTTCGAGTGCTCGACCGCGATGCCGACGAGCGACGAGGTCGAGGGCTTCCTGCGCACGAACCCCGCGCCGGCGACCGCGGAGGAGGGCGTCGGTGCCTGAGGTCAGCCCGGCCGACTTCGCCCGGTTGCGCGACCTGCGCGCCGGGTCACCGGAACACGTCGCGGAGGTCCTGCGGACCCGGATCCGCCGTCCGCTGCTCGCCGAGGACGGCAGGCTCCTCATCGTCGCCGCGGACCACCCCGCGCGCGGTGCGCTCGCGGTCCGCGACGACGCCTCGGCGATGGCCGACCGGTACGACCTGCTCGAACGGCTCGTCGTGGCCCTCGGCCGCCCGGGCGTCGACGGGGTCCTCGGCACGCCGGACGTCCTCGAGGACCTGGCGCTCCTCGGGGCGCTCGACGGCAAGGTCGTCGTCGGCTCGATGAACCGCGGCGGCCTGCGCGGAGCATCGTTCGAGCTCGACGACCGCTACACCGCGTACTCGGCGCAGGCGATCACGGACGCCGGGCTCGACGTCGCGAAGCTGCTCGTCCGGATCGCGCTCGACGATCCCGGCACCGCCTCGACGCTCGAGGCGACGGCGCGGGCGGTGACCGAGGCCGCGGCCCTGCAGCTTCCGATCATGCTCGAGCCGTTCATGTCCTCGTGGCGGGACGGCAGGGTCGTCAACGACCTGAGCGCCGACGCCGTCATCACGTCGATGGCGATCGCCGCCGGCCTGGGCGAGTCGAGCGCCTACAGCTGGCTCAAGGTCCCGGTCGTCGACGACATGGCACGCGTGATGGCTGCGACCACCCTGCCGACGCTGCTGCTCGGCGGCGACCCGTCGGGCAGTCCGGACGAGACGTACGCCGCCTGGGACGACGCGCTCGCCCTGCCGGGCGTCCGCGGGCTCGTCGTCGGTCGCACCCTGCTCTACCCGCAGGACGGCGACGTCGCCGCCGCCGTCGACGTCGCCGCCGCCCTCGTCCACAGCCGGGAGGCACGGGGCGATCGCTCCACACCGGCTCGCCGTCGCGCCGACTCGCCTGCCCCGTCCGCCGCCCTGGACCCGTCCGTCCCGGAAGGAAGCACCGCATGACCACCAGCACCGAGACCAGCGCCGGCAGCACGACGGTCGGGCACTGGATCGACGGCGAGCACGTCGCCTCGGCCTCCGGTCGGACCGCCCCGGTCCACGACCCGGCGCTCGGCGTCGTGACGAAGCGGGTCGCCCTGGCCGACGAGGCCGAGGTCCAGCGGGCGATCGCGAGTGCCAAGGCGGCGTTCCCGGCGTGGTCGGACCTGTCGCTCGCGAAGCGCCAGCAGATCATGTTCGCGTTCCGTGAGGTCCTCAACCGGGACAAGGCCGAGCTCGCCGAGATCATCACGAGCGAGCACGGCAAGGTCATCGACGACGCCCTGGGGGAGATCGCCCGCGGGCAGGAGGTGGTCGAGCTGGCGACGAACATCCCGTCGCTGATGAAGGGCGAGTTCTCGGACCAGGTGTCGACCGGCATCGACGTGTACTCGATCCGTCAACCGCTCGGCGTCGTGGGCATCATCTCGCCCTTCAACTTCCCGGCGATGGTGCCGCTCTGGTTCCTGCCGATCGCGATCGCCGCCGGCAACACCGTCGTGCTCAAGCCCAGCGAGAAGGACCCGTCCGCCGCGATGTGGCTCGCGCGGAAGTTCCGGGAGGCCGGTCTGCCCGACGGCGTGTTCACGGTGCTCAACGGCGACAAGGCAGCGGTCGACGGGCTCCTCACCAGCCCCGACGTCGAGTCGATCTCGTTCGTCGGGTCCACGCCGATCGCCCGGTACGTGTCCGAGACGGGCACGAAGCACGGCAAGCGCGTCCAGGCGCTCGGCGGGGCGAAGAACCACATGCTGGTGCTGCCGGACGCGGACCTCGACCTCGTCGCGGACAACGCGGTCAACGCGGGCTTCGGCTCGGCCGGTGAGCGCTGCATGGCGATCTCGGTGGTGGTGGCGGTCGAGCCGGTCGCCGACGAGCTGATCGCGAAGATCAGCGAGCGCGCGGCGACGCTGCGCGTCGGCGACGGACGTCGGGGCTGCGACATGGGCCCGCTCGTCACCGAGCAGCACCGCGACAGGGTCGCTTCGTACATCGAGGTCGCCGAGCAGGACGGAGCCGAGGTCGTGGTGGACGGCCGCACCGTGCGACCCGACGGCGACGAGAACGGCTTCTGGCTCGGCCCGACGCTGATCGACCGGGTGCCGACGTCGAGTCGCGTCTACACCGAGGAGATCTTCGGTCCGGTGCTCTCGGTCGTTCGGGTGCAGTCCTACGACGAGGGGCTCGAGCTGATCAACTCCGGCGCCTTCGGCAACGGCACCGCGATCTTCACGAACGACGGCGGAGCCGCTCGACGATTCCAGCGCGACGTGCAGGTCGGCATGATCGGCATCAACGTGCCGATCCCGGTGCCGGTGGCCTACTACTCGTTCGGCGGCTGGAAGAACTCGCTGTTCGGCGACCACAAGGCGTACGGCGCCGACGGGGTGGCCTTCTTCACCAGGCAGAAGGCGATCACCTCCCGCTGGCTCGACCCGGCAGTGCACGGCGGTGTCGACCTCGGCTTCCCGTCGAACGGCTGACGCGCAGCATGGCGAACGAACAGCAGCAGCGCGACCGCTGGTTCATCCCGGCGGGCTCCCGCCCCGAGGCGGGCTGGACCGACGTGGTCGACGGCCGCGTCGAGGGGTGGACGCACACCGGTCTGCGGACCGGCGCCCTGCAGGACGGGGGCGAGCTGCGCCTCCCGGCCGACGCGGTCGAGCGCCTCGTCGTCCCGCTCGCCGGCAGCTTCACCGTGGCGTACGACGACACCGAGCAGGCGCTCGAGGGACGCACCGGCGTCTTCGAGGGGCCGACCGACGTCCTCTACCTGGGGTCCGGCACCGCCGCGACGATCACCGGCTCCGGTCGTGTCGCCGTGGCCGAGGCGCCCACGGCGACGGTCCGGCCGAGCACGTACATCGCCCGCGTCGACGTCCCCGTGGAACTCCGCGGCACGGGGCAGTCGAGCCGGCAGGTGCACAACTTCGGGACCCCGGCCGCCCTCGACGCGGTGCGGTTCATCGTCTGCGAGGTGATCACGCCGGCCGGCAACTGGTCGTCGTACCCGCCGCACAAGCACGACACGAACCGCCCGGGCGAGGAGTCGGACCTCGAGGAGATCTACTACTACGAAGCCGCCGTGGCCCGTGGTGTGCAGGCTCCCGAGCAGGCCGACCCCTTCGCCCTGCACCGCACGTACGCCTCGGACGACCGGCCCATCGACGAGTTCCGCCAGGTGCGGACCGGGGACATCGCCCTCGTGCCGTACGGCTGGCACGGACCGGCCGTCGCGGCACCGGGCTACGACATGTACTACCTCAACGTCATGGCCGGACCGGACCCGGAGCGCGTCTGGAACATCACCGACGACCCCGCCCACGGGTGGGTCCGGCAGACGTGGACCTCGGAACCGATCGACCCGCGACTGCCCTACGAGAAGGAGCCCTCCCGATGAGCCAGCACGCCGGCCCGGAGCAGACCCGTCGGATGACCGTCGGTCAGGCGCTCGTCGCGTTCCTGGCGAACCAGTGGACCGTCGACGGTGATCACCGCGAGCGCACGATCCCGGGGATCTTCGGCATCTTCGGGCACGGCAACGTCGCCGGTCTCGGGCAGGCGATCAAGCAGCTCCACGTCGACCAGCCCGGCCTGCTGCCGTACCACCAGGCCCGCAACGAGCAGGCGATGGTGCACCAGGCCGTCGGGTTCGCCCGGATGCACCGCCGCCGGGCGACCTTCGCGTCGACGGCCTCGGTCGGCCCCGGCGCGGCGAACATGCTCACCGGCGCCGCGCTCGCGACGACGAACCGGCTGCCCGCGCTCCTGCTGCCGTCGGACACCTTCGCCACCCGCAGGACCGATCCGGTGCTGCAGCAGATCGAGATGCCCCACGACCCGTCGCTGCAGGTGACGGACGCGTTCCGGCCGCTGTCGCGGTTCTTCGACCGCGTCGAACGGCCCGAGCAGCTGTTCCCGATCGCGCTCGCCGCGATGCGGGTGCTCACCGACCCGGCCGAGACCGGCGCCGTGACGATCGCCCTGCCCGAGGACGTCCAGGCCGAAGCGCTCGACGTGCCGGTGACGTTCCTGCAACCGCGCGAGTGGCACGTCCGGCGTCCGCTGCCGGAACGCGGACCGCTGGCCCGTGCGGTCGAGGCGATCCGGAGCGCCGAGCGTCCCGTGGTCGTGGCCGGTGGTGGCGTGCTCTACTCGGGTGCCGAGGACGAACTCGCGGCCTTCGTCGAGACGACGGGCATCCCCGTCGGCACCTCGCAGGCGGGCGGCGGCTCGCTCGTCTGGGACCACCCGCAGTACCTCGGCGGCATCGGGGCGACGGGGACGGCTGCGGCGAACGCGATCGCCGCACGGGCCGACGTCGTGATCGGCATCGGCACGCGGTACAGCGACTTCACCACGGCGTCCCGGACGGCGTTCCAGGACCCCGACGTGACCTTCGTCAATGTGAACGTCGCCGCGTTCGACGCCCACAAGCACGGCTCGCAGCTGCCGCTGGTCGCGGACGCCCGGGAGGCGCTGGTCGCGCTGACCGAGATGCTCACGGCAGGTTCGTCGGACGCCCCGTCGTACGCCGTCTCCGCCGGGTACGCCGCCGAGGTCGCGTCGCGGAAGCAGGAGTGGGACGCCGTCGTCGACGCCGCGTCCGTGCCGTCCGGACGCGCGATCCCGGGCCAGTCGGAGATCATCGGCGCGGTCCGGGCGGCGACGGACCCGCGCGACGTCGTGGTCCAGGCGGCCGGCTCGCTGCCCGGCGACCTGCACAAGCTCTGGCGGGTCCGCGACCCGCTCGGGTACCACGTCGAGTACGCCTTCTCGTGCATGGGCTACGAGATCGCCGGCGGCATCGGTGTGCGACGCGGCGCCCCTGACCGCGACGCGATCGTCCTCGTCGGCGACGGTTCGTACCTGATGCTGCACACCGAGCTGGTGACGGCGGTCGCCGAGGGCATCAAGATCGTCGTCGTGCTCGTGCAGAACGACGGCTACGCGTCGATCGGCCGCCTGTCCGAGACCGTCGGTTCCGAGCGCTACGGCACGGAGTACCGCTACCGGGACGACACCGGGTCGTTCGAGAACGACGAGGTGCTGCCCGTCGACCTCGCCGCGAACGCGCGCTCCTACGGCGTCGACGTGATCGAGGTCCGCCCCGGCCCGGACGTGATCGCCGACCTGACCGCGGCCGTGCGGCAGGCCAAGGCGAACGACCACACCACGCTGGTGCACGTGCACGCCGACCCGCTCGCGCCCGCCCCCGAGGGTGACGGCTGGTGGGACGTCCCCGTCGCCGAGACCTCGACCCTGCCGAGCACCCGGCAGGCCCGCGCCGAGTACGAGCAGCAGGTCGCGTCGCAGCGCCCCCTGCTCGGCTGAACGAACCCATCCCACGAAGGACGACGACGTCATGACCGACACCGCCGACACCGCTGCCACCGACGCAGCGGCCGCCCCCGCTGCGATCCGCATCGGTACCGCCCCCGACTCCTGGGGCGTCTGGTTCCCGGACGACCCGGGCCAGGTGCCGTGGCAGCGCTTCCTCGACGAGGCCGCAGCAGCCGGCTACACGTGGATCGAGCTCGGTCCGTACGGGTACCTGCCCACCGATCCGGCGCAGCTGTCCGACGAGCTCGAGTCCCGCGGCCTCCGGCTGTCCGCCGGCACGGTCTTCACCGGGTTCCACAAGGGTGACGACCAGTTCCAGCGGGCGTGGGACCAGGCGGTCGCGGTCGCCGGGCTCGCGTCGGCGCTCGGTGCCCGGCACCTCGTGACGATCCCGGACCTCTGGCGCTCGGACGCGACCGGTGCGGTGCTCGAGTCGCGGACCCTGACCGACGAGCAGTGGGAGCGCCTCGGCAGGGGACACGACCAGCTGGGCAAGGCGCTGCTCGAGGAGTTCGGCGTCCGCCAGCAGTTCCACACGCACGCCGACAGCCACGTCGGCACGTACCGCGAGACCGTGCGCTTCCTCGAGGAGACCGACCCGCGGTACACGAACCTGTGCCTGGACACCGGGCACTTCGCCTACTACGGCGGCGACAACCTCCGCATGATCGCCGAACACCCGGAGCGCATCGGCTACCTCCACCTCAAGCAGGTCGACACCGAGCTGCTGTTCGACGTGCTCAAGAACGACGTGCCCTTCGCGACGGCCGTGGCGCAGGGCATCATGACCGAGCCGCCGCACGGCACCCCCGAGCTCGCCCCGGTCATCGAGGCCGTCGCCCGGATCGACCCGGACGTCTTCGGCATCGTCGAGCAGGACATGTACGGGTGCTCGGTCGACGCCCCCGGCCCGATCGCCGAGCGCACCGTCCAGCACATCCTCGGCTCGACCGCCTCGGCGCGCGTCCGCTGACCCCCCAGGAGAACCCCGTGAGCACCACCGAGAACCTCCGCGTCGCCGTCGTCGGAGCCGGCGCGATGGGCAGCGACCACGTCCGTCGCATCACGTCCACGATCGCCGGCGCAGACGTCGTCGCCGTCGTCGACCCGGACACCGCCCGGGCCACCGCCACCGCCGAGCGGGCACCGGGGGCGCTCACCGCAGCGTCGTTCGAGGACGCCCTCGACGCGACGCCGATCGATGCCGTGCTCGTCGCGACGCCCGGGTTCCTGCACGAGCCCGTCCTCGTTCCGGCGATCGAGCGTGGTCTCGCCGTCCTGTGCGAGAAACCCCTCACCACGAGCGCGGAGGACTCCCTGCGCATCGTCGAGCTCGAGCAGGCGAGGTCCGACCGCCCACGGATCCAGGTCGGCTTCATGCGTCGCTTCGACAAGGGGTACCAGGAGCTCCGGGCACTCCGCGAGTCCGGCACGAACGGCGCGCTGCTCGCCCTGCACCACGCGCACCGCAACCCGACGACGCCGCCGAACTTCAGCGAGTCGATGCTCATCCACGACTCGGTCATCCACGAGATCGACATCATCCCGTTCCTCACGGGCGAGCCGATCGTCGCGGTCGAGGTGAAGAAGCCCCGCAGGAACTCGCTCGGACCGGTCGACCTGCCGGAGCCGCAGTTCGTGCTGTTCACCACCGCGTCGGGCACCATGGCGATCGTCGAGATCAACGTCAACGCGCAGTTCGGGTACCAGGTGACGACCGACGCCGTGTTCGAGTCCGGCGTCGCGTACATCGGGCGCGAGACGACGATGAACGTCGTGTCGGCCGGTGTCTCGGGCCAGGGCGTCACCCCGTCCTTCGTCGAGCGCTTCGGCGCCGCGTACGACGAGGAGGTCCAGCGCTGGGTGGACGCTGCCCGCACCGGGGGCATCGACGGGCCGAGCGCCTGGGACGGCTACACGGCGTCGGTCGTCGCCGAGGTCGCCGTACGGGCGCAGCAGACCGGCGCCCTCGAGCACGTGACCTACGCCACCGCGAAGCCCGCGTTCTACGAGACGACGCCTGACGCCTGAGGACGCACCCTGACGAAGGACGCCTGACGGCGGCGCCCGGCGGCGGGCGCCCGGCGACGGAGGTGCCGGCACCGGTGCTGGAGACGGGCCGTGTACCGGACGGGAGGCGCGGTGCATGCTGGCACCGCGCCTCCCGTCCGCGACGGCGCACCGCCACCCCCCCCACCCACAGGAGGCACCATGCCGCTCGTCCGCATCGATCTCGTCACCGGTCGCACCCCGGAGCAGGTGCGTGCCGTCGCCGACGCGATCCACACCGCCATCGTCGCCGAGTACGGCATCCCCGAGCGCGACCGGTTCCAGGTGATCACCGAGCACCCGGCGCAGCAGATCATCGCGCAGGACGCCGGTCTCGGCTTCGAGCGGACCGAGGGCGTCGTCATGGTCCAGGTCTTCACCCAGGGCGGTCGGAGCGACGAGGCGAAGCAGGGTCTCTACCGCGCCGTGCACGACCGGCTCGCCGAGGTCGGCGTCGCGAGCGAGGACGTCTTCATCGGCTACGTCGAGAACGGGCCGCAGGACTGGTCGTTCGGGTTCGGCCGCGCCCAGTACGTGACCGGCGAGCTCGGCGTCCCCTCCGCCGGCTGAGGCAGCGGGTCCGCCGGCCTACTTGTCGACGAGGGTGACCTCGAACGAGTAGCGGTCCGGGCGGTAGCAGTGCACCCCGTACTCCACCGCCCGGCCCG
This sequence comes from Curtobacterium uvaldense, assembly GCF_028307415.1. NCBI lineage: Bacteria > Bacillati > Actinomycetota > Actinomycetes > Micrococcales > Microbacteriaceae > Curtobacterium > Curtobacterium uvaldense. Next base: position 41,863 of record NZ_JAQMHU010000017.1, on the reverse strand, counting down.
ACGCGTCGTACGCCGTGCGGCTCATCGTCAGGACCGGGTCACCGTCCTCGATCTCGAGCAGCGAGGCCTCGTCGTCGGTGGCCGCCCGTGCCCCGATCCGTTGCTTCGCGACCCGCATCGTGACACCCCGGCCGCGGAGCAGCTGGTACAGCCCGTGCGTCCGCAGGTCCTCGTCGGTGATCGCCGTGAACTCGGGCGGCAGGAAGTTCTCGAGGATCGCCATCGGGACGTCCTCGGCGAAGCGGACGCGGCGGATGTGGACGACCGGCGTGCCCGGGGCGGTGCCGAGGGCCTCGGCGACGACGTCGCTCGCCGGCAGGTCCGTGCGCTCGAGCAGCGTGGTCGCCGGTGCCTGCGAGCCCTGCGCGAGGTCGTCGTACAGGCTCGTCAGCTCCACCTTGCGCGTCACGGGGCCGTGCACGACCTGCGTGCCGATCCCTCGACGACGGACGAGCAGCCCCTTGTCGACCAGGTCCTGGATGGCTCGGCGGATCGTCGGGCGCGAGAGCCCGAGTCGCTCGCCGAGGGCGATCTCGTTCTCGAGCCGTGCGCCGGGCGGCATCGCGCCGGAGCGGATCGCCTCCTCGAGCCGCGATGCGACCTGGAAGTACAGCGGCACCGGCCCGGAGCGGTCCAGGTCCGTGGAGAAGTCGGACGGCAGCTGGCCCTCGTTGGTCATCGCGGTCCTCCGGGTGGGGAGGGCACCGGCGACGGCACCCCACGGCTATGTCGTGACAATAGCACCGGACTCCGCGCGGCCCGGCCCCCCGGGATCGTCAGTCGGCGAAGATCATCGGACGGTTCGACAGCCGCGGCTGGGCTGCCGCGCGGGGCTGCTCCGTCCGCGGTCGCACCGGCGCGATGTGCACCCGGGTGGCCGCACCGAGCGCCTCGACCGTGTCGCATCCGTGCTGCCCCGCGGCGTGCACGACGATCGCGGCGCAGGCCTCGGCGTCGGCAGCGGCGTCGTGGTGCTGGAAGCCCTCGTACCCGGCCGCGCGGGCCGCCATCGGGAGCCGGTAGGAGTCGAGCGTGTAGGTCTTGCGCGCCACCTGGAGCGAGCACAGTGAGTGGTGCTCCGCCAGTTCCGTGCCGGTCGCCGAGCAGCCGCCGGCGATCACACCCATGTCGAACCGGGCGTTGTGCGCGACGAGGACGTCCCCCTCGGCGAACGCCACGATGTCCCGGTACTGCTCGGCCCACCCCTTCGCCCCGACCACGTCCGTCGCGACGATGCCGTGGATGCGGGTGTTCCACTCGAGGAACGCGTCGTGGCCCTGCGGTGGCTGGATGAACCAGGAGGCCCGCTCGACCACGCGGCCGCCGCGGACCTTGACGAGTCCGACGGAGCAGGCGCTCGCGGGGGAGCTGTTCGCGGTCTCGAAGTCGATCGCGGTGAAGTTCAACGGCACGCCCTCGATGGTCGCACGGGGTTCCGACATCACCCGCGCGCGGCCTCGGCGTTGCGGCCCGGCGCGGTAGCGTCCGAGGCGTGACCGCCCCCGCCACCACGACCCCGCTCGTCCTCGTCCTGCCCGGTGCCGGGTACGGGCAGCAGGCGCCCCTGCTCTGGTGGACGCGCGCGATCGCCGCGCAGCACGGCGTCGAGGTCGTCGCGCCGGCGTGGACGGTCGACGCCGCAGCGAAGGACGACCCGGTGGCCTTCGTCGAGCGCCAGGTGGCAGGCGCACTCGACGGCCGCCGCCCGGACCTCGTCGTCGCGAAGTCGTTCGGCTGCTCCGCCCTGCCCTGGGCGGTCCGCCACGACGTCGACGGGGTCTGGCTCACGCCGGTCCTCACCGATCCGGCCGTCGTCGCCGCGCTCGCCGCGGCGGGCACCGGTTCGCTCGCCGTCGGCGGCTCCGCCGACCCGATCTGGCTGCCCTCCGCGGTCGGGACGACACTCGCCGGACTGCACACGGTGGACGGTGCGGACCACGCGCTCGAGGTGCGCGGTGACTGGCGCGGTTCCCAGCGCCTCCAGACCGAGGTGCTCGCCCTGGTCGACGAGCGCCTCAGAGCGCTGGTGTCCTGACCCGCCGCGACGTACAGTCGGCGCATGGGGGAGCCGAGGGACCTGGACGAGCTGTTGGCGGGCGCACACCGCGTGGACGCGCGGCCGCACACCGTGCGGCGTGGGATCGGTCTCGGGACCACCCTGCTCGTGACCGCGGTGCTGGTCGCCGGCATCGTGCTCGGGATCGCGCACGGCCTGCTGCTCACGTTCGTGAGCTTCCTGTCCGGCATCTGGCCGTCCTGACGGCAGCGGCCTGGAGGACCGGGTCGGCTCCGGCGGGCCGCCGCCGGTAGGCTGTGCTCCCGTGGCTCTCACCATCGGAATCGTCGGTCTCCCGAACGTCGGCAAGTCGACCCTGTTCAACGCCCTGACCAAGAACCAGGTCCTCGCCGCGAACTACCCGTTCGCGACGATCGAGCCGAACGTCGGCGTGGTGAACCTGCCCGACCCGCGGCTCGACCAGCTCGCGACGCTCTTCAGCTCCGAGAAGACCGTGCCCGCGCCCGTGTCGTTCGTCGACATCGCCGGCATCGTGAAGGGTGCGAGCGAGGGCGAGGGCCTCGGCAACAAGTTCCTCGCGAACATCCGCGAGGCCGACGCCATCGCGCAGGTCGTCCGTGGCTTCACCGACGACGACGTCGTGCACGTGGCGAACAAGGTCTCGCCGAAGGACGACCTCGAGGTCATCAACACCGAGCTCATCCTCGCGGACCTCGAGACCATCGAGAAGGCGCTGCCCCGGTACGAGAAGACCGTGAAGCTCAAGCAGGCCGAGCCGATCGTGCTCGAGACCGCGAACGAGGCGAGGGCGGCGCTCGAGCAGGGCACGCTGCTCTCCGCGACCTCGATCGACCTCGCGCCGATCGCCGAGCTCGGCCTCCTGTCGGCCAAGCCGTTCATCTTCGTCTTCAACGTCGACGAGGCGATCCTGACCGACGAGTCCCGCAAGGCCGAGCTGGCCGCGCTCGTGGCACCGGCGCAAGCCGTGTTCCTCGATGCCCAGGTCGAGTCGGAGCTCATCGAGCTCGACCCCGAGGACGCCGCCGAACTGCTCGAGTCGACCGGGCAGACCGAGTCCGGCCTCGACCAGCTCGCCCGCATCGGGTTCGACACCCTCGGGCTGCAGACCTACCTGACCGCCGGGCCGAAGGAAGCCCGGGCGTGGACGATCGGCAAGGGGTGGAAGGCTCCCCAGGCTGCCGGCGTGATCCACACCGACTTCGAGAAGGGCTTCATCAAGGCCGAGGTCATCTCGTTCGAGGACCTCATGGCGGCGGGCTCGATCGCGGAGGCCCGTGCGCACGGCAAGGCCCGCATCGAGGGCAAGGACTACGTCATGCAGGACGGCGACGTGGTGGAGTTCCGCTTCAACAACTGACCGGTACGCTGCGGCCGACGGCTGTCGGCCGCCGCGCTCGGAAGTCCGGTCAGGCCGTCTCGAGGTCCCACACCGGCGGCACGTACTCCCGCGACCAGCCCTCGCGGAGTCGGGTGACCGCGCGGTCGAACGACTCGAGCAGGTCCATCTCCGGCCGCACCATCGACTGCAGCTGCAGCCCCTCGTACGTCGCGAGGAGCTGCTCGGCGCCACGAGCCGGCTCCATGGTGCGCGGCTCCCGGCCGAGCTCGACGTCCCGCTGCAGGGCCGCCAGCACGAACCCGTGGAAGCGACGCCAGCGCAGGTGGAGCATCGGTGCGAGCGGGTGGTGCGGCGTCGCGGCGATGTTGAGCGTCGAGGTCAGGAAGCGCATGAGCGACGGGTCGGCGACGTTCGCCCGGACGATGGCGCGGAGGAACACGATCGTGCCGCTGCGCTCGGCGATCGGCAGCAGCGCGGTGGTCCGCTGGTCGTTCCACTGGTCGATGGTGGCGAGCAGGAGTCCGTCCCAGGTCGGGAACACCTCGGTGACGACGTCGAGCGGCTGCGACGCCTCGGTGGCCACGTGCTCGTACGACACCTCGTGCAGGGCGTTCGCGCGGAGCACACGGATCATCGCGTCGACGATCTCGACCCGGAGCAGCGCTGACGTGTCGAGGGGGTGGAACGATCGCATGGGTCCAGTCCACCGGGTGTGTGCTGCCCTGACCAGTCCCCAGAACTGGGAAGAGCCGATCTCCGCAGCCGCGCAGTCCCGGCGTGGCGGAGGAGCAGCGCGTCCCCCGGGGCGCGTCCGAGCTGAGTGCCCTTCGAGGATGCAGCGTTGACTGGACCGATGAAGTACGTGGTCTACGGAGAGAACCGAGTGATGACCGGCGACGCGATCGCCGAGGCGGTGCTCGCCTACGCCGCTGCGCTCGGCGAGAACGGCACGACGGACATCGTCGAGATCCCGACCGCGGACGCCGAGGGCTACGGCACCACGGCGGAGGTCCTGCTCGGCCCGGCTTCCCAGATCATGGTCGAGGCGGCGCCGGACGACGAGCTGGAGCCCGAGGACGAGGACCTGGTCAACGAGCTCGGGCGCCGCATCGCGGTGGTGGGCGGCGGACGGTTCACGGACGCCGCGTCGTCGCACTCCGACGAGCCGGAGGCCAAGCGCCTCCGGACGGACCCGCCTGAGGTCTGACCGGCGCACGCCCCGAGGAGTGGACTGGCCACGGAACGCACACTCCAGACCTCCTCGCACTCGCGGTACCTACCGTCGAGGGAGAGATGAGGAGGAGACGTGAAGTACATCAACTACGACGCGAGCCAGATCCTCACCGGGGACCTGATCGCGGACGCGGTCGCCGACTACGCGGCCGTCCTCGGAGCGAACTCGCGCACCGACACGATCACGGTGCCGAGCGTCGGTGACGACGGCTCGGTGTCGACGTCGATCCTGCTCGTCGGCCCGGCGAGCGAGCTCTGCGTGACGGTCGCCCCGGACGACGAGCTCGAGCCCGAGGACCCGGCGTTCATCCGTCGCCTGCGCGACGCGGCACGGCGTGCGGGTCCGGCGCTCCCGGTGAACGCGGACGGTGGCACGCGCTTCCGCGGAGCCGAGGGGCCGTCGTCGTACGGGCCGGCCTGACACCCCGAAGGCACAGACGACGAACGCCGCCGGCGCTGAGCCGGCGGCGTTCGTCGTGTGTGGACCGGGAACCGTGTGAGCGGTTCCGGCGGGTCCGACCTAGGCGGCCAGGGCGAGCTCGCCCTTGCCGACGCGGCGCGCGAGCAGGATGGTCCGGCTCGACTCGCCCCGCCAGGAGCGGCCGGGTACGGTCCAGCCGGCCTCGCCGTCGATGTCCACGCGTGCGTCACGCGTGACGAACAGGCGCAGGTCGTCGGCCGCGATGCGGACGAGGTACTCGCGCTGCGAGCGGTCGTCGCGGACCGGGAACTCGGCGATGCGGTCGGGGGAGACGGTGGGGGCCGCGAGTGCGGTCCCGGAGATGGTGATGCGGTCGTTGCTGGTCATGGTGGTGCGGTACTTCCTGGTCGTTCGGCACCCGGCCGTGCTCTGGTCGGCGGACTCCGTGGTCCGGCACGACGCATCGGCTGCGGGTGCGCACGTCGTGTCTCGACGTGCTGCTCGTCCGTTCGGATCGAGCGGTGGTCTCGGTGGAATGCGACCCGGCGGGTCGGTACGAGACGTGCTGGTGTGCGCGAGTCAGATGGGTTCGCTGCAGTGCACCAATGAGACACTATACGTCGCTTCGTCCGGAACGTCCAGCAAGACGGACGGGAGGCGCGGTGCGAGCGTGCACCGCGCCTTCCGTCCGGTGGGCCGTCAGTTCAGAGCGGGGGTGTCCTCCGGCACGACGCCGTCGCCGTACAGGTCGGTCGCCAGGTCGCGGAGCGCGCGCAGCGCGACGCGCTGCGTCAGCGGACCGTAGGAGATGCGGGCGACGCCGAGGGCCTCGTACTCGGCAGCCGGCAGGGCGCCCGGCAGTCCGATCACCGAGAGCTTGCCGCGACCGAGCCCGTCGACGAGTCGTTCGACCACGTCGCGCTGGATCGCACCCGGCACGAAGACGAGTGCGGCGCCGTTGTCGAGGAACGCCTTCCCGCGGGCGATGGCGTCCTCGATGCTCTCGTCGATCGGGCGGTCGCCGCCCCGGGCGATCGCGTCGGTGCGGGCGTTGAGCTGGAAGGCGACGCCCTCGGCCTCGGCTGCGGCGGTGATCGCGGCGACGCGGGCGACGGCCTCGTCGAAGGGACGGAGGCGGTCCTCGACGTTCGCGCCGACGATCCCGGCGGCGATCGCGCGACGGATCGTCTCGGCCGGGTCCGCGTACCCGTCGTCGAGGTCCGCCGTGACGGGCAGGTCCGTCGCGGCGGCGACGGTCGCGGCGCCCGCGAGGGCCACGTCGAGCGGCATCCCGCCGTCGTCGTAGCCGTGGCTCGCGGCGATCGAGTGCCCGGCGGTCGCGATCGCCTTCGTCTCCGGCAGGTCGCTCACGACCTTCGCGCTGATCGCGTCCCACACGTTCACGACGCGCAGGATCTCGGGGGCTTCGTGCAGCTGCTTGAGGGTGGTCGCCTTGTCGGCGGTGCTCGTGCTCATGGTGCCGAACCTACGTGGGCCGGCCTCGGCACGCACGGGAGGTGACCGCTGGACGACGCGGGATGACGGCCGGACTCGCACCGGGCCTCCCGGTCGATGCATGCTGGGACGCATGGCTGACGACGAACAGGACCCGGTCGGCACGCTCCGCGGGGTCCGCACGAGCATCAAGTGGACGCGCTACGCGCCCGACGTGCTGCCCCTGTTCGTCGCCGAGATGGACCACGACGTGGCGCCGGCGATCCGGCAGGCACTGGTCGAGCGGGTGCAGCAGTCCGACCTCGGGTACCTGGACGGCCCCGGGCCGCTCGCGCCGGCGTTCGCGCAGTTCGCGCGCGACCGGTGGGGCTGGGCGGTCGACCCGGAGCGTGTGCACCTGGCGACGGACGTCAGCGTCGGGATCGTCGAGTCGCTCCGGCTCGCGCTGCCCGACGGCGGACGCGTCGCGATCACCCCGCCGGTGTACCCGCCGTTCTTCGAGCTCGTCGAGGAAGCACGATGTCAGGTCGAGGAGGTCCCGCTGACCGAGCAGTGGGGCGTCTACCGGCTCGACCTCGCCGGGCTCGAGCGCGCCTTCGCCGACGGCGTCCGGGTGTTCCTGCTCTGCAACCCGCACAACCCGATGGGGCTCGTGCACGACCGGGCCGACCTCGAGGCGCTCGCCGAGCTGGCGGCACGGTACGACGTGCTCGTCGTCAGCGACGAGATCCACGCGCCGCTCACGCACCCGGGCGTCCGCTTCACCCCGTTCGCGATGATCGCCGAGCAGCACGGCGCCCGCAGCGTCTGCGTGACGAGCGCGAGCAAGGGCTGGAACCTCGCCGGCGTGAAGTGCTCCGTCATGGTCGCGGGGGACGACCGGACCGCGGCGCTCCTCGACACGCTGTGGGAGGAGGTCGCCTGCCGCACGAGCATCCTCGGGCTGCACGCGAACCTCGCCGCGTTCACCCTCGCGACGGACTGGCTCGACGACGTCGTCGCCCGCATCGTCGCGAACGAGCGGCTGCTCGGCGCCCTGCTCGCCGAGCACCTGCCCGGGGTCGTCTACACGCGGCCGCGGGCCGGCTACCTGGCATGGCTCGACTTCCGGGGGATCGGCCTCGGCGACGACCCGGCGGTGCCGCTCCGTGAGCACGCGTACGTGGCGCTGAACTCCGGGCTCGGGTTCGGCGCCCAGGGGCGGGGGTTCGCGCGGCTCAACCTGGCGTGCTCGCCGGAGACCCTGCGCGAGGCCGTGCAGCGCATCGCGGCGGCCTACCCGTCGAGCGCGCAGGAGGGGCTGGTCTGGCACGTCGCCTGAGCGGTCGGTCGCGCTCGGACGAGTCTCGCGCCCAGCGACCCGTCCCGGGCCCGGGCGCGCGAGGGACGTCGCGCAGCTCGAGCCTCACCGCGGGAGGACGCTCGCGGAGGAGCGCCGCGACGGCGTCAGTCGGACAGCTCGTCGACGTACTGGTTGCGGCCGACGACGCGGATGCGCAGGTCGTCGTCGCGGTCCATCGCGAGGAACTCCCGTGCGACCGGACCGACGGAGGACCAGCGGAGCACCTCGGTGATCGGGGTCCCCTCGATGAACACCTGCCACACGCCGCGCTCACGGACGGCCTGCACCTCGTACGTCGCCATGCGGCGAGCGTACCGGCTCACGGCAGTCGCTTCTCGTACCACCGCATGGTCGGGACGGTCCCGTCCGGCTTCGCCCAGTCCGCGGGAGACCGGTGGGTCAGCCGCCAGCCGCGGCGTTCGTAGAGCCGCCACGCACCGGGGGTCTCCTCGGTCACGTCGAGCCGCAGGACCGGTGACGCCGCGGAGGCCTCGGCAGCCGCCAGCAGGGCGTCGGCGACGCCCTGCCCACGGTGGTCCGGGTGGACGACGAGTCGGGTGACCAGCGGTGCCGCGGCCGCGGCGGGAGCGGCCAGTCCGACGTGACCGACCACGCTGCCCGACGACCACGCGGTCCACGCCGAGCGGTGCCCGGGCGGGGTCAGCCACGCGACCGGATCGTCGGGCCAGTGCGCCGGGTAGCCGTCCTCGTCGTGCGTGCGCCGGAGCACCCGGACCAGGTGCTCCAGGTCGTCGTCGCGGCGCGGTCGGATGTGCACGATCGCGACGCTACCGGCTCGGGGTCAGACCAGGTCGAGCACCATGTGGACGTCCGCGCGGGCGTACGGGCTCGGCACGATCTCGTCGTGTCCGAGGTGCCGGAAGCCGAACGCCTCGTACAGGTGCACCGCGCTCGCCAGGGCGCTGTTGCTCTCGAGCGCGACCCGCTGCGCGCCGAGGGACCGGGCGCGGTCGAGTGCTGCGGCGATGAGCTTCCGCCCGGTGCCGTGCCCCTGGTGCACCGGCGAGACCGCCATCTTGACGAGTTCGAACACGCGCTCGCCCACGGGCATGATCCCGATGCAGCCGATGACCTCGTGGTCGAGCCGCGCGACGAACACCGCACCGCCGGGCTCGATGATGCGGCCGATCGGATCGCCGAGGATCGCGCGGTCCTCGTCCTCGAGCGTGAAGTACTGCTCGATCCACGCCTCGTTGAGGGTGCGGAACGCCGTGGCGTCGGCGGCGGTCTCGAACTCGGCGATGGTCAGCGTGGGCGTCTCGGGCACGGTCCCATCCTCGACCAGCGATCTGATCGCGTCCAATACTCGTTCCCGCGCATCGATAAGCTGCGTGCATGGACGTCGACCTGCGGCAGCTCCGGGCGTTCCTCGCCGTCGCCGACGAGCTGCACTTCGGGCGGGCTGCCGAACGGCTGCGCATCGCCCAGCCCGCGCTCTCGCAGCAGATCCGACGGACCGAGCGTGACCTCGGGGTGGACCTGTTCGTCCGCACCTCGCGCAGCGTCGCGCTCACCGCCGCCGGTCGGGTGCTGCAGGGCCGTGCGCGCTCGCTGCTCGACCAGGCAGCGCGCGACCTGGACGAGATCGTGCGGGTCGGACGCGGTGAAGCCGGACGGCTGGACGTCGGGTTCGTCGTCTCGGCGTTGCCCCTCGGTCCGATCGAGCGCGTGCAGGCCTTCCGGCAGCGGTACCCGCTCGTCCGCGTCGAACTCACCGAGGGCTACTCGTCGACGCTGCTCGCCCGCATCGTCCGCGGCGAGCTCGACCTGGCGGTCCTGCGCGACCCCGACCCGGACCCCGCCGTGCGGTTCCTGCCGTTCCGCTCCGAGCCCTTCGTCGCGGCGGTCCCGCACGGGCACCGGCTCGCGGAGCGGGTGTCGATCCGCGGCGCCGAACTGGTCGACGATCCGTTCGTGTTCTTCCCGGCGATCGCCGGTGCGGTCGCGACCGAACGCAACCTCGCGCCCGTGGTCGTCGACGGACGGCGACCCGAGGTCGTGCAGGAGGCCACGACGTGGGCCACCGTGCTCCACCTGGTCGGAGCGGGGCTCGGTGTGACGATCGCCCCGGAGAGCGCGACCCTCGCGGCACCCGACACCGTCGTCCTGCTCCCGCTGCAGGACGACCCGCACCGCAGCGAGCTGGTCTGGGCCGTCCGCGTCGACGACGACCGCGAGATCCTCCGCAACTTCATCGCGGCCACCGAGCCCTGAGCTGTGCCCCGCCGCAGCACCGAGCCCGCTCCAGGGTGGCGTCAGCGAGCGCAGACGGACCGGACGTGCAGGCTGATGCCCTCGGTCGTGCCGCGGATGTCCGCGCTCGCGACGCCGTGGGGTGTCGGGTCGTCGGCGGTCCACAGGTCGAGTCCCGACGCCCGGCCGCTCATCGTCAGTCCCGCGGCCGTCCAGGTCGCCGTGACCCGGTCGAACGGCACCTGCGCGTCCCGGTAGCGGGTGAAGACCGGGACGACGGCGGACGCGACGGCCCGCGTCCCCTGCTCGTTCCCGAGTGCCTCCCGGCCCACCGCGCACGGTTCGATCGTCGTCGTCACCTCGGCGGCGACACCGGTGCGCTCCACGGACTGCGCCGCGAAGGACCGCACGGCCTCGGTCTCGGCGGTGACGTCCGCCGGTGCCCACGGCAGGGCCGGCGCCTCGAGGTCCTGCGGCTCCGCGGACCCGAGGGGGAGTCCGAGCAGTCCCTCGGTCGTGGCCTCGGCACCGCCCGGGCCCGTCAGCGAGAACGCGGTGCGCGGGGCGGTCCCGGCCTCGGCGGCCTCGTCGGGTGTCGTGGCGAGCACCGCGGCGGTGGCGGCCGGGTCCGGTACGGTCGCGCGCAGCGAAGGCCGTGCCGGTCCGCCGTCCACGCTGCGGTCGTAGCGCGTCCCGGCCTCGGAGCGGACGTCCCGGGCACCGACCCGGTCGAGCACGCCGAGCACGGCCTGTCCGGGCTGCAGCGCGTCGACCTCGACGGAGGAGTCGCCCGACTCCACGGTCACGGAGCGTCCACCGGCATCCGCGCGGACCCGGCGCACGGTGTCGGTCCAGGACGGCAGGTCCACCGCGGTCACCCGCGTCGCGTACCGATCAGCACGGACAGCGCGGACGAACGACTCGGTCCGCAGGCGGTCCGCCACGTCGACCAGTCCCGCGTCGAGCGGGTCGACGACCCCCGCCGCCCGGTCGTCGCCGGCCGGCACCGAGAGGTCGACGATGAGTGTCGTCCCTGGCACGGGGTGGGCCCCTCGAGCAGACGCCGCGCTCCGCACCGCAGCCGCCACACCGAGGTCGCTCGACCGCGCCTGCACGGTGACGTCGGCGAGCCAGTCGGTCGGGTGGTCCTTCTCGTCGACCTGGCGCACGTCGCCTTCGGCCCCGGCCACGTCGGGCAGCGTCCGGAGGTCGTCGAGCAGCGCGCCGAGGGCGTCCTCGGACCCCTTCGGCGGCGGGGTCTCGAGGAACCCCCTGGTGCACCCGCCGAGCAGGATCGTCGTCAGCAGGGCGAGGAGGACGGCGAGTGCGGCCGGTCGTACGGTGGTCACGGCACCGACCCTAGGAATGCCGGGCCGACGGCAGCGCTCGGCCGCGACGTGGTGTGCCCGAGGACACACGGTCGCTCACCCGAGCGGTAGCACCGGTGCGCGCTGGTCGCCGAGTTCGTCCTCGTGCCACGGCCGCGCACCGCGGAGCGTCAGTCCGAGCTGCACCAGGACGAACGCCACGTGCGGCTCGACGTCCGGGTCCCACGGCCCCTCGACCCCGAGGCCGAGCGCGCCGAGCTCGTCGTCCGCCTCGTCGCGGATGCTGAGGCGCCAGCGCCCGTCGCCCTGTTCCTCGACGACGGCCCACCGCGCGGTGGCGAACCGGCTCACGCGGTCTTCGCCACGTCCTCGGTGAAGTTCCGCACGCGCCCGAGCAGGGCCTCGCCGCGCATCGCGATCGTCGCGGGCGGGTTGAGGTGCGGCGGCGCCGTCCGGATGAGCATCGAGCAGCCGAGGTCCTCGCAGATGTAGGACCCGATGGTGTTGCCGTTCCGGCCGGACTCACCGGCGCGGGCGGCGGAGAACAGGCGGACCTGCGTCGCCGGCTGCGGGGAGTGGCAGAACGAGCACATCGCGGCGATGCCCGGGCGGAGCGAACCGCCGGCGGAGCGGACGACGATGCCGACCGGGCGATCGTCGATCCACGACACGATGTAGCCGCGTCGGGCGGCCTGCGGGTCGCGCCAGCCGAGGAACTCGCGCTCGTCCCACAGCATCTCGTGCAGCCCCGGGATGGGGAGCTGCTCGAGCTCGTCCGGGGTGGCGTTCACGAACGACGAACGGATGTCTGCTTCGGTCAGTGGCTTCACGGTGCCTGCCACCCTATGCCTCGCCCCCGACATGCGTGACCGGTGGGCTCAGCGCAGCCGGGAGGCACGGACCGCCCCGAGCGCGCTCGTCCCGTCCGCCACGAGCACCGCCCGGCGCAGGGCGTCGCGTCCGACGCGTCGGGCCGCCGCGTCGTCGGCCGCGAACTCGACGAGGACGCGCGTCGAGCGCGCCATGGCGCGCGCCCCGGGCACCCACGGGACCGCACGCTCGATGGACTCGGCGACCGCGACGGCCACCGCGTGGCGCTGCGTCAGGTGGGCGCGCTCGTGGGCGACCACGGCCTCCAGTTCGTCGGTCCGCAGCAGGTCGGCGAGCCCGGTGCTCACGAGCACACCGCCGGACCGACCGGGGACCGCGCAGGCGAGCGCGTGGTCCGCCTCGACCAGGGCGACGGTGGTGCCGTCGATCTGCCGGTGCGGAGCGGTGCCCGACCGCATGGCCTGCCGCACGGCCTCGTGCTCGGCGCCGGGACGGACGCGGACCGCGACGACGAACGCTGCCACGCCGAGGAGTGCGACGCCGAGGTTCAGGCCGTGCGTCGGGGACTCGGTCAGCCGGAAGGGGTCGAACGGCCGGTCGGCCGCGACGACGAGGGCGACCCCGACGACGAAGCCGACCACGCCGAGCAGGACCGCGACGGACCACGAGACCAGCGCCGTGCGTGGGTGGTCGATCGTCCAGGCGGACCGGGTCAGGACGCGCGGGGCGACCACCACGACGACGAGGGCGAGGGCGATGAGGGCGACTCCGACGACGACCACTGCTCGGTTCCGGTCAGGAGCGGGCTCGGGCGTCGAGGGCGCGGCGCAGGACGTCGAGGTCGTCCGAGGCGAGCGATCCGGTGAACTGGAGCAGCGCGGCCTCGCGGTCCGACGCGGCGGCCAGCGCGTTCGACATCAGCGAGGCCGTCTGCTGCTCACGGCTGTGCACGGCGCGGAAGGTCAGCGGGGCCTCGGCGTGTTCCTGCCGCTCGACCTGGCCCTTGCGTCCCAGGCGGTCGAGCACGGTCAGCACCGTGGTGAGCGCCGGTCGCGGCTCCGGGAAGGCGTCCAGCACCTGCCGTGCCGTGCACCCGTCCGAGACGCCGCGGTCGGCCGCAGCGCGCAGGGTCTCGAGGACCGCCTGCTCGAGCTGCCCACGGGGGCGCGATCGCTGTCCTGCCATCCCCGCATTCTACGAGACGTCGAAGGGTCGACCACGACACATGCCGGAAACGCGGGGTCGGTATGCTCGGGCCTGCACAACTCAACACCGGCCGCACACCCGCCGCGGGAGAGCCGAGCGCACGCGCACGGCACCGAAGGAGCAACCTCCCCGTCAATCTCTCAGGTCCCACACCGCAGCGGACAGGCCACTCTGAAAAGCAGACACGCGTCCCCGCCGGGCCCGCGCGGCGTCTCGCCCACGGTGAAAGCCGCCGGACCTCACGGGCCGCGGTGAAACTCTCAGGCCCATGACAGAGGGGGAGTTCCCACCCGACGACGGCCGTCGGGTCCTGCCGATGCCAGGAGAACTCCGTCATGCGTTCCTCCCCACTCGAGTCCGCGCACGAGGCTGCGGGCGCCACCTTCACCGACTTCGCCGGGTACCGGATGCCCGTGCGGTACTCGTCCGACCTCGCCGAGCACCACGCCGTGCGTCAGGCCGCGGGCGTCTTCGACCTGTCGCACATGGCCGAGGTCGGCGTCGTCGGCCCCGACGCCGTGCCGTTCCTCGACCACGCGCTCGCCGGGTCCTTCGGCGCGATGCCCGTCGGTCGCGCGAAGTACTCGCTGCTCCTCGCCGAGGACGGCGGGATCCTCGACGACCTCGTGGTCTACCGCACCGGCGAGGACGTCTTCCTCGTCGTGGCGAACGCCGCGAACCGCTCCGTCGCGGTCGATGCGCTCGTCGCGCGCTCGGGCGGCCACGACGTCGAGGTCACCGACGACTCGGACACCACCGCCCTCGTGGCGATCCAGGGTCCGGCCGCGGCGGGGACGCTCGACGCCCTGGTCGTGGCGGACCGCCTGCAGCCGGAGACCCCGCTCGACGAACTCCGGTACTACCGCGTGCTGCACGCGCTGTTCGACGGCGCCGAGGTCCTCGTCGCCCGGACCGGCTACACCGGCGAGGACGGCTTCGAGATCTACAGCGACACCGACGTCGCGTCGTCGATCTGGGACGCCCTGCTCGAGACCGGCGCCGACCGCGGCGTCGTGCCCGCCGGGCTCGCCGCGCGGGACACCCTGCGGCTCGAGGCCGGCATGCCGCTCTACGGGCACGAACTGTCGGCCGAGGTGCGACCCGCCCAGGCCGGTCTCGGTCGTGTCGTCGCGACCTCGGGCTCGTTCGTGGGGGACGCCGGCGTGGTGCCCGCCCCCGGCGCCCGCGTGCTCGTCGGCCTCGTGACCGAGGGACGCCGTGCGCCGCGCGCCGGGTACGACGTCGTGCACGACGGGCAGGTCGTCGGCACCGTCACGTCCGGGGCGCTCTCGCCGACGTTGGGACACCCCGTCGCCATGGCCTTCGTCGATCCGACCGTGGCCGGCGAGGGACAGCTCCTGCACATCGACGTGCGCGGGACCGCGATCCCCAGCACCGTCACCCCCTTCCCCTTCTACCGCCGCACTCCGAGAGGCTGATCCCGTGACCGACCAGACCGCACTGCAGTACACCGCCGACCACGAGTGGATCCTCGTCGAGGGCGACACCGTGACCGTCGGCATCACCGACCACGCCGCCGAGCAGCTCGGGGACGTCGTCTACGTCGAGCTCCCCGCCGTCGGCACCACCACGACCGCCGGCGAGCAGATGGGCGAGATCGAGTCGACCAAGAGCGTCGGCGAGCTCTTCGCCCCGATCGAGGGCGAGGTCGTCGCGATCAACGACGCCGTGGTCGACGCCCCCGACACCGTCAACCAGGACCCGTTCGGCGCCGGCTGGCTCGTGAAGCTCAAGGTCGAGGGCACCTCCTTCCCCGAGGACCTGATGGACCACGACGCGTACCGGGCGTCCCTCGCATGACCGGCGCGCAGCAGAACCTCCAGACGTCCTTCGCCGACCGGCACATCGGCACGACGAGCGCCGACCAGCAGGTCATGCTCGACGTGGTCGGGCAGCCGTCCCTCGACGCCCTCGTCCGCGCGGCGATCCCGGAGTCGATCCACGCCGCGCCCACCACCGACACGGTCGTCCCCGCGGCCGTCGGTGAGACCGAGGCGCTCGCCGAGCTCCGCGCGAAGGCCGGGCGGAACACCGTCCGTCGCGCCATGATCGGCCTCGGCTACCACGGCACCCACACGCCCGCGGTGATCCAGCGGAACGTGCTCGAGAACCCGAGCTGGTACACGGCGTACACGCCCTACCAGCCGGAGATCTCGCAGGGCCGGCTCGAGGCGCTCATCAACTTCCAGACGATGGTGTCCGACCTGACCGGCATGGCCACCGCCGGCGCGTCGATGCTCGACGAGGGCACGGCCGTGGTCGAGGGCATGCTCCTGGCCCGTCGTGCGTCGAAGGTCAAGGGCGACGCGTTCCTGGTGGACGCCGACCTGCTGCCGCAGACCCGCGCGCTGCTCGACCACCGTGCCGACGCGGTCGGGATCGCCCTGCGCGAGTTCGACGCGGCGACCGGGCCCAGCGACGACGACCTGGACGGCGTCTTCGGCGTGATCGTGCAGTACCCCGGTGCCTCCGGGCGCGTGGTCGACCCCTCGACGACCATCGAGCGCGTGCACGCCGGTGGCGGCATCGCCGTGGTCGCGGCCGACCTGCTCGCGATGACGCTCCTGGCGAGCCCGGGCGACCTGGGTGCCGACGTCGCCGTGGGCACGAGCCAGCGCTTCGGCGTCCCGCTCGGCTTCGGCGGCCCGCACGCCGGGTACCTCGCGGTCCGTGCCGGACTCGAGCGGCAGCTGCCCGGCCGGCTCGTCGGCGTCTCCTTCGACGCCGACGGACAGATGGCCTACCGGCTGAGCCTGCAGACGCGTGAGCAGCACATCCGTCGCGAGAAGGCCACGAGCAACATCTGCACCGCGCAGGTCCTGCTCGCCGTGATGGCCTCGATGTACGCGGTCTACCACGGCCCCGAGGGGCTGCGCTTCATCGCGGACCGCGTGGCCCGGACGACCTCGGCGCTCGCCGACGTCGCCCGTGCGGCGGGGCTCGAGGTCGTGCACGAGCACTGGTTCGACACCCTGACCCTGCGGGCTCGCGGGCGCGCGGCAGCGATCGTCGACGCCGCGCGCGACGCCGACCGCCTGCTCCACCTGATCGACGCCGACACCCTCCAGCTGTCGGTGGACGAGACGACCACACCCGAGGACGTGACGGCGCTCGCCGACGTGTTCGGGGCGGTGGACGTGACCGTCCCGTCGACCGAGGGCGCCGTGCGCGACGCGGCCACGGGCCTCCCGTCCGACCTGCTGCGCAGCAGCGAGTACCTGACGCACCCCGTGTTCAGCGCGCACCGCAGTGAGACCCGCATGATGCGGTACCTCAAGCACCTGGCCGACAAGGACTACGCGCTCGACCGCGGCATGATCCCGCTCGGCAGCTGCACCATGAAGCTGAACGCGGCGACCGAGATGGCGGCGGTCACCTGGCCCGAGTTCGCGAACGTGCACCCGTTCGCCCCGCGCGAGGACGTCGAGGGGTACCTCGACATGATCGGCGACCTGGAGACCTGGCTGGCCGAGGTCACCGGGTACGACACGGTCTCGTTGCAGCCGAACGCCGGCAGCCAGGGCGAGCTCGCGGGGCTGCTCGCGATCCGGGGCTACCACCGGTCCCGCGGTGACGTCGACCGCACGGTGTGCCTCATCCCGTCGAGCGCCCACGGCACGAACGCCGCGTCCGCCGTCCTCGCCGGCATGAAGGTCGTCGTCGTGGCCTGCGACGAGGACGGCAACGTCGACCTCGCCGACCTCCGTGCCAAGACCGCGCAGCACGCCGACACCCTCGCCGCGCTGATGATCACCTACCCCTCGACGCACGGCGTGTACGAGCACGACGTCCGCGAGGTCTGCGACGCCGTGCACGAGGCCGGTGGCCAGGTGTACGTCGACGGTGCCAACCTCAACGCACTGCTCGGGCACGCCCGGTTCGGCGACTTCGGCGGCGACGTCTCGCACCTCAACCTGCACAAGACGTTCTGCATCCCGCACGGCGGCGGCGGCCCCGGCGTCGGCCCGGTCGCGGCGAAGGCGCACCTCGCGCCCTTCCTGCCGGCGCACGCCTTCGCCCAGGACCCGGACCGGCGACCCGGATCGACCTCGGACGGGCGACTCGCCCACGCCGGTGGGCCGGTCTCCGCAGCGCCCTACGGCAGCCCGAGCATCCTGCCGATCACCTGGACCTACGTCCGGATGATGGGACTCGAGGGCCTCACCCGGGCGACCGAGGCCGCGGTCCTCGGTGCGAACTACATCGCCGCGCGGCTCCGTGACGCGTTCCCCGTGCTCTACACGGGGGAGTCGGGGCTCGTCGCCCACGAGTGCATCCTCGACCTGCGCCCCCTGCGCGAGTCGTCCGGCATCACGGTCGACGACGTCGCGAAGCGCCTGGTGGACTACGGCTTCCACGCCCCGACGATGTCGTTCCCGGTCGCCGGGACGCTCATGGTCGAACCGACCGAGAGCGAGGACCTCGCCGAGCTCGACCGCTTCGTCGACGCGATGCTGGCCATCCGTGCCGAAGCGGCAGCCGTCGAGCGGGGGGAGTGGCCGGCGGACGACAACCCGCTCGTGCACGCCCCGCACACCGCGGCGTCCGCGATCTCGGGGGAGTGGACGCACCCGTACACGCGGGAGCAGGCCGTCTACCCCGTCCCCGGGATCAGTGCGCGGAAGTACTGGCCACCGGTCCGCCGGATCGACCAGGCGTACGGCGACCGGAACCTGGTCTGCGCGTGCCCACCGATCGAGGCGTTCGCCTGATCGGGCCCGCCGCCCGTGTCACACGGCGGCGGTCCCACCCCTGAGCGCGTAGCGTGTGCCCTGTCCGGAGATCCGGGCAGGGCACACGTGCGCCAGGGGGTGTGCGCCGACGGTTCCGGACAGCGGGATGTCGGAGCGCTCCACCTCCGTCCGAGGGCTGCTCGGCTAGCCCATCGCTGTGCGCTCGTGCAACAACTTCGTTGCAGAAGCAACAAACCCGCTCGCGCCTCGTCAGGGCGACCGAATCTTGCATCCTCCCGCAACGATCCTGCAACTTGGTTTCCGGTTTGTAACCGATGGCCGCAGGGTTTGGTCGGCGGTCCGAGCACTGCCTACAGTGCAAGGACAAACGCGCCCGGCAGCACCTCTGTGCCTGGCGCGTCCCATGCACCAGGAGGAACCTTGATCAAGAAGCGCGCTGGGCTCTCTGCCCTCGCCGTGCTCGGGGCCACAGCAATCGCCCTGACCGGCTGCTCCAGCAACGGAAGCGGCAACGGCGGTGACTCGGGCTCGACGAACGCGTCCGGGATCGTCACCACGAACGGCTCCGAGCCCCAGAACCCGCTCATCCCCTCGAACTCCACCGAGACCGGTGGCGGCAAGATCATCACGTCGATCTTCGAGGGCCTCGTCTCGTACGACGCCGACGGCAAGCCGGTGAACGAGGTCGCGAAGAGCATCGACACCGATGACTCCAAGACCTACGACATCACGCTCAACACGGGCTACACCTTCACCAACGGCGAGAAGGTCACGGCCGAGTCGTTCACGAAGGCGTGGAACTGGGCTGCCCAGAAGTCGAACGCGCAGGGCGCGAGCTACTTCTTCGAGAACATCGAGGGCTACGACGCCGACAAGGACTCGGAGCTCACCGGGCTCAAGGTCAAGAGCGACGACGAGTTCACCGTCACGCTGAAGTCGGCGCAGTCGGACTTCCCGCTGTCGCTCGGCTACTCGGCCTTCATGCCGCTCCCCTCGGCGTTCTACGACGACACCAAGGCGTTCGGCGAGAACCCGATCGGCAACGGCCCGTACAAGCTCGACGGCAAGGGTGCGTGGACGCACAACCAGTCGATCAAGCTCGTCACCAACGAGGACTACGCCGGCAAGCGCAAGCCGAAGAACGGTGGTCTGACGATCACGTTCTACACCTCGCAGGACACCGCCTACGCGGACGTGCAGGGTGGCAACCTCGACGTGCTCGACGCGATCCCGGACAGCGCCTTCCAGACCTACAAGTCGGACTTCCCCGACTCGAACGTCAACCAGGCCGCGGCGATCTTCCAGGGCTTCTACCTGCCCTACTACCTCGACCACTGGAAGGGCGAGGAGGGCAAGCTCCGTCGCGAGGCCCTGTCGATGGCGGTCAACCGCAAGCAGATCACCGACAAGATCTTCGACGGCACCCGCACCCCGGCCAAGGACTTCACGTCCCCGGTCATCAGCGGCTGGAACGGCGACCTCAAGGGCTCCGACGTCCTCGACTACAACCCGGACGAGGCGAAGAAGCTCTGGGCGCAGGCCAACGAGATGTCGCCGTACGACGAGACGCTCACCATCGCCTACAACGCCGACGGCGGGCACGAGGCATGGGTGACCGCGGTCACCAACTCGATCTCGAACACGCTCGACATCAAGGCCGAGGGCAAGGCGATCCCGACGTTCCAGGAGGCGCTCGACGCCCAGACGCAGGACAAGCTCACGGGCGGTAGCCGCACCGGTTGGCAGGCCGACTACCCGTCGCTGTACAACTTCCTCGGCCCGACCATGGGTGAGGGCTCGTCCAGCAACTACGCGCGCTACGACTCGGCCGAGTACAACGAACTGCTCGCCAAGGGCCGTTCCGCCTCGACCGTCGAAGAGGGCAACAAGTACTTCGACCAGGCCCAGGAGCTCCTGTTCCAGGACCTGCCGGAGATCCCGCTGTGGTACGCCAACGTGACCGGCGTCTGGTCGGCCGACAACGTGAAGAACGTCAAGTTCGGTTGGGACTCCGTGCCGCTGTACTACGACATCGAGGTCACCAAGTAACACCGGTGTCACCGCGGTCGAGCACCGCGGAGACACATCGCGAGCAGGTATCCTGCTCCGCGGCCACCGGACGGGGGTCCGGAGACCAGACGGTCTCCGGGCCCCCGTACCTCGGCGGCAACACAACCCCCACCACCGCGGGCGCCGCCGCCCGCACCGGACACCCGTGCCGACCCGCGAGCCGTCCACCCCTCACGACATGAACCTGAACGACACGCGCGCCGCTGCGCAGGGCCGAGCGATCTGATGCTCTGGTACCTCGGCAAGCGCCTCCTGCAACTCATCCCCGTCTTCTTCGGGGCCACGTTCCTCATCTACTTCATGGTCTTCTCGCTGCCCGGCGACCCGATCGCCGCGCTGTTCGGCGACCGTCAGCCGTCGCCGCAGGTGATCGAGCAGCTCCGGCAGCAGTACAACCTGGACAAGCCGTTCCTCGTCCAGTACTTCCTGTGGATCGGTGGCGTCTTCCGCGGCGACCTCGGACTGACCTACTCGGGCCTGCCGGTGTCGCAGCAGCTCGCGTCGGCGTTCCCGATCACCGCGCGTCTGGCGCTCCTGTCCCTGCTCTTCGAGGCCGTCGCGGGCATCGTCGTCGGTGTCATCGCGGGTCTCAAGAAGGGCAAGTGGTTCGACACCTCCGCGCTCGTCGTCTCGCTGCTGCTCATCTCGGTGCCGACCTTCGTCGTCGGCTTCCTGCTGCAGTACGTCTTCGGCATCCAGCTCGGTCTGTTCCGCGTGACCGTGTCGGGTCAGGCACCGTGGTCGGAGCTCGTGCTCCCGGCCGTCGTGCTCGCGACCGTGTCGTTCGCGTACATCGTGCGGCTCACGCGCGCGAGCGTCGCCGAGAACATGAACGCCGACTTCGTCCGGACCGCCACCGCGAAGGGCCTGCCCCGTCGTCGCGTGGTCGGGGTGCACATCTTCCGCAACTCGCTCATCCCCGTGGTGACCTACCTCGGTGTCGACATCGGCAACCTGATGGTCGGCGCGGTCGTGACCGAGGGCATCTTCAACATCAACGGTGTCGGCGGCACGGTGTTCCGCGCCGTCAAGCTCGGCGAGGGCCCCACGGTCGTGTCGTTCGTCGCCGTGATGGTCATCATCTTCATGCTCGCCAACCTCCTGGTCGACCTGCTCTACGCCGTCCTGGACCCGAGGATCCGCTATGCCAAGTAACGCCGAACCCCGCTCCGCGACGCACTACGTGGCGCCGATCGAGGAGACGCCGCTCCAGGCCGTCGACCAGGTCGACGAGACGGAGAAGACGCGCTCGACCTGGACCGACGCGTGGGACTCCATGCGTGTCCGCCCGACCTTCTGGATCTCCTCGGTCCTGATCCTGCTCGTGCTGGTCGTCGCGGTCTTCCCCGGCCTGTTCACGCACGTGGACCCGCGCGCCGCGAACCTCGACTTCAGTGACGAGGGCGCCCGCCCGGGTCACCCGCTCGGGTACAACCGCCAGGGCTACGACGTGTACGCCCGTGTCATCTGGGGCGCACGCAGCTCGGTCATCGTCGGCCTGGTGGCCACGATCCTGGTGTCGCTCGTCGGCATCATCATCGGTGCCCTCGCCGGCTTCTACGGCGGCTGGCTCGACACGATCGTCTCCCGCATCGGCGACATCTTCTTCTCGATCCCGACCATCCTCGGTGCGATCGTGATCATGTCGGTCATCCCGGCCCGCAACGCGATCACGGTGGCCCTCGTGCTCGCCGCGTTCGCGTGGCCGCAGATCGCCCGCATCATGCGCGGTGCGGTGCTCAGTGCGAAGCAGTCCGACTACGTCACCGCCTCGGCGGCGCTCGGCGTCAGCCGCTTCACCACGCTCGTCCGCCACGTGATCCCGAACGCGATCGCCCCGGTCATCGTCATCGCCACGGTGTCGCTCGGGTCGTTCATCGTCGCCGAGGCCACCCTGTCGTTCCTCGGCATCGGGCTGCCCCCGTCGGCGCTCAGCTGGGGCCTCGACATCGGGACCGCGCAGACGTCGATCCGCACCAATCCGTCGACGATCTTCTGGCCGTCCGCCGCCCTGTCCATCACCGTGCTCGCGTTCCTGCTCCTCGGCGACGTGGTCCGCGACGCGCTCGACCCGAAGGCGAGGGCCCGTCGATGACCGAGACGCTCACCGATCCCACCACCCGTCGTCCGGCCGGTTCCGGCGCCCCGCTGCTCGAGGTCTCCGGCCTGCAGGTCGGGTTCCGCACGCAGAGCGGTCTCGTGCAGGCCGTGCGCGGCGTCGACTTCACCCTCGAGCAGGGCGAGCGTCTGGCGATCGTCGGCGAGTCCGGTTCGGGCAAGTCGACCAGCGCCCAGGCGATCATCAAGCTGCTCGCCGGCACCGGCGAGGTCACCGGCGGGTCGATCAAGTTCAACGGGCGTGAGCTCGTCGGCCTGTCCGACAAGGAGATGGCCGGCATCCGCGGGAAGGAGATCGGCTACGTCCCGCAGGACCCGATGTCGAACCTCAACCCGTTGTGGTCGATCGGCTTCCAGGTGGAAGAGGCCATCAAGGCCAACGGCATGGCCACCGGTAAGCACGCGATCCGCGCCCGCGCGGTCGAGGTGCTGCAGGAGGCCGGCCTCGGCGACGCCGCCACCCGGCTCAAGCAGTTCCCGCACGAGTTCTCCGGCGGCATGCGCCAGCGCGTGCTCATCGGCATCGGTCTGTCCAGCCGCCCGCAGCTGCTCATCGCGGACGAGCCGACCTCGGCGCTCGACGTCACCGTCCAGCGGATCATCCTCGACCACCTCGAGACGCTGACCCGTGACTTCGGCACCTCGGTCCTGTTCATCACGCACGACCTCGGCCTCGCCGCCGAGCGTGCCGAGAAGCTCGTCGTGATGTACAAGGGCCAGGTCGTCGAGTCGGGTCCGTCCAAGGAGATCCTGGCCAACCCGCAGCACCCGTACACGCAGCGCCTCGTCGCCGCGGCGCCCTCGCTCGCGAGCCGTCGCATCCAGTCGAAGGTGCAGCACGCGCGGGTCGACATCGCCGACGCGGGCAGCGAGGACGACGAGCTGATCGCTCGCGCCCAGGAGCGCGAGCACCGTCCGGCGCAGGACCTCATCGTGGTGAAGAACCTGCAGAAGGTCTACAAGCTCCGCGGGAAGAACCTGCAGTCCCGCGAGCTCAAGGCCGTCGACGACGTCTCGTTCGCGATCCCGAAGGGCACCACCACGGCGCTCGTCGGCGAGTCGGGCTCGGGCAAGTCGACCGTCGCGAAGCTCGTGCTGCAGCTCGAGTCGATCAGCGGTGGTTCGGTCACGTTCGACGGCATCGACATCGGCGCCCTCAAGGGCAAGGACCTGTTCGACTTCCGTCGCCGTGTGCAGCCGGTCTTCCAGGACCCGTACGGCTCGCTGGACCCGATGTACAACGTCGGGAACACGATCGCCGAGCCGCTCGCCACGCACAAGGTGGGCGACAAGGCGAGCCGCCGGGCCCGCGTGCTCGAGCTGCTCGACCAGGTCGCGCTGCCGAAGTCGATGGTGAACCGCTACCCGAACGAGCTCTCCGGCGGGCAGCGGCAGCGCATCGCGGTCGCGCGTGCGCTGGCGCTCAAGCCCGAGGTCATCGTGCTCGACGAGGCGGTCTCGGCGCTCGACGTGCTCGTTCAGGGACAGATCCTCGACCTGCTCACCGAGCTGCAGACCGAGCTCGACCTGACGTACCTCTTCATCACGCACGACCTCGCCGTCGTCCGCCTCGTCGCGGACAACGTCTGCGTCATGCGGAAGGGGCAGATCGTCGAGAAGGCGACGACCGACGAGGTCTTCGCGAACCCGAAGGAGCAGTACACGAAGGACCTGCTCGCCGCGATCCCGGGTGCCGGGTTCGAGTTCGGGCGCTGATCCCGCTGCACCACCCCGAGGCCGGACGTCCCGTCGTCCTCCGCGCAGGTCGCGGAGGGGCGGTGGCGTCCGGCCTCGTCGTCGTCCTGGGGGTGTTCCTGCTCGCCGACGCCGCGGTACGGGGGAGTTGGGACGTCGTCTGGGTCGCGGTCGGCCCGGTCGCCGCGATCGTGTGGGCGCTCTGGCTGCTCACCGTCCGGCCGTCGGTGCGGCTCGACGACGACGCGCTCACGGTCGTGAACCCGATGCGCACCACCCGCGTCCCGTGGGCTGCCGTCACCGACGTCCGGCTGCGCTGGCAGATCGTGGTGCAGACCGCCGACGGGCGCTCCGTCACCTGCCGCGGCGGGCCGTCGATCCGCGGGTCGCGTCCGGTCCGTCGTGGGCAGCTGTCCGTGCCGCAGGAGCCGGAGGAGCTGCGGACGATCCGCCAGCGCTGGCGCGCACGCCGCGCGGCCGCGGCACCCGACAGCGACGTCCGCCGCGGGTGGGACCGTCCCGCCGTCGTGACCGGGGCGGCGGTCGCGGTCCTGCTGCTGGTCTCCGCGGGCGCGCTGGCGGTCTGACGCACCACGGGGCGGTCGGGAGGCTCTGCGCGGTCCCGCCACGCGCCTCCCGTCCGCCGACGGGATGGCCGGGAGGCTCTGCGCGGTCCCGCCACGCGCCTCCCGTCCGCCGACGGGATGATCCGGAGGCTCGACGCGGTCCCGCCACGCGCCACCGGGCCGTTGCGTGCTCGTCTAGAGCTGTGCGCCGGCCATCGACGCGGCGACACCGAGCACGATCATCGCCGTGACCGTCCACCCGTGCACGCGGTGGACGATGGTCGCGGCCTCGACGGTCGCCGGCGGCGGTCCGTCCTGCACGACCGGCGCCGGCACGTGCGCGCGGAGGACGTCTGCGGCCTCCCGCACGTCGGCGGCCGTCGTCGCGCCGTCGCCCGGCCGACGGATCCCGAGCGCGGCGGTCGGCCGCGTCGCGAGCCAGGTGCGGCGGACGCCCTCGGTCGTGACCACCTCGATGCCGTACTTCGTGCGGACCTCCTGCACGCGGCGCCAGGGGTAGGTGCTCGTGCGGCGGACGTCGACGATCGTCAGCGTCTCCTCCGTGAGCTCGAACCGCGGGCGCCAGAGCACGGCCCACGCGATGAACGCGGTGAAGATGCTCGGGACGGGGACGAGCAACGGGTTGCCGCCGGTCAGGAGCGCGAGCGGCACCAGCACGACCGCGA
Organism: Curtobacterium uvaldense; assembly: GCF_028307415.1. Taxonomy (NCBI): domain Bacteria; kingdom Bacillati; phylum Actinomycetota; class Actinomycetes; order Micrococcales; family Microbacteriaceae; genus Curtobacterium; species Curtobacterium uvaldense. Next base: position 16,606 of record NZ_JAQMHU010000017.1, on the reverse strand, counting down.
CGACCCACAGGACGACGGCGAACAGGCGCATCCGGGGCGCGACGACGGTGCTCATCCAGGCCATCGTAGGGGAGTGGGCGGGGTCGAGAGCGCCTCCCCGGGGACGTCCGGGAGCGGGTGTGACACACCTGCGCGTACCGCCGGACGACCCGGTTCCCCGGAGAGGCGGGTCCGTTGCGGACCTCGTCCGTCCATGGTCGGCACCGCCACGCCCGGGTGTCAACACCCGGTGCCCGATCTTCAGGAACGCTGGTCCGTCCCGCGCGGTCAGACGAGTCGTTCGACCTGCTCGCGGATGGTGTCGGCCTTCGGGAAGCGCAGGCCGACGAGCCCGACGTGGCGCCAGCGGACGATGCCGTCGGCATCGATGACGAAGACCGAGCGGCGGAGGCCGATGCCCGGCGCACGGACGCCGTAGGCCCGCGCGACGTCGCCGCCGGTGTCGCTCAGCAGCGGGAAGGTGAGGGACGCACCGCGGGCGAAGTCCTCGTGCGAGTCCAGTGCCTGCGGGCTCACACCCCAGACGACGGCCCCGAGGTCGGTGAACTCGTCGAGCTCCTCCTGGTAGCTGCAGAGCTGGGCCGTGCAGACGGGCGTGGCGTCGCCGGGGTAGAAGGCGAGGACGAGCGGACGGCCGATGACCGCGGACAGGGCGTACTCGTCGTCCGTGCGGGTGCCGTTCCGGACGACGAGTCCGGGCAGGGAGAAGTCGGGCGCGGTGTCGCCCGGCTCGGGGATGCTCATGCCCTCACAGTAGGACAGGGAACGGGCCCGGTCGCGTGGTGCGACCGGGCCCGTCCTGGTGTCGTGCTGCTACTTGGTGAACCCGACCTTGGTCCAGTCGATGTTCTGCGCGCCCGCGAACGCGCCGTAGTTGGCGAGCTTCGGGTTCTGCGCGACGAGGGCAGGCTTCGCGGTGATCGGCATCGAGTGCCCGATCGCCCAGACCTGCTTGTCGACCTTGTTCCAGATCGCGTTCGCCTTCTCGGTGTCCGGCTCGGCGACCGCCTGCGCGATGAGCTTGTCGATCGCGTCGTCACCGATGCGGCCGTAGTTCTGACCGGTGTCGCCGGTTTGGTAGATCGACGCGCTGCTGGAGTGGAAACCGGTGCCGCCCCAGACGAAGATCGTCATGTCGTAGTTGCCCGGCGTGACGTACTGCTCGAAGAAGTCGTCCACCGCGACGGACTTGAGCTTCAGCTCGATGCCGACGTCCTTGAGCTGCTGCTGCATCACCTCGGAGAGCTTCTGCGACGAGGTCGCACCCGACGGGATCGTGATGGACAGCGAGAGCGTCTTTCCGCCCTTCTTGCGGTACTGGCCGTCGGTCTTCCAGCCGTCGTCGTCGAGGATCTTCTTCGCCTTCTCGACGTCGAAGGTGCCGTTCGGGTCGGTGTTCGCCTCGTAGCCGTCGTCGGTCGACAGGAAGACGTGGTTGTCGAGCGTGCCGAGCTTGTACGGCAGGGTCCCGCCGATGACCTGCGCCAGCGCTTCCCGGTTCACCGCGTGCTGGATCGCGAGTCGGAGCTGCTTGTCCTTGAGGATGCCCTTGGACGAGAAGTCGACGTGCGTGTACTGCGCCGAGGTCGAGGCGTAGACCTTCGAGTTCTTGGCGTCCTTGACGCGGTCGAACCGTTCCGAGGTCGTCGTCAGGACCGAGTCGATCTCCTTGTTGAGGTAGGCGTCGACGTCCGCGTTGCCGTCGAGCGACCGGAAGATGACCTGGTCGAGCTTCGGCTTGTCACCCCACCAGTTCTCGTCGGGGACGATCGTCACGGTGCCGGCGGTCTCGTCGAGCTCGGACACCTTGTACGGGCCCGAGGAGACCGGGACCTTGCCCTTGTACGCCTCGTTGAACTGCTCGGGGGTTCCGGTCTGGCTGGCCGGGTAGAGCGGGGTGAAGAGCGACTTCCAGTCGGAGAACGGCTTGTCGAAGACGACCTTGACGTCCTGGTCGGACGACCCCTTCGTCACCGAGGCGATGTCCTCGTACCCGGTGGTCGACCCGACCAGGTAGTCCGGGTTCGTCCCGTTCAGGGCCTTCCACTCGTTCTCGAAGTCCTTCCACGTGATGGGGGACCCGTCGTTCCACTTCGCCTTCGGGTTGATCTCGTACTCGATCGTGAGCGGGTCGTCGCTCGTCGCCTCGGCCTTGGAGACGTAGTCGGTGTCGAGCTGCGGGGCGCCCTTGCCGTCGATCACGTAGATGAACGGCATCGTCGCCTGTTCGATCGTGGAGGCGTCGACCAGGGCGCCGTCGACCTGGTTGTAGTTCCACTGGGTGATCCACTGCGAGATCGGCAGGCGGAGCGTGCCGCCGTCCTGCAGGTCCGAGACGGGCTGCTCGTTGATCTGGGCCGAGGTGGGCAGGGTCTTCTTGCCCGAGTCGTCGGAGCCGCTGCCGGACCCACCGTTGGATCCGTTCGAGCAGCCGGTGGCGACGAGAGCGAAGCCGGCGAGTGCCGCCGTCAACGCCAGGACTTTCCTGTGCTTCATGGTCTTCCCCTCGTGAAGTTGTGGATCACCATACGGCCCCCGCGCGGGGGCAGTCGACCCGTTCTGTTGCAAACACCAATTCGTTACGCGGGGAGTGGCGGGATGTGATCTCCCGGAAACAAATCGGGTCGTATGGTGTTCCGCATGACCCGCTTCCTGGCGCGTCGACTCGTGTACTACGTCGTGCTCGTGTTCCTCGCCACCTCGCTGACGTACTTCCTGGCCTCGGCGACGTTCAGCCCCCGATCCGTCTACGCAGAGCGCAACCCGGCCCCGCCTGCGGCCACCATCGACAAGAAGCTCGACGACATCGGTGTCAACGACAAGACGCCGATCGTCGTGCGGTACGGGCACTGGCTCGGCGACGTCGTGCAGGGAGACATGGGGCGGACGATCCAGGACCGCCCCGTGACCGACCAGTTCTGGCCGCGCCTGGGGGTGAGTCTCCGCCTGCTGCTGGTGGGCACGATCGTCGGCATCCTGCTCGGGGTGCTGCTCGGCGTCTGGAACGCCGTCCGGCAGTACCGGATCTCGGACCGGGTGAGCGCGATCATCTCGATCGTGCTCATCTCGACACCGGTGTTCCTGACGGCCGTGTTCCTGAAGATCGGGGCGACGAAGCTCAACCAGGACACCGGGACCCAGCTCATCAACTTCACCGGTGAGGCCACCCCGGGGCTCAGCGGGAGCTGGATCGACCTGTTCTTCGACCGCGGCGTGCACCTGCTCCTGCCGACGATCTCGATCGCACTCGGGCTCATCGCGATCTACAGCCGGTACCAGCGGGCGACGATGCTCGACGTGCTCGGTTCGGACTTCCTGCGGACCGCGCGCGCGAAGGGCCTGACGAAACGGCAGGCGACGTTCAAGCACGGGCTCCGGACGGCGCTCCTCCCGATGACGACCCTCTTCGCCTACGGCTTCCTGGGCATCCTGACCGGGGCGATCTTCACCGAGAAGATCTTCGGGTGGAACGGCCTCGGTGCGTGGTTCATCGACTCGGTGAACAACAACGACGTGAACGCGGTCACGGCGTACTCGCTGTTCGCGTCGGTGATGGTGCTCATCGCCGGGTTCCTCGCGGACACCCTCACCGCCGTCCTCGATCCCCGCGTGCGGAGGAACTGACATGACCGACACCCGGATCGAACCCGTCGACGGCACGACCGTCGGTCGGTCCGACACACCGTTGCCCGGCAGCCCGAAGCCCGGCGGGAAGCAGCGCAACCGCTTCGTGCAGACCGTCGTCCGCACCTTCATGAACCGCGGGGCCGGGATCGGCCTCGTCGTGATCGTGCTGCTCTTCGCCTTCGCGTTCATCGGGCCGCTCGTGAGCCCGTACGGCTACTCGCAGATCGACTACACCGCGTTCTCGCAGCCGCCGAGCGGGACGCACTGGTTCGGCACGAACGGCATCGGGCAGGACGTCTTCGCGCAGACCGCGCGGGGGATGCAGAAGAGCCTGCTCATCGGCCTGCTCGTCGCGGTGTTCTCGACGGCGATCGCTGCCCTGACGGGTGCCGCGGCCGGGTACTTCGGCGGCTGGGTCGACCGGATCGTGATGTTCTTCGTCGACATGCTGCTCGTGCTGCCGTCGTTCCTCATCATCGCGATCATCAGCCCACGCATCCAGAACTCGGGCTGGATCGTCCTGGTCGCCCTCATCGCGGGCTTCGGCTGGATGATCACCGCCAGGGTCGTCCGCTCGATGACGCTGTCGGTGAAGGAGCGCGAGTTCGTGCGCGCCGCCCGGTACATGGGCATCGGACCGTTCCGGATCATCGTCCGGCACATCCTGCCGAACGTGGCGTCCTTCCTCATCATCGACGGCACGATCCAGGTCGGCGCCGCGGTGTTGTCCGAGACGAGTCTCAGCTACTTCGGCTTCGGCGTGCAGGCACCGGACGTCTCGCTGGGCACGCTCATCGCGCAGAACCAGGACGCCGCGCTCACCAGCCCGTGGCTGTTCTTCTTCGCGGCCGGTGCGCTCGTGGTCTTCGCCATCGCGGCGAACCTGCTCGGCGACGGGCTGCGCGACGCGCTCGACCCGACGTCGGCGACGGGCAAGAAGCAGAAGCGGAGCGGTCGGAAGCGCGACCAGAACCAGGCCGCGGTCGACGCCGCGACCATCACCACGCAGGCAGGAGCCGGCGCATGAGCACCACCACCACGACGACCACCACGACCGAACCGCTGCTCCGCGTCCGCGACCTCGACGTCCGGTTCCCGACCCCGCGCGGCGTCGTGCACGCCGTTCGGGGGGTCGACCTCGAGCTCCGGCGGGGCGAGGTCCTCGGCATCGTCGGCGAGTCCGGTTCGGGCAAGTCCGTCACGAGCATGGCGATCCTCGGACTGCTGCCGGAGACCACGAAGGTCACGGGGTCGATCGCGCTCGAGGGGCAGGAGCTCCTCGGCCGCAGCGACAAGCAGCTGAGCAAGCTGCGCGGAGCCAAGGTCGCCATGGTCTTCCAGGACCCGCTGTCCGCCTTCACGCCCGTGTACACGATCGGTGAGCAGATCGCCGAGACCGTCCGCGTGCACCGGGGTGCCTCGAAGCAGGACGCACGCGCCCGGGCGATCGAGCTGCTCGAGCTCGTCGGCATCCCGCAGGCCGCGCAGCGCGTGGACGCCTTCCCGCACGAGTTCTCCGGTGGCATGCGGCAGCGCGCGATGATCGCGATGGCCATGGCGAACGACCCGGACGTGATCCTGGCCGACGAACCGACCACGGCACTGGACGTGACGATCCAGGCCCAGATCATCGACGTGCTCCGCACCGCGCAGCGCGAGACCGGTGCCGCCCTGGTGTTCGTCAGCCACGACCTCGGGGTGATCGCCGGCATCGCCGACCGCATCGCCGTGATGTACGCCGGGCGGATCGTCGAGACCGCGAGTGCGGACGAGCTGTTCGCCCGACCACGCATGCCGTACACGATCGGCCTCATCGGCGCGCTGCCCCGGCTCGACGAGTCGAGCGGCGAGCCGCTGGTCCCGATCCCCGGGTCGCCGCCGTCGCTCATCGGGCTGCCCGACGCCTGCCCGTTCGCCGACCGGTGCCCGCTCGCCGCCGCCGTCTGCCGTGGGTCGGAACCGCCGCTCGCCGCGGTCGACGTGGCGGCCGGTGTCCCCGGAGAAGGGCCGGTCGACACCTCGGTGCCGCACGCGGTCGCCTGCCACCGGTACGAGGAGGTCGCCGAGGCCCACGCCGACGCCGGCGCGATCTTCCGGCTGCCCGAGATCCCGGACACCGGCGTCGCGGTCACCACACCCGCCGCCCGCGAGCAGCGCCCCGCCGTCGTCCAGGTCGAGGGGCTGACGAAGACGTTCCCGCTCGTCAAGGGATCGGTGTTCAAGCGCAAGGTCGGCGAGGTCTACGCGGTGGACGGCGTCGACCTCGACATCCGCACGGGCGAGACGCTCGGCCTGGTCGGGGAGTCGGGGTCCGGCAAGTCGACGACCCTGCACCAGCTGATGGACCTCGAGCGGCCCGAGCACGGCACGGTCGAGCTCTTCGGACAGCCGGTCACGGCGTCGAAGCAGCTGCGGCAGCGCATCTCGATGGTGTTCCAGGACCCCGCAGCGAGCCTCGACCCGCGCATGTCCGTGTACGACGTCGTCGCCGAACCGCTCCGGGCCATCGGCGCCTCGTCGGACCGCATCGCCGAGCGGGTGCCGGAGCTCCTCGGGCTCGTGGGGCTCCGTGCCGCCGAGGCCGACCGCTACCCGCACGAGTTCTCCGGCGGGCAGCGGCAGCGCATCTCGATCGCTCGGGCGCTCGCGACCGAGCCGGAGCTCATCGTGCTCGACGAGCCGGTCTCCGCGCTCGACGTGTCGATCCAGGCCGGGGTGCTCAACCTGCTCGCCGACCTCAAGGCACGACTCGGGTTGTCGTACCTGTTCGTGTCGCACGACCTGTCGGTGATCCGGCACGTCGCGGACCGGGTGAGCGTGATGTACCTGGGCCGCACCGTCGAGGAGGGCGCGGTCGACGAGGTCTTCGAGCGCCCGATGCACCCGTACACGGCTGCGCTCATGTCGGCGGTCCCGGTGCCGGATCCCGTCGTGGAGCGCGCACGGCGGACGATCCTGCTGCCGGGGGACCCGCCCAGCCCGACCGAGCGCCCGACCGGCTGCCGGTTCCGCTCGCGCTGCCCGCTCTACGCGATGCTGCCCGAGGCGCAGCAGGCGCGGTGCCGCGACGAGGTGCCCGAGAAGGCGCCGCGCGCCGGCGCGGAGCGCGACCACCGTGCGGCGTGCCACTACCCGGAGCAGGTGCCGCAGCTGGTCGCGTGACCAGCCGACGGACGGAAGGCGCGGTGCCGGTCGGTACCGCGCCTCCCGTCCGTCACCGGCCCACGTCCCGGTCGGTGCGCGACCACACGGTGAGGTCGACCACCGACCCGTCACCGAGGAACCCGGCGCGCCGCAGCGTCCCCTCGGGGACGAAACCGGCTCGGCGCGCGAGGGCGAGGGACGCAGCGTTGCCCGGTGCGATCCGCAGCTCCACGCGACGGAACTCCGCCGACGTGACGAGGTGGTCCGCCAGGGTACGGACGGCTGCCGCGGTCCCACCGGTGCGGCGCCGACCGGGCACCGACCAGTAGCTGAGTTCGCAGCTCCGGGCCCGGCGGTCGACACGTCTGACCTCGATCGACCCGGCCAGACCACCCGCCCACTCGATGGCGAGACGGAGGCCGTCGCCGGATGCGCGGAGCGCCGCGGCCTCGTCGGCCCAGGCTCCGTACGCCTCGGGCGGCAGGCCCCGCGGGACCGGGAGCCAGCGGCAGATCTCGTCGTCGCGGTAGGCCGCCGCGATGGCGACGCCGTCGGCGGCCGTCAGGTCGCGCAGTCCACCGGGCAGTCGACCCCACCTCGGTGCGCTCACCGGAACAGTCCCGGGAACGCCTGGGCGACGAAGGGGTAGCCCACGAAGACGACGGCGTCGAGCAGGCAGTGCGTGATGACGAGCGGGAGCAGCCGCCCCCACCTCGTGTAGATCCACCCGAACACGACGCCCATCACCGCGTTCCCCACGAACGCCCCGAACCCCTGGTACAGGTGGTAGCTCCCGCGCAGGACCGCGGTCGACAGGATGACCTGCCACCGCCCCCACCCGAGCCCGCCGAGTCGCTCGTACAGGTACCCGATCACGATGACCTCCTCCTGCAGCCCGGACCGGACGGCCGAGAGCAGCAGGACGGGGATCGTCCACCAGTAGGTGTTCAGCGCCGCCGGGTCGACGTCCACCGTGAAGCCGAGTGCGCGACCGGTGAAGTAGAGCGCAAGTCCGGGGATGCCGATGCCGAGCGCGATGAGTGCTGCACCGCCGAGGTCCGGCCGCGCCCGGAAGCGGTCGATGCCGAGCCGGTGGAGGTGCGGGCGCCTCGCGCTCCAGAGGAGGTAGCAGACCAGCGCGACCGGGGCCAGGTCGACCGCGATGCCGACGAGCTGCCGCGCGAGGTCGACGTACTGCACGGTCGTGGTCGACGTGTTGAGTGCCGTGGACTGCTCGCCGAGGGGCGTCGTCTGGGACAGGTCGTCGATGATCTGCAGCACCGAGTACAGCGCGCTGCCGCCCAGTGAGAGCATGAGGACGATCGTGATCTCGGTCCACGTCCGCCGTCGGGTCATGCGCTGTACTCCTCAGGGTTGCGAACTACCGGTAGACTGGCGTGTCGGGCGTTCCAGCCCACCCACGGGCAGTGCCACCACGGCGCGAGAGCCGCCGTCGGCCGCCCGATCTTCTCCGAACACTTGAAGGATGTCCTGTATGGCGCTCGCCACCCGGTCCGACCTGCGCAACGTCGCCATCGTGGCACACGTCGACCACGGCAAGACCACCCTCGTCGACGCGATGCTCACGCAGACCAACTCGTTCGACGCCCACTTCGAGGGCGAAGACCGGATGATGGACTCGAACGACCTCGAGCGCGAGAAGGGCATCACCATCCTCGCGAAGAACACCTCGGTGCTCTACAACGGGGAGCACGCCGAGGAGTTCAACCCGGGTGGCCGCATCACGATCAACGTGATCGACACCCCCGGCCACGCCGACTTCGGTGGTGAGGTCGAGCGCGGCCTCTCCATGGTCGACGGTGTCGTGCTGCTCGTCGACGCGTCCGAGGGCCCGCTGCCCCAGACCCGCTTCGTGCTGCGCAAGGCGCTCGCCGCGAAGCTCCCGGTGATCCTGCTCGTCAACAAGACGGACCGCCCGGACTCCCGCATCGACGAGGTCGTCTCCGAGTCGCAGGACCTGCTCCTCGGCCTGGCCTCCGACCTGTCGGACGAGGTCGACGACCTCGACCTCGACGCGATCCTCGACGTCCCGGTCGTCTACGCGTCCGGTCGTGCCGGTGCCGCGAGCCGCAACAAGCCGAACGACGGCGAGCTGCCCGACAACGACGACCTCGAGCCGCTGTTCGAGGCGATCCTGCAGCACGTGCCGGCGCCGACGTACGACGACGAGCACCCGCTGCAGGCGCACGTCACCAACCTCGACGCCTCGCCGTTCCTCGGCCGCCTCGCGCTGCTCCGCATCTTCCACGGCACGATGAAGAAGGGGCAGACGGTCGCGTGGGTCAAGCACGACGGCACCGTCGCGAACGCCCGCATCACCGAGCTGCTCATCACGAAGGCACTCGACCGCTTCCCGGCCGAGTCCGCGGGCCCCGGTGACATCGTCGCCGTCGCCGGCTTCGACACCATCACCATCGGTGAGACGCTGTCCGACCCCGAGGACGTCCGCCCGCTGCCGACCATCACGGTCGACGACCCCGCCATCTCGATGACCATCGGGACCAACACGAGCCCGCTCGTCGGCAAGGTCAAGGGCCACAAGCTGACCGCGCGCATGGTCAAGGACCGCCTCGACCGCGAGCTCATCGGCAACGTGTCGCTCAAGGTGCAGGACATCGGCCGCCCGGACACCTGGGAGGTCCAGGGCCGTGGCGAGCTGGCGCTCGCCATCCTGGTCGAGCAGATGCGCCGCGAGGGCTTCGAGCTCACCGTGGGCAAGCCGCAGGTCGTCACGAAGCGTGACGAGAACGGCAAGCTCCAGGAGCCCTACGAGCACATGACGATCGACACGCCGGAGGAGCACCTCGGCGCGATCACGCAGCTCATGGCCGCGCGCAAGGGTCGCATGGAGAACATGACGAACCACGGCACCGGCTGGATCCGCATGGAGTTCATCGTGCCGTCGCGTGGCCTCATCGGCTTCCGCACGTCGTTCCTCACCGAGACCCGTGGCACGGGCATCGCGAACGCGATCTCGCACGGCTACGACGACTGGGCGGGCCCGATCCAGACCCGCATCAACGGCTCGATCGTCTCCGACCGCGCCGGTGTCGTGACGCCGTTCGCCATCACGAACCTGCAGGAGCGCATGACGTTCTTCGTCAACCCGACGGAGGAGGTCTACGAGGGCATGGTCATCGGCGAGAACTCGCGCGCCGACGACATGGACGTGAACATCACGAAGGAGAAGAAGCTCACGAACATGCGTTCGGCGAACGCCGACTCCTTCGAGTCGATGACGCCGTCGCGCCAGCTCTCCCTCGAGGAGTGCCTGGAGTTCGCGCGCGAGGACGAGTGCGTCGAGGTCACCCCCGACAACGTGCGCATCCGCAAGGTCGAGCTCGACGCGCAGGCCCGTCAGCGCGCGTACGCCCGCCTGAAGCGCCAGGACGCGTAACCCCGCGACAGCCTGGAGGCACTGCCTCCGTCCGACGGCCCGGTCACCTCGTCGAGGTGGCCGGGCCGTCGGCGTCCGCGCCCTCCGGCTCCGGGGTTACGGTGGACGGGTGACCCTCGATCTCCTCTCCCTGTACCAGGACCTGCACGCCCACCCGGAGCTCGGCTTCCAGGAGCACCGCACCGCCGGTGTGATCGCCGACCGACTGGCCGAGATCGGTGGGATCGAGGTCACCACGGGCGTCGGCGGGACGGGCGTCGTGGGCGTCCTGGCGAACGGCGACGGACCGGTCGTGTGGCTCCGCGCCGACATCGACGGCCTGCCCGTGCAGGAGCGCACGGGGCTGTCCTACGCGAGCACGCACACCGGCCGCGACGACGAGGGCGTCGAGGTCCCGACGATGCACGCCTGTGGACACGACATCCACGTCACGTGGCTGCTCGGGACCCTCGAGCGCCTCGTCGACACCCGTGACGCGTGGCACGGCACGGTCGTCGCCGTGTTCCAGCCCGCGGAAGAGGTGATCTCCGGTGCCCGCGCGATGATCGAGGACGGCCTGGTCGAGCGCTTCCCGCAGCCGGAGGTCGTGCTGGGGCAGCACTCCGCCCCCGCGCCGGTCGGGATCGTCGCGGTCGGCAGCGGACCGGTCATGGCCTCGAGCGACCGGCTGACGGTCACGTTCAACGGCCGCGGCGCGCACGGTTCGGCGCCGCAGGCCTCGCTCGATCCGATCGTCACCGCCGCGAGCGCCGTCGTGCGGCTGCAGACGGTCGTCTCCCGCGAGGTCTCGCCGTCCGACGCCGGCGTCGTCACCGTCGGCGCCTTCCACGCCGGGACCCGGCCGAACATCATCCCGGACCAGGCCGTCATCGAGATCTCGACGCGCGCTCGGAACGAGGAGACCCGCGAGCGGATCATCGCCTCGATCGAGCGCATCGTGCGGGCCGAGAGCGAGGCGGGCGGCCTCGCCGCGCCGACCATCGAGCGTGCCCCGGGTGCCGAGGTGACCGTGAACGACCCCGAGGCGGCGAAGCGCGTGCTCGAGGCGATCCGTCCCGTCGTGCCCGGTGCGCGCGACCTGGAGATCGGGCTGGCGATGGCGTCGGAGGACGTCGGCCAGCTCGCCACCGCGGCGGGGGTGCCGCTCGTGTACTGGTTCACCGGCATCACCGATCCGGAGCTGTTCCGCCGCGGCGAGGAGATCCCGAGCAACCACTCGCCGTTCTACGCGCCGCAGGCCGAGCCGGCGATCCCGGTCGGCGTCGACGCCCTGACGGCAGCCGCCCGCACCTACCTGTCCTGACCGGCGGCGCGGCGGACGGGAGACTTCCCAGGGAACGCACGCCGCGCCTCCCGGCAGTCCACCTAGGGTGTCCGCATGCGCACGACCCGGACCCTCATCGCTGCCGTGACCGCGGGGATCGCCCTCGCGGGCCTGACCGGCTGCTCCGCCGACGCGGTGCGCCAGGCGACCGACCTCGGCTCGTCGGTCGCCTCGAACGTCAGCGAGACCGTGCAGGGCATCGACGGCAAGGCCGTGCAGGACGGCATGGCCTCGGTCGCGGGCGGCATCGACGGCGCCCTCGACGCGGCACTGTCGGGCACGGGCGTGACGAGCGACGGCAGGGTGCCGGACGGCTTCCCGACCGCCGACGTCCCGCTCGTCGACGGCACCGTGCTCGGCGGTGGGGCCGGGCCGAACGGTTCCGGCTGGGTGGTGCAGGTCCGCGTGGCCTCGGTCGACGACTTCGCGGCGGCCGCCGAGCAGCTCGCTGCCGCCGGGTACACCGAATCCGCGAAGCGTGCGGACACGTCGAGCGCGTTCGGGATGTTCCGCAGCGACGCGTACCGCGTGGTGCTGACGGTGTCCGAGTCGTCGGACGGCGTCACCGCGACGTACATCGTCACGCCCCGCTAGCGAAGTACCCTGGGACGCGATGTCCAAGGCTCCCGCACCGCGTCCCGAGCGCGTCCTGTTCGTGCACGCCCATCCCGACGACGAGACCCTGTCGTCCGGCGGCACCATCGCCACCCTGCTCGAGCTCGGCGCCGAGGTGACGGTGCTCACCGCCACGCGGGGCGAGCGCGGCGAGATGCTCACCGAGGCCCTGGCGCCGCTCTTCGGTGACGGCCCCCGTGTCGCGGCACACCGCGAGACCGAGATCGCCGCCGCGCTGGCCGCGCTCGGCGGTCCGGCACACCTGTGGCTCGGCGGCCGGGGAGCACGTCCCACCGACCTGCCCGAGCGGCGGTACAGCGACTCCGGCATGCAGTGGGGACCGGACGGACGCGCGACGGCCGCCGACGACGCCCCGGCCGACTCGCTCACCGCGGCGGACCTGGGCGAGGTCGTCGACGACGTGCGCGCGGCGATCCGCTCCACCGGCGCCGACGCGGTGGTCAGCTACGCCGACGACGGCGGGTACGGCCACCCGGACCACGTGCGGGTGCACCACGCTGCCCGGTACGCGGCCCGGGCAGAGGAGGTCCCCTTCTCGATGATCGTCGACCCGACGTCGGACGAGGTCGACCTGACCGTCGACGTCGTCCCCGTCCGGGCGAAGGTCCGCGCCGCCGTCGAGCAGTACCGGTCGCAGGTCGCCATCGACCCCGTGGACCCGACGGATCCGCAGCGCCTGACCTGGGTGATGCCCCACGGCGTCCGGCAGGAGGCCCCCGCCGTCGAGGCGTTCCGGCACGACGCCGACCCGGTGCCCCACGCTCCCGAGACCTTCGCCGAGCTCACCCCTCAGGGGAAGGTGACGGCGGTCGTCGTCGCGGCGGTCGCCGGGCTCGTCGTCGGAGCACTCGGGACCGTCACGCACCAGCAGCGGCTCGCGGGCTTCCCGGTCGGCATGGTCCTGACGACGCTCATCGTGCTCGGACTCGTGGTGGGACTGCGCCTCCTGTACCGCTCGCGGGCGATGGTCGCAGCGGCCGGCATCGGGATCATCGTCGCGACGCAGGTGCTCGTGAGCGTCGGCGGGCAGTCGTCCCCGCTGGTGCTCGCGAACCTCGCCGGCTACGTCTGGACCTTCGCGCCGGCGGCGATCGCGGCGTTCGCCCTCGCCTGGCCCGACCTGTCGGGGCTGCGAGCCCGCGCCGCGGCGGCGTCGGCGTCCGGAGCCGGAGCCGGGGCCGGGACGGCTGCCGCATCGTCCACGGACACCGCGCGGTCCGGGGCTCCCGGGCGCCGCGAGTAGACTCGACCACGCTCAGTCCGAAGGGAGCACCCGCACCGTGACCTACGTGATCGCCCAGCCCTGTGTCGACGTCAAGGACCGCGCCTGCATCGACGAATGCCCGGTCGACTGCATCTACGAGGGTGACCGGTCGCTGTACATCCACCCCGACGAGTGCGTCGACTGTGGTGCGTGCGAGCCGGTCTGCCCGGTCGAGGCGATCTACTACGAGGACGACCTGCCGGACGAGTGGGCCGACTACTACAAGGCCAACGTCGAGTTCTTCGACGAGGTCGGTTCGCCCGGCGGTGCCGCCAAGGTCGGTGTGATCCACAAGGACCACCCCGTCATCACGGCCCAGCCCCCGCGCGGCTGACCCCGGACCGCTCCGTGGCGCTCGACCTCCCCGACTTCCCCTGGGACCAGCTCGTCCCGTTCAAGCAGCGCGCAGCGGCGTACGAGGGCGGCATCGTCGACCTCAGCGTCGGTTCGCCCGTCGACCCGACCCCCGAGGTCGTCCGACGGGCACTGGCAGGAGCGACCGACGCGCACGCCTACCCGCAGGTCGCCGGCACGCCCGCGCTGCGCGAGGCGATCGCCGACTGGTACGGCCGTCGGCAGGGCATCACGCTGACGCCCGAGCAGGTGCTCCCGACCATCGGCTCGAAGGAGTTCATCGCCGGGCTCGCGCTCTGGCTCGGGATCGGCCCGGGGGACACCGTCGTGTTCCCGGAGGCCGCGTACCCGACCTACGAGCTCGGAGCCGCGCTCGTCCGGGCCGACGCGCTGGCATCGGACGACCCCGCCGCATGGCCGGAGAGCACGAAGCTCGTGTGGCTGAACTCGCCCGGCAACCCGGACGGCCGCGTGCTGTCCGTCGAACAGCTGCGCGCCGCGGTCGCACGGGCGCGGGAGCTCGGCGCCGTGATCGTCGGTGACGAGTGCTACGCCGAGCTCGGGTGGGAGCCGCCGTACGACGCGTCGCCGACACCCTCGATCCTCGACCCGCAGGTCGTCGGCGACCGGGTGGACGGTGTGCTCAGCGTGTACTCGCTGTCGAAGCAGTCGAACCTCGCCGGGTACCGTGCTGCCTTCGTCGCGGGGGACGCCGCGATCCTGGCCGACGTGCTGGCGGTCCGGAAGCACACCGGCATGATGCCGCCGCTGCCGGTCCAGGACGCGATGATCGTGGCCCTCGCCGACGACAGGCACGTGCAGCAGCAGAAGGCCCGCTACCGGGCCCGTCGGAACATGCTCCGACGGGCACTCGAAGGAGCGGGCTTCCGGATCGACCACAGCGAGGCCGGGCTCTACCTCTGGGCGACCCGCGGCGAGCCCGCGCTCGACACGGTCGGCTGGCTGGCGGAACGGGGCATCCTCGTCGCACCAGGCACCTTCTACGGGCCCGCCGGGGCGGAGCACGTCCGGGTGGCGCTCACCGCGACCGACGACCGGATCGCGGCCGCGGCGCAGCGGCTGGCGAGCACCCGGAGACTGGCCGCGTCCTGATCGAGGTGGGCCGCGCCTCCCGGTCGTGACGAGGGGTGGGACCGCTGTGCGCTCCCCGCACAATCCGTGGAATCCACCAGATCTCCGCCTTCCGGTGGTGCACGACCGACAGTCGGCGCAGTTAGGCTGTCGTCGTGACTGACACTGCCAACGACGCTCAGAAGACGGCCACACCGCCCACCACGCCCGTCCCCGTGAGCCCCGCCGCCGCGGAGTCGACGGAGACGGCGACACTGACGTTCCCGGGTGGCACGGCGGAGTTCCCGATCCTGCCGAGCGTCGACGGCGCGTCCGCCATCGACATCTCCTCGCTGAAGAAGCAGACCGGGCTGAACACGCTCGACTACGGCTTCGTCAACACCGGTGCGACCAAGAGCGCCATCACGTACATCGACGGCGACCAGGGGATCCTGCGCTACCGCGGGTACCCGATCGACCAGGTCGCATCGGGGTGCACCTACCTCGAGGTCGCGTGGCTCCTCATCTACGGTGAGCTCCCCACGAAGGACGAGCTCGACGACTTCGACGCCCGCATCCGTCGGCACACGCTGCTGCACGAGGACCTCCGCCGGCTCTTCGACGCACTTCCGCACTCGGCGCACCCGATGTCGGTGCTGTCGAGCGCCGTGAGCGCACTGTCGACGTACTACGAGGACGACATGGACGTCGACGACCCCGAGAAGGTCGAGCTGCAGACCGTCCGGCTCCTCGCGAAGCTCCCGGTCATCGCCGCCTACGCGCACAAGAAGGCGATCGGGCAGGCGTTCCTCTACCCGGACAACAAGCTGTCGTTCGTCGACAACTTCCTCCGGCTGAACTTCGGCACCATGGCCGAGCCCTACGAACCGAACCCGGTGCTGTCGAAGGCGCTCGAGCGGCTCCTCATCCTGCACGAGGACCACGAGCAGAACGCCTCCACCTCGACCGTGCGCCTGGTCGGCTCGACGAAGGCGAACATGTTCGCGTCGATCTCCGCCGGCATCAACGCGCTGTACGGGCCGCTGCACGGTGGCGCGAACGAGGCCGTGCTCGAGATGCTGCAGCAGATCAAGGACTCCGGCGAGCCGGTGTCGCGCTTCGTCGAGCGGGTGAAGAACAAGGAGCGCGGGGTGAAGCTCATGGGCTTCGGGCACCGCGTCTACAAGAACTACGACCCGCGCGCGAAGCTCGTGAAGGAGTCCGCGCACGAGGTGCTGCAGTCGCTCGGGGTGCAGGACGACCTGCTCGACATCGCGATGGAGCTCGAGCAGATCGCGCTCGAGGACGAGTACTTCGTCAGCCGCAAGCTCTACCCGAACGTCGACTTCTACACGGGCATCATCTACCGGGCGATGGGCTTCCCGCCGCGCATGTTCACGGTGTTGTTCGCCATCGGGCGTCTGCCGGGGTGGATCGCCCAGTGGCGTGAGCTCAACAACGACCCGCTCAACAAGATCGGCCGCCCGCAGCAGCTGTACGTGGGGCACCCGGAGCGGGACCTGCCCGCTCGCTGACGTCCGGCCCCGGTCCACTCGACACGGTCCGAGAGGCCCGCTCGCGTCCCGCGAGCGGGCCTCTCCGTCACGCTCGACGGGCGGGGCCCGCAAGCGGGCCATCTCTGTCACGCTCGGCGTCGTCCGGCGACGGTTCCTGCCCGCTCGGCAGGAGACGCGCGGCGTGTCCTGCCCGCTCGGTGACCTGAGGGCAAGTGCGCGCGCCGGACGGGAGGCGCGGTGCGGGCCGGCAC
>NZ_JAQMHU010000016.1:0-83373 GCF_028307415.1 Curtobacterium uvaldense | reverse complement strand
CTCCAGCGAGACTCGGCTCCGCGGACACGTTCGCGGTCGTGGGACCACGAACGTGTCCGCCTGGGCGAGACTCGGCGCCGGGCGCCGGGCGCCGGGCGCCGGGCGACCGCCTGGTCAGCTGCCGCGGTAGGTGCTGTAGGCGAAGGGGCTGAGCAGCAGCGGCACGTGCAGGTGGTCGGTCCCGGTCACCGTGAACGCGACGACGACGTACGGGTGGAACGTCGGGACCCCGGCGGCGCGGTGGTGGGCGCCGGTGTCGAACCGCAGCTCCAGGTCCCCACGGGGCAGCACGTCCGGCCCGAGCCCCGCGCGCCCGTCCGCGTCCGTCTCCCCCGTGGCCAGGACCTCGCCCTCGGGGGTACGCAGTGTCAGCGCGACACCGACGGCCGGGGTGCCGGTGCGGGCGTCGAGCACGTGCGTGGTCAGGTGCGGGACGCCGAAGGTCGCTCGGATCCGGTGCACGGCGATGTCGGCCAGGGCAGCGGTGGCCTCGGTCACCTCGGCGTCCGGCTCCCCCGCGAGGCGCCGCTCGAGCTCGGCGAGGAGTTCCTCCGGCGTCCGCCCGGCGGCACGCACGAGGAACACCCGGCCGAACCGGTCCTCGTACGCGGCGTTCCCGCGGGCGATGGCCGTTGCGACGTCGTCCGCCGCCGTCGCCATCGCGCCCTGCTCGCGGGCCGACGACGCCTCGGTGGTGCGCTCGCCGATGCGGGGGTGCTCGGCGAGGGCGGTGTCGAGGTCCGCCGCGGTCCACTGCGCCGCCGCCTCGGTGGCCGCTGCGACCAGGGCCGGCACGGTGCGGAACGGTCGAGCGGCCACCAGGGCGTCGGCCCACGCCGGCACCGCTGCCCAGTGCAGGGCGGTCCGTCGGGCGTCGTCGGCGGGGGCGGAGTCGAAGTCGCGGAGGTCCACCCGCCACACCCTAGGGACCGCGCGTTACGCCGGCGTTTCCCGGGGCTCCTCCGCGGCACGCAACGTCGGCGGAGGCTCGCAGCGGTACAGCGCTGCGAGCATCCGCCAAGATTGCGTCCCGCGGCTTCGGCGGGCTCAGAGGTCGGCGGCGAAGGACGCGATCCGGAGCTGCAGGTCCTCGATCCGGCGGACCCGGGCGGCCTCGACGTCGTAGCCCTCGTACGCCGGGGGCACCGGGCGTCGGACGTTGCGGGAGCACTGGAAGTCCTGGCAGACGAGGGTACCGACGGTGTTGCCGTTCCGACCGGCCTTCCCCGAGCGCTTGGCGGCGTAGAAGACGACGTCGTTGGGCAGCTTGACGTCCTGGCACCACGAGCACTGCGCCCGTGCACGCGGCGACGCCTCGGCCTGCCGGAACAGGATGCCGACGAGGTCGCCCTCGAGCGTCGGGACGACGGCGTAGGCGCGGCGCGCGGTCTTCGGGTCGCGCCAGCCGAGGAAGTCGAGCGACTCCCAGTCCAGCGTCTCGAGGTCGGTCGGCAGGGTCAGGTCGGTGACCTCCTTGCGGGAGGCGTTGACGAAGGACGAACGGATGGTCTTCTCGCTGATGGGCAGCACGGTGTGGTCGCTCTCGACGGGCCCGGGCGCGGGTGCGCGCCGCACGGGCGGAGGTGTGATCAGGGTTCGACGGACGCGGCCGTGCCGGACGGCACAGCCGGGGGCGTCACGCCCTGATGCCGGCGCTCTGCGCGCCGACCACCTCCTGCTGACTCACGCTCCCAGCCTACGACGGCGTGTCAAGCCGGGCGTGTCGCGTCGACGACCCGGTCACGGAGTGGGCCGCAGCAGGACGACCGACCCGTCGAGCGCGGGCCGCCGGCGGAGTGCCCCGTACCGGCTGTCCCACTCGCCCGACGCGAGCGCGCTCCGCAGGGCGGCGACCGATCGGCGAGCGGTGAGGTCGTCGACCAGGCTCCACGCCGGGTCGGCGGCGCGGACATCGGCGTCGAGGAGCCGTTCGGGTCGCGCGTAGTAGCCCTCGCCGAAGCCGTCCACGCAGGTGAACGGCACCGGGAGGCGCACGACCTCGACGGACGGTCCGACGAGCGTCGCCAGCCGGTCGACCGTCGGCAGCGTGTCCGCCTCGGCGGCGACCACCGCGGACGCGTACTCGGCGAGCCAACCGGTGCGGAGCCGGTCCGGGTCGCGCGCGAGGACGACGACCCGGCCGTCCTCGGGCCGTGCGAGCCCGGCGACGGTGTCCACGCTCGGGAAGGTGAGCAGCACCGCGTCGGCGTCCCCGTCGGAGACGACCTGCCGGTCCGCGGGCACGTACGAGACCGGACCAGGCCGTTCCTCGCGCACGGTGCGGGCATCGGCCAGGGACCCCGCGACCGCACGGACGAACGTCGGCTCCGGGCGGCGGTGTCGTCGCAGGAGCGCCGCTGTGTCCTCGTCCACCGGCATCCTCGTCACGGCCCCACCCTACGAACGCTCCCTGCTAGCGTCGTCGCATGGTCTCCGGGGGATTCGCCGTCGTCAGCATCGTCTACCTGGCGGTCGTGCTGCTGTTGCTCGTGCTCGTCGTCGCACTCATCGTGCTCGTGTTCGCCGCGATCCGCGTGCTGCGGTTGACCGCGACCGAGAAGGAACTGCGCATCGACCGGCTCCGCGTGGACTCGCTCGTCGACACGCTCGGGAGCGACGACGGCACCGACGGCACTGACAGCACCGACGGCACCGACGGCTCCCCTCGCCCCGAGGGACCCGCAGGACCGACCGCGCCGTGACGACCGACCGCTGACCACGGCGGTCGTCCGGTCGGCCCGTCAGTCGTCCAGCTCGGCCTCGCCCGCGCGCACGGCGGCGAGCCGCTCGGACCGCTCCGTCGCGGCCCAGGTCCCCAGCAGCGCGAGCGACCGCTCGGACTCGCTGCCCGGCTCCGCCGAGTAGGTGAACATCGTCAGGCCTGGGTCGGCGACGAGCTCGAGCGCCTCGAAGTCCAGCTGCAGCTCCCCGACGACGGGGTGCGCGATGCGCTTGCCGCCCCGTCGGTGCACCCGGACGTCGTGGGCAGCCCACCAGCCGCGGAACTCCTCGCTCCGTGTGGAGAGCTCGCCGACGAGCGTCACGAGACCGGGCTCGCAGGGGTTCGCGACGGCCGCGGCGCGGAGGACGGCGACGGCCTCGCGCGCGGTGGCCGCCCAGTCGGGGAAGAACTCGCGCGCGGCCGGGTCGAGGAACGTGAACCGTGCGGTGTTCACGGGGCGCCCGGGGCCCGCGAACATCGGCGCGTACAGGGCCCGGCCGAGCTCGTTCGTCGCGACGACGTCGCCGCGCTCGTTCCGCACCCACGCGGGCGCGCCGGTGATCGCGTCGAGCAGGCGCTGCACGCCCGGCCGGACACGCGTCGGTACGTTCCGGTGCATCACCTTGACGCCGGCGTTGGCCAGACGGGCGAGGTCGAACAGGTGCGTCCGTTCGTCCTCGTCGAGCTGCAGCGCGCCCGCGAGTCCCTCGAGCACGCTGTCCGAGACGCCCTTGAGCGAGCCGCGCTCGAGCCGCGTGTAGTAGTCGACGCTCACCCCGGCGAGCATCGCGACCTCGTGCCGACGCAGGCCGGGCACCCGGCGGACGCCGCCGCCGAACGACGGCATGCCGACCTCGTCGGGGGTGAGCCGCGCCCGCCGCGAGGACAGGAAGTCACGGATCTCGTTGCGCACGTCGATACCCATGGCACGAGCGTACGTGGCGGCACCGTCGCGACGACAGGCACCGGCGGTACCCGTGACGGACGGGAGGCGCGGTGCGGGTCGGCACCGCGCCTCCCGTCCGGCGGTGGCCCGGCTAGGAGACGGGCGGGACCGCGTGCACCGGCTCGGTGGCCGCCGGCACCGCCGTGGCGGCGTCCGCCGCTCGGGGAGTGACCCGCACACGCGCCACCCGGTGCCCGTCCATCTCGGTGACCTCGAGGCGGTGCTCGCCGGTCTCGACCACGTCACCGACCTCGGGCACGCGGTCGAGGTGCACCTGCACGAGCCCGCCGACGGTCTCGTAGTCGCCGTCCGGCAGCAGCGGACCGCCGTCGGCCGCGAGGTCCTCGAGCACGGTCGCACCGTCGATCCCGTCGGACTCGGCGGCCGGCGGGTCGTACTCGTCCCTGATGCGGCCGACGAGGTCCTCGAGCAGCGCCTCGAGCGTGACCATGCCCGCACTGCCGCCGTACTCGTCCACCACGAGCGCGATCTGGTGTCCCTCGGTGCGCATGTCCGCGATGGCACTCGACAGCGACTTCGTCTCCGGCAGCGCGAGCACGGGGCGCACGAGCGTCGAGACGGGTGCCGTCGGGTCGGTCGGGCGGAGCAGGTCGCGGAGGTG
Organism: Curtobacterium uvaldense; assembly: GCF_028307415.1. Classification (NCBI taxonomy): domain Bacteria; kingdom Bacillati; phylum Actinomycetota; class Actinomycetes; order Micrococcales; family Microbacteriaceae; genus Curtobacterium; species Curtobacterium uvaldense. The sequence goes on along the minus strand of NZ_JAQMHU010000016.1, from coordinate 79,083 downwards.
CACGAAGCCCGCGACGTCGTCCCGCGAGCCCTCGGTGACCAGGTACCGGGTGTGGCCGACCTCGATGGCGTGGTCGGTCGCGTCCGCGATGCTGAGCGACGCGTCGATGGTCGAGACGTCGTACCAGGGGCGCATCGACTCGCGGAGGATCCGGTCACCGGCGTCGAGGGCGCTGCGGGCGATGCGACGACCCTGCGCGTCGATGGCGTCGTGGTCCTCGACCAGACCGCGGAGCTCCTCCGTGCTCATCGACTCGCTGCGGGCGTCCGGGTCGCCACCGAGCAGCCGGACCACGCCGTTCGTGGTCTTCGACAGCACCCAGATCACCGGGCGCATCGCGGTCGCGAACCGGTCGAGGGTCGGCGCGACGGCCATCGAGAAGCCCTCGGCGCGCTGCAGCGCGAGGCGCTTCGGCACGAGCTCGCCGAACACGAGCGACAGGTAGGCGATGACCAGGGTCATCAGGACGAGGGCGACGGCCTCGGCCGCCCCCTGGTCGAGTCCGAGGCCGGACAGCAGCGGCGCGACGTCCGGCGCGATCGACGATGCACCGTACGCGGCCGAGAAGAACCCGGCGACGGTCACGCCGATCTGCACGGCGGACAGGAAGCGGTTCGGGTCACGCCCGAGCGCGGCGACCCGGGCTCCGCGGGAGCCACGTCGCTCGAGCTGCTGCAGCTGTGACTCGCGGAGCGAGACGAGGGCGATCTCCGCCGCGGCGAAGACACCGCCGACGAGCACGAAGAGGATGACGAGCCCGAAGGCGATCCAGGTGTCGGCGTCCATCAGCGGGACACCCCCGTGGGTCGGCGACGGGCGGGCGGTCTGTGGTGATCGTCCATGCTGTGATCCTGTACAGCCATGCTGGGACGTCGCCGCGCCGGTGCTGCACGAGTGCTGTGGGTCCGGGGTGCACGGACCGGGACGTCAGCGGCCCCGACGATCCGCCGGGTCGCCCAGGTCGGATCGAGCCCGGGTCAGGTCGTGCTCGGGCCGGGTCGTGCTCGGGTCAGATCGTGAGCGAGCGGCCGATACGGGCCTCGAGCCAGGCCTCGGGGTCGATCGGCGTGACTCCGTCCATCAGGACCTCGAGGTGCAGGTGTGCACCCGTCGAGACGCCGGAGGAGCCGACGCTGCCGATGAACTGGCCGGCCTCGACGGTGTCGCCGGCCCGCAGCGGCGACGACCCGGGGATCATGTGCCCGTACAGGGTCGAGACCCGGCGGCCCTCGATCACGTGGTCGATGATCACCGTCGTGCCGTACGAGAAGTACGTGCCTGAGACGCGGACGGTGCCGGCGGCGACGGCGCCGATCGGGGCGCCCATGCCCGGGTTGAAGTCGAGACCCTGGTGGAGCGAGGAGCACGCGGCGCACGGAGCGGAGCGGTACCCGAACCCGGAGCTCATGCGCACCGGGCCGGGGAACGGCGAGCGGACCTCGCCGCCGTACGACACCGCGCCCTCGGCGCCGCCGTCACCGGCGACGACGACCTGCTGCCCGCCGCCGACCGTGAAGTCGTCGCGGTCGAGGGCGGCCGCCGTGACCGCCTGGGTGACCGCGTAGTCCTGGGTGCGGACCTGCGGCGCGAGCGTGGACGTCGCTGACGAGGTGCCGGCGCTGGCGTGGGCGGGCATCGCGGACGCGGCGAACATCGCGAGTGCGGCAGCGGCGCTGGTCAGCGTGATGCGGCTCGCGCGGTGCGAGCGGGACGGGCGCGTTGCACGTGCCGCGGGCGTCGCGGCGACCGGCAGCGCGGCACTCCGTCGACGGACGACCCGGGTGATCCGCGCGTCGACGTGCTCGGTGGTGGCCCGGGCCTCGGTCGTGCGACGTCCCGACCGCGCAGCGACCGGGACGGTGTGCGGAGCCGGAGCCGGAGCCGCCGACGACTCGGGTGCTCGGCCGGGCGCCGGTGCGGGGGAGACGGTCGCGACCGCCGGGGCCGCGTCCGAGCGGGACGGGCGGGGAGCGCGGGTGCGACGCGCTGCCTTGCCGGCCGCTGCGCGCTCGGCCTCGAGGGCAGCGCGACGGGACAGGTGCACGACCGGGGTCTCCGGCTGCTGCTGGTCGGTGTCGTGTGTCGTCGTCATGGCCGCAGACCATTCTGCACGAGTCTGTCGCTTTGTACAGGGGTGATCGTGATCTTCCCGTTACCGAACGGCTGACAGTCCGCTGACGTGTCACCGCGGTTGCGTGCCCGCTGGACGTCGCGTCGGTAGTGTCCGAGACCAGCGACCGGAAGGACCTGCGCCATGGCCCGAACGCCGCGGGAACGCCACGAACCCATCGACCTCGCGACCGCCGAGGTCGTGCTCGCCGGCACCCAGGAACTGCTCCCCGTCCTCCGGGCGTCGGCCGTCCGTGCGGGCGTCGACGCCGCCAGGATGCGGGTCGTCGGGGTGGGCGACCTCCCCGATCCCCACGAGCACGCCGATGCCGACCTCGCGGTGATCGCGATCCGCCGACCGGGCGACGACCCCGCGTTCCACCGGGCGCAGGAGGCCGCGGAGCTCATCGCGCCGCTGCTCGCGCCGAACGCCGTGCGCATCGTCATCACGGTCTCGGGGGTGACCCGGCTCGCCCCGAAGGTCGAGCGGACGCTGACGTCCGAGGTGCTCCACCAGATCGGCGTGGCCTCGGCCCGCTCGGGCTTCAAGCGCCCCTTCCGGAGCATGCGGACCCGCCTCGGGACCGCCGGGCTGCGGGCCGCCGGGGTCCGGGTGTTCCGGATCACGATCTGACCCGACCCCACGGCAGGGCCCGACCGGGTATCTTGACGTCGAGAGAAACCGCGCCGCGAGTACCGTGGACGGACCGAGGTCCGGCACGGTCGAACAAGGGAGTACCCGCCAGCATGGCCAAGATCATCTACACGCTCACGGACGAGGCACCGTTCCTCGCCACCCACTCGTTCCTGCCGGTCGTCGAGGCGTTCGCGCGCACCGCGGGGGTCGACGTCGAGACCCGCGACATCTCGCTCTCCGGTCGGATCATCGCCCAGTTCCCGGAGCGGCTCACCGACGAGCAGCGCCTGGACGACGCCCTGGCCGAGCTCGGTGAGCTCGCGGGGACGCCGGAGGCGAACATCATCAAGCTGCCGAACATCTCGGCGTCGATCCCGCAGCTCAAGGCGGCGGTCAAGGAGCTCCAGGCGCAGGGCTACGACCTGCCCGCCTACCCTGACGAGCCCACCACCGACGAGGAGCGCGACGTCCGGGCCCGCTACGACCGCGTCAAGGGCAGCGCCGTCAACCCGGTCCTGCGCGAGGGCAACTCCGACCGCCGCGCGCCGCTGTCGGTGAAGAACTACGCCCGCAAGCACCCGCACCGCATGGGCGCCTGGAGCCACGAGTCGCGGACCAACGTCGTGACGATGGGAAAGGACGACTTCCGCTCGAACGAGCAGTCGTGGATCGCCCCCGCCGACGACACCCTGACGATCGAGTTCGTGGCCGCCGACGGCGACACCACCGTGCTCAAGCAGTCGATCCCCGTCCTCGCGGGCGAGGTCGTCGACGGCACCGTCCTGCACGTCCGCGCGCTCGAGGCGTTCCTGCAGGACCAGATCCGTGCCGCGCAGGACCAGGGCGTCCTGTTCTCGGTGCACCTCAAGGCCACGATGATGAAGGTCTCCGACCCGATCATCTTCGGCCACGTCATCCGGGCGTTCTTCCCGACCGTGTTCGAGCGCTACGGGGCCGACCTCGCCGCCGCCGGGCTCAACCCGAACGACGGCCTCGGCTCGATCCTCGCCGGGCTCGACAGCGTGCCGAACGGCGCGGAGATCACGCAGGCGTTCGCCGACGGGATCGACGCCGGCCCCGAGCTCGCGATGGTCGACTCGGACAAGGGCATCACCAACCTGCACGTGCCGAGCGACGTCATCGTCGACGCCTCGATGCCCGCGATGATCCGCACCTCCGGCCACATGTGGGGCCCGGACGGCGAGGAGCACGACACCCTCGCGGTCATCCCCGACTCGAGCTACGCCGGCATCTACCAGGCCGTCATCGAGGACTGCCGCGCGAACGGCGCCTTCGACCCGTCGACCATGGGCTCCGTGCCGAACGTCGGGCTCATGGCGCAGAAGGCCGAGGAGTACGGCTCGCACGACAAGACCTTCGAGCTCCCCGGTGACGGGAAGGTCCGCGTCGTCACGAGCTCCGGTGAGACGGTCATCGAGCACGAGGTCGAGCAGGGCGACATCTGGCGTGCCTGCCAGACGAAGGACGTGGCGATCCGCGACTGGGTGAAGCTCGCCGTCACGCGCGCCCGTGCCACCGGGTCGCCCGCCGTGTTCTGGCTGGACGAGACGCGTGCGCACGACGCGAACCTGATCGGGCTGGTCCGGCAGTACCTCGGCGAGCACGACACCGACGGGCTGCAGATCGAGGTCATGGCGCCCGAGGACGCCATGCGCTTCTCGCTCGAGCGCATCCGTCGCGGCGAGGACACCATCTCGGTCACGGGCAACGTGCTCCGCGACTACCTCACCGACCTGTTCCCGATCATGGAGCTCGGCACCTCGGCGAAGATGCTCTCCGTCGTCCCGCTCCTGGGCGGCGGCGGGCTGTTCGAGACCGGTGCCGGCGGGTCGGCCCCGAAGCACGTGCAGCAGCTGGTCGAGCAGGACTACCTGCGCTGGGACTCCCTGGGTGAGTTCCTCGCGCTCGCGGTGTCGCTCGAGCACCTCGCGGGTGTGACGGGCAACGCACGGGCGAAGGTGCTGGCGGACACGCTCGACCGTGCCACGGGGACGTTCCTCGACGAGGACAAGTCGCCCGGCCGCAAGCTCGGATCGATCGACAACCGCGGCAGCCACTTCTACCTGGCGAAGTACTGGGCCGACGAGCTCGCCCGGCAGACCGAGGACACCGAGCTCGCAGCGGCGTTCCAGGGCCTGGCGGCGCAGCTCGACGAGCACGAGCAGACGATCGTCGACGAGCTGGTGGCGGTCCAGGGCAAGCCGGCCGACATCGGCGGCTACTACCGCCCGGACGCGGCGAAGACGAACGCCGTGATGCGTCCTTCGGCCACCCTCAACGAGGCGCTGGCCGCGCTCTAGGCGCGCACCGACGACGGACGGGAGGCGCGGTGCCGGCTGGCACCGCGCCTCCCGTCCGTCACGCGGTCGCGCTCAGACCCTGTCTTGGTCGCAGGACATGCCGTCGCCGCCGGACGTGAGCGGCAAGTCGTGCGACCGGGACGATCGCGGGCGGCAAGTCGTGCGACCGGGTCGGCCGAGGGCGGCGCCGCGTCAGCCCTTGGGGACCGGGGGACCGGCGACCAGCAGCGCCGAGAACACCAGCGCGACCGCCACGACCCCGATCGCCACCGAAACCCCGGGCCGACGCACCACGAAGAAGAGCAGGCGGTCCCAGACCCCGGACCGCTCGTCGGCGGTCCGTCGCCAGGGGCCCTCGAGCATGCCGCGCCGGGCGACCGCGACCTCGAACGGCACGGTCGCGTACGGCACGACGGCGCTCGCCCACCCGAGCACGAGCGCCCCGACCGACCAGCGCTGGTTCACCGCGACGACCGTCGTCACCACGAGGTACGCCAGGAACACGAACCCGTGGATGCTCCCGCCGATGCGCACGCCCAGGTCGCCGGCGTCCAGCCCGTACTTCAGCACCATCCCGGCGATCAGCAGTGTCCAGGTCACGAGTTCGGCCACCGCGGCGGCACGGAACAGGGAGCGAGGGGTCATGCCGACATGGTCGCGCACCCGTCCGGGAGAACCCCCGACACCCCCCGACACCCCCGACACACCGCCGGTCGTATCGATTCGACCAAGGGAGCGGGTAGCGTCGGGGGCATGTCAGCGCCGACCGAGAGCCGTCCCCTGAACATCGTCGTCTGGAACGAGAACGTGCACGAGAGCCGCGGTGACGCGACCGTGCTCGGGCACTACCCCGACGGCATGCACACCGTGATCGCCGCCGCGCTCCGGGAGCACCACCCCGAGGCATCGGTGGGCACCGCCACGCTGCAGGAGCCCGAGCACGGTCTGACCGCCGAGCGCCTGGCGGAGACGGACGTGCTGTTCTGGTGGGGACACGTCGCGCACCAGGACGTGTCGGACGAGATCGTCACCCGCGTGGTCGAGGCCGTGCACGCCGGGATGGGCCTGGTCGTCCTGCACTCGGGGCACTACTCGAAGCCGTTCACGCGCCTGATGGGCACGACGTGCTCGCTGAAGTGGCGGAACGACGGTGAGCGTGAGCTCGTCTGGACGATCGCACCCGAGCACCCGATCGCCGCCGGCGTCCCGCACCCGATCGTCATCGACCGCCAGGAGATGTACGGCGAGTACTTCGACATCCCGCGCCCCGACGAGGAGGTCTTCCTGTCGACCTTCGCCGGCGGCGAGGTCTTCCGCTCCGGTGTCGCCTACCGCCGGGGTCTCGGCCGGGTCTTCTACTTCTCGCCGGGCGACCAGGAGTACCCCGTCTACCACCACCCGGACATCCAGCGGGTGCTCGCGAACGCGGCGGCCTGGGCGGCCCCGGTGTCCGAGCGACGCGAGCTGACGGCTGACCCCCACCCGCGGGACTGGTTCCTCGCCGGTGGTGCGGGTACACAGGAGGGGTGACCAACCATCTCGACGGTGCGGCCCGCCGCACTGCGGTGATCGAGGCGCTCGAGGTACTCGGATCAGGGCCCGAGGAGCGCTTCGACCGCATCACCCGCATGACGCACGAGGCGTTCGGCGTCCCGCTGACCTTCCTCAACCTCGTCCACCACGACCTCGTCACCACGCAGTCGACGTTCGGGTTCCAGCAGGGCACGAGCGTGCCGGCGACCGGGCAGTTCTGCGCGACGACGGTGCTCACCCCCGAGCCGATGGTCGTCCCGGACACGCTCCTCGACCTCCGCTTCGCCGACACGCCCGCCGTGACCGAGTACGGGGTCCGGTTCTACGCCGGCGCACCGTTGACGATGTCCGACGGCACGCGGGTCGGGACGCTGTGTGTGATGGACGCGCAGCCGCGGGTGTTCTCCGACGAGGACCTCGCGCTCCTCGGGGACCTCGCCCGGTGGGCGGAGCGCGAGCTCGGCCACTCGATCGAGCGGGGCCGGGTACGACGTGTCCTCACCGGGCTCGTGCCCGACCCGGTCAAGACCGGGGGAGCCGCGGTCGACGGGTTCCTCGAGCCGGACGAGGACGGGGGCGACCTGGTCGACTGGCGCACCGCCGCGGACGGGTCCGTCCAGGCCACGATCGGCACGGTCACCGCGGGCGGTCGGGCCTCGGCGCTCCTCGCGGCGTCGGTCCGTGCCGCCGTCGTCGCCCGCACGGACCTGCCGCTGCACGACGCGCTCGCCGGCCTGGAGGCGCAGCTCGCCCCCGACCTGTCGGCCGGCGGTGCCGTCGGGTCGCTCCTGCACGTGCGCCTCGACCCGACGACGGGTCACACCGAGTGGGTCGACGCCGGGCACGGTCCGGCGCTGCTCGTGCGGGCCGACGGGACGGTGGCCGCGCTGCGGTCGTCGGACCTGCCGATCGGCCTGCAGCCGGACACCGTGCCGCGCACGGTCGGCGCGCTGGACCTCGGGCCGGGGGACCGCGTGGTGCTGGCGACCGACGGCGCGCTGGCGCTCGACGGCGTCGGGGACGTGCAGGGGCTCGGAGCGCTGGCGGTGGCCCACCCCGAGGACCTCGTCGCGCACGTCCGGTCGCTCGTCCCCGTCGGTGGCGACGGCGCGGACGTCGCCGTCGTGGTGCTCGCCCGCACCTGACCGCGCGGAGCCGGGGGCGGGTGCCCCTCCGGGTGGACGTGCTGCGGCGTCAGCGGCCGCGGGGCGCCGGTCGTCCGGTGGCTGCCGCGACGAGCAGCGTGGCCAGGAGCGCGAAGCCGGCGAGCTCGACCCCGAGGCCGGCGGTCTTCCAGTAGGCGCTGCCGACGACCTGCGGCTGCGTGATCGCGTCCGGCCACCACGGGTCGAGGAACGGCACCGTGCCGGGGAAGGGGTCGAGCCCGAGGACCACGAGTCCCCCGAGGAGCAGCACCACGCCGAGGCCCGCCATCGCGCCACGGGACCGGTGCAGCATCCGCACGACGAGGGCTGCCGCCATGCCGGCCATGCCGGCCACGGCGAGCAGGAAGGCGATGACGACGACCGGTTGCGGGGTGAGGGCCACCCAGTCGAGCACGGCGATCGGCAGCAGCAGCCACCGTCCCACCCGTACCCAGCGCCGCGGGTCCCGCCATCCGTCCATGCCGGTCACGGTACGGCAGCGCTCGGGGGGTCCCCTGAGGGCCTCCTCCGGGCAGGGCCGGCTGGTTACCATCGAGCACATGGCGCAGGACGGCCGGATCAGGCAGGAGCGGGCGGTGGCGACGCGCGCGGCCCTCATCGAGGCCGCGGCGGCCGAGTTCGACGAGCGCGGCTACCTCGGGGCGTCGATGGACGGCGTCGCCGAGCGTGCCGGCATGACCAAGGGGGCGCTGTACTTCCACTTCCGGTCGAAGGCCGACATCGCCAGCGCGGTGATCGCTCGGCAGGACGAGATCTCCCGGCACTACGCGGAGGTCGCCGCCACGCGTTCGGCATCGCCGCTGGAGTCCCTGATGTGGATGTCGCAGGGCGTGGCGACGCAGATGACGCGGGAGGTCGTGGTCCGTGCCGGGCTCCGGCTCGCCGCGGACCCGAACGCCCGGGAGATCCCGCGCGAGCACCCGTTCGGCCGCTGGGTGGACCACACGGCCGACATCATCCGTCGGGCGATCGAGGTCGGCGAGGTCGACCCGTCGTGGGACCCGGAGCTCGTCGGGCACGTCGTGAGCCCCGCCGTCGCCGGTGTGCAGATGGTGTCGGACATGCTGCACGACCGGGCGGACCTGTACGACCGGCTGCAGGAGCTCTGGACGATGCTGCTGTCGGCGATGGCGACCGAACGGACCCGGGCCGAGGTGCCTCGACTCGTGGCGATCATCCGGCCGGAGGGCCCCGGGGAGGGCTGAGCGACGCGGGTCCCCCCAGGGACACCCACGTCGCTTCTCTTGGAGGATACCAAGGAGTACGTTTCCGCAGCAGCCCCACTTCGCGGGGATGACGACGACGTCGTACCCTGGCCCGATGGGCACCCCGGCGGCCGAGTTCCACGTCGACGTCGAGCTGGTCGTCGCACTGCTCCGTGACCAGCACCCGGACCTCGCCGACCTGCCCCTGCGGGTCGTGGCGAGCGGGTGGGACAACGTCGTGGTCCGTGCCGGTGACGCCCTCGCCGTGCGGCTGCCCCGCCGCGCCGCGGCCGCCACCCTCGTCGAGCACGAGCAGCGGTGGCTGCCGACGATCGCTGCGCTGGTGGGGGACGCCGCACCCGTCCCGGAGCCCGTCCGCACCGGCCGTCCCGCGCTCGGCTACCCCTGGGCGTGGAGCATCGTGCCGTGGTTGCCCGGGCGACCGGCGGGTGAGCAGGCCCAGGGCGTCCGGGTGGCACGGGACCTCGCCGCCGTCGTGACCCGCCTGCACGTGCCGGCACCGGCGGACGCCCCCGCGAACCCGGTCCGCGCCGTCCCGCTCGCGACGCGGAGCGAGGCCGTGACGACGCGACTGGCGACGGACGACGTGCCCCGCGCCGTGGAGCTGGCCACGCTCTGGCGGACCGCTGCCGGTGCGCCGACGCACGTCGGGCCTCCCGTCTGGGTGCACGGTGACCTGCACCCGTTCAACCTGCTCGTCGAGCCGACGCCGCTCGGTGACCGACGCCTGTCGGCCGTGGTCGACTTCGGTGACCTGACCGCGGGCGACCCGGCGGTCGACCTCGCCACCCGGTGGTTGACGCTCGACGACGCCGGCGGGCGGACGTTCGCGTCGCTCGTCGACGCGGACCCCGCCACCTGGGCCCGGGCGCGCGGGTGGGCCGTGTCGATCGCGTCGGCGCTCGCCGTGACGGACGACGACGCGTTCCGGACGGTCGCGGCCCGGGCGATCGACGCGGTGCTGGACGGCTGAGCCCGCAGGGGTTACCGTTCCCTCACCTGTCCGTGCACTGGAGATCGGAGGGGCCTGATGACCCTCGAGTTCCGCGTCCCGCACGACGTCGACACCGACGCCTCTCCCGCCCCGTCCGCCCGACCCGACGCCGTCCGTCGCACCGGTCTCCGCGGTCTGCTCGACCGCCTGGCCGTCCGGCGCGCGGCAGCCCGCGACCGACGGCTGGTCGCCCACCTGCACGAGCTCGACGACCTGCAACGGCTGCTCAGCGGCGCACGGGGCGTCGTCGAGCAGGGGTGGATCCAACACTCCTGGTTCGCCTACCTCGACGAGCACGGACGCCTGCGCAAGGCGTCGAGTGCTGCGGCGCTCGCCGCCCAGGGCCGACCGCTCGTCGCCGCCTGCCTGGTGGGGGCCGTCGTCTCGGCGGCGGGTGGCCCGCAGGTCGTGCACTCGCAGCCGGTGCAGCGGGCCCTCGACCTGGTGTGGCACGCCCTGGCCGCCGACGAGGGGCGACCGGTGGTCTGGTGCCCGGCGCCGGACGTCCGGATGGCCCGGGTCCGCGACCTCACCACCTGGAACGACCGGCCCGGGCGGAGCGCTGCCGAGGTCGCGTCGCTGCTCCTCACCGCGGAGCGGGTCGCCGTGCACGAGGCCGAGCGGGTCGCCGCCCGACGCGTCCCCCTGCCGGGCTGATCGGGGAGCCGGACCGTCCCGGGTCCCACCGGACGACCCGTCGTGCCCCGTGCGGCGGGTCGTCCCCGCTGCGGGCAGGACCCCGCAGTAGCCGACCGCTGCTCGACATCGTTACCGTTCTCCCAGGTGACACCGCTCCCTTGCTCGCTGAACTGGGGTTTCTTCCTGCGCGAAATTGCAGGAACTGCACGGATCGGACGTTTGCCGTTGGTCAAGTACCCCGACCCCTGCGTACGGTCGGTCGAGTTCGTGCCCCGTCCGGTGGGGCGTTCGGCCGACCAGGGAGGGGCGCCCAACCGTGTTCCAGTACGTCGTGGAGCGATGGGACCAGATCTGGTTCTCGTCGTGGCAGCACTTCTCACTGGTCGTCCAGTGCACCGTGCTCGCCACGCTCATCGCCGTGGTGCTCGCAGCACTCGTCTACCGCAGTCCGCAGCTGACCTCGATCGCGAACGGGGTGTCCGCCGTCGGGCTGACCCTGCCGTCGTTCGCCGTGATCGGTCTGCTCATCGTGCCGCTCGGGTTCGGCGTCGTGCCGTCCGTCGTCACGGTCGTGTTCTTCGCCACGCTGCCGATCCTGCGGAACGCGGTGGTCGGCCTCGCCGAGATCCCGCCGACGGTCGTCGAGTCGGCGCGGGGGATCGGCATGAGCCGGATGCGCACCCTGCTGCAGGTCGAACTGCCGATGGCGTGGCCGATCATCCTGAGCGGCGTGCGGGTGTCCGCGCAGATGGTGATGGGCATCGCCGCGATCGCCGCCTACGCGCTCGGCCCCGGCCTCGGTGGCTTCATCTTCTCCGGCCTGTCCCGCCTCGGCGGCGCCAACGCCCTGAACTCCGTCGTCGTCGGGGTGGTCGGGGTCGTCCTGCTCGCCTTCGTCCTCGACCTGCTCCTCATCGGCCTCGGCCGCCTGACCACCCCGAGAGGTATCCGTGTCCAGCACTGACTCCGCCACCACCACCGCCCCCGAGGGCGACGTCACCGGCCGCAGCATCCTGCTCGACGAGGTCACCAAGCGGTACCCGGGCCAGCAGAAGCCCGCCGTCGACGGCATCACGCTCGAGATCCCGGCCGGCAAGATCGTCATGCTCGTCGGCCCGTCCGGCTGCGGCAAGACCACCACGCTGAAGATGATCAACCGGCTCATCGAACCCACCGAGGGCCGCATCGTCGTCGGGGACGAGGACGTCACCGGCATCGACGCCGACGAGCTCCGCCGACGCATGGGCTACGTCATCCAGGCCGGCGGCCTCTTCCCGCACATGACCGTCGCGGCGAACATCGGGATCGTCCCGAAGATGCTCGGCTGGTCGAAGGAGAAGATCGCCGCCCGCGTCGACGAGCTCCTCGACCTGGTCTCGCTCGACCCGGCCACCTACCGCGACCGCTTCCCCCGCGAGCTCTCCGGCGGCCAGCAGCAGCGCGTCGGTGTCGCCCGGGCGCTCGCCGCGGACCCGCCCGTCCTGCTCATGGACGAGCCGTTCGGCGCCGTCGACCCGATCACCCGGCAGCGCCTGCAGGACGAGCTGCTGCGCATCCAGGAGGAACTGCACAAGACGATCGTCATCGTCAGCCACGACTTCGACGAGGCCGTGAAGCTGGGCGACTGGATCGTGATCTTCACCGAGGGTGCGCACATCGTGCAGTACGACACCCCGGAGCGGATCCTGGCCGAACCGGCGAACGAGTTCGTGGAGAACTTCATCGGCTCCGGCGCCGGCCTCAAGCAGCTGACCCTCAACCGCGTGCGGGACGTCGACGTCGTCGACGCCGTGACCTGCTCGCCGGGCGAGGAGGCGAAGGCCGTCCTGCAGCGCATGGACGAGGCCGGACGGCACGGGCACGCCGTCGTGGTCGACCGCCGTCAGCGCCCGATCGGGTGGCCGTCCCGGCGGCAGCTCGAACGCCTCGACCGCATCCCGGAGGGCATCGACCCCGCCCTGCCCGTCGTGGGCGAGGGGGCGACGCTCAACGACGCGCTCGACACCATGCTCGTCTCGAGCGCCGGTGCCGCGCTCGTCACGGGGCGCCGTGACGCCTTCCGCGGCGTCATCACCGTCGAGACCGTCATGGAGGCCATCACCCGGTCCCGTGCGGCTGCCGCGGACGAGCAGGCGTACACGCCGGTCGGTACGAACACGAACCCGATCGAGACCCTGCCGTCCTCGCCCGTGGCCCCGACGGTCGCGACGTCCGGGGAGGACCTGTGACCGCCGTCGCGACCGACGCGCCCGCCGCAGCCGGCCCGGGCACCGCGCAGCGCACCCCCTGGAAGGGCCTGCTCGTCCAGCCGATCGCGATCCTGGTGGTCCTGGCCGCCTGGGTCCTCTGGCTGAACACCGCGGACCTCAGTGCCACCGAGCGCTCGACCCTCAACCCGTCGGGCATCCTCGAGCTCACCGGACAGCACCTCGTCCTGACGCTCCAGGCCACCGTGCTCGTGCTCGTGATCGGCATCCCGCTCGGGGTCCTGCTCACCCGCGGGCCCTTCCGGCGGGCGAGCACCACGGTCATCGCCGTCGCGAACTTCGGACAGGCGGCCCCCGCGGTCGGGCTCATCGTGCTGCTCGCGGCCTGGCTCGGCCTGAACAGCTGGTCGGCGGTCGTCGCCCTCGTGCTCTACGCGATCCTGCCGGTGCTCCGGAACACCATGCTCGGTGTGCAGAGCGTCGACGACCGGCTCGTCGAGGCCGGCCGCGGCATGGGCATGAGCGCCCTCAGCGTGCTGCTCAAGGTCGAACTGCCGCTGGCGGTCCCGGTCATGCTCTCCGGCATCCGGACGGCCCTGGTGCTGCTCGTCGGCACCGCGAGCCTGGCGACCTTCGTCGGCGCGGGTGGCCTCGGGCTCCTCATCACCACGGGCGTGAACCTGTTCCTGCCGAAGGTGCTCGTCTCCGGAGCGCTCCTGGTGGCGCTCCTCGCCCTGACCATCGACTGGATCGGCCGCGTGGTCGAGACGGTCGCACGACCGAAGGGACTCCGATGACGCCCGACGACACGACGCACGCCGACGAGACGACCCGCGAGCAGGGCGTACGTCGCGCCCCCCGCACCGACGGGACGGGCGCCCGCCGCGCCTCCCGTCCGTCCACCGGTCGCCGCTGGGTGGCCGCCGCCGCCGTCGCGGGGGCGAGCGCCCTCGTCCTGACCGGCTGCGGCCTGCAGCCGGCCGCGTCCTTCGTGCCGGGTGCCGCGCCGGGATCGATCCAGCGGATCGACGACCTGCCGGACGACGCGAAGCTGACCGTGACGTCGAAGAACTTCACGGAGCAGCTCGTCCTCGGCAAGATCGCCGTCCTCGCCGCCAAGGCGGCCGGGTTCGACGTCACCGACGAGACGAACGTGCCGGGGTCGGTCGCGGTGCGCGAGCTGATGACCTCGCACGGCGCGGACTTCACGTACGAGTACACGGGCACCGCCTGGCTCACGTTCATGGCGCACGAGCAGGGGATCCCCGACAAGACCGAGCAGTGGCAGGCGGTCAAGGACGAGGACGCCGGCAACGGGCTGACCTGGCTCGAACCGGCGCCGATGAACAACACCTACGCGTTCGCCGTGCGCGACGAGGCGGTGTCCGAGCTCGACGACGTGAAGACGCTGTCGGACATCACGAAGCTGCCGGTCGACCAGCGGACCTTCTGCGTCGAGTCGGAGTTCAACTCGCGTGCGGACGGCTTCAAGCCGATGCTCGAGAAGTACGGCCTGGAGCTCGGCGGGTCCGGCGAGAACGGCGTGCCGACGTCGAACGTCAGCATCCTCGACACCGGCACGGTCTACACCGCGACCGACCGGGGCAAGTGCAACTTCGGCGAGGTCTTCACGACCGACGGCCGCATCAAGTCGCTCGGCCTGACCGTGCTCGAGGACGACCGCGGGTTCTTCCCGGCGTACAACGTCGCACCCGTGATCGACTCCGAGACGCTCGAGGAGTACCCGCAGCTCCGTGACGTGTACGACCAGATCTCGCCGGAGCTCACCGACGAGGCGCTGCAGGAGCTGAACCGCCAGGTCGACGTCGAGGGCCGCGAGCCGGCGGACGTCGCCTTCGACTGGATGGTGGACAAGGGCTTCATCACGGCGCCCTGACGGGTGACTCGGTCGTCCGGGCGAACCGGGTGACCTGTCGGACGGGAGGCGCGGTGCCGGTGGGCACCGCGCCTCCCGTCGTCCGCGGGGTCGCGTCGCTGCTCGCGAGCTCCGGACGGGCTGCATCGCGTCGAGCGCGTGGCCGCGTGGCCGCGTGTCCGCGTGTCCGCGTGTCCGCGTGTCCGCGTGTCCGCGTGTCTGCGTGTCCGCGCGGCCGGCTCCGGACGGCGCGCACGCCGCGTGCATAGTCTCGGACACGTGGCGGCTTCGGGACGGGACCTCGGCGACGGGTGCACGCTCACGCTGCGCGACCTGAGCACCGTCGACGCCGTCCACGACCTGGTGCAGGCCAACCTCGCACGCCTCCGGGCCGCGGAACCGTGGGCCTGGGCGCCGGTCTCCCGGGACTCGCTCGTCCTGCACACGGAGCAGCTGCTCGGGCAGTACGCGATGGACCGGGCGGTGCCGTGCGTCGTCCGGGTGGACGGGAGCATCGTCGGCTCGGTGTCGCTCGCGCTCGACCCGTACCTGGGCCAGGCGTCGCTCGGCTACTGGATCGACGAGCGGTACGAGGGGCGCGGCATCGTCCGACGGGCCGCTTCTGCACTGCTCGAGGTCGCGCGCGAGCGGGGGAGTGCCCGGGTGGAGGTCCGCACCGGCGTCGACAACGCCCGGAGCCGGGCGCTGGCCGAGCGGCTCGGGTTCGTGCACGAGGGGACGCTGCGCAGCGCGCTCCCGCTCGGGCCCCGACGGGTCGACGTGGCGGTGTACGGGCTGTTGACCTGACGGTCCTCGGCGGCGCTCCGCCGGGCCCCGGCGAGACGAACGCTGCGTCAGCGGCCCTGGGACACGCCCGCCCACACGGCGAACGCGCCGCCGAGCAGGAGCAGCACGCCGACCACGATCCAGACCGCCAGCGCGACGAGGTTGAGGAGGATGCCCCACCCCGCTCGGCCACGGGCCATCGGCTCACGACTGCGGGAGGCGATCCCGAGGCACAGGCCGACGACGGGGGCGAAGAAGGTCCACCCGGCGAGCAGCGAGCAGACCCCGAGCACGAGGCTCGCGGTGCCGAGGCCGGTCCGAGGGGTGTGCTGCACGGTGGTCATGTCCCCGACGCTACGGGGTCCTGCTGCCGCGGCGCGTCCCCCGGTGGTGTGACCGCGGGTCCTCCCGGGGACGGACCTCCTGCGGACGGACGGCCGCACGCCGGTATCGTCGGAGCATGGCCCTGTTCGGACGACGCCCCAGGAACGACGTTCGCGACCGCCCGGTCAGCCAGGTGGAGCTGAAGCGGGCCGTCGACGAGGGCTTCCTCATCGCCAGGGCCGCCGTCACCGTCGCGGTGGCGAACCGGATCATCACGAACGCCCTCCGCGACCAGGGGTACTTCGACCACGCCGTCATCGCCGAGGCCACCCGCGAGGAACTGCACCGCATGGCCGAGGAGCAGCGCGGGGACGCCGCCCGCATGCGGGAGATCCGGTCCACGTCGAGCAACAAGCGGGGGCGCTCGCAGCACCAGCACGACTACAAGCGCGGCGACGACCTGAAGCTCCGCACGCGCGAGGCCACCTACGAGCAGCTCGCCGCCATGCTCGACCGGCGGCGCGACGACCAGGGCTTCGTCGACCGCATCGTGCTGCAGGCCCGTGCCCGGGCGTGGGACGACATCGGCACGACCGTCGTCGGACGTCTCGGGTGGGCGCAGCGCCCGACCGAGGACTACGAGATCGGCCGCGACGAACGTCTGCAGCAGATGCTCGACGAGGACTTCGCGGCGCTGCTCGCGGAGCACCCGGCGGGCGCCGAGGCTCCCGTCGCGACGCCGGCCGATGCGGACGAGCCCGACGAGGGCGACGCCGCCGAGGACGGTACGGATCCCGCCGACGCGGACACCGCACGCCCCTGACGACGGACCCTGCGAGGTCCTGCAGGTGCCTGGTCGTTCCGGGCGTACCGGGCGGGATCAGGCGTACCTGGTCCCGCCGGACCACCCGGTACGCCCGTTCCCGCCAGGTACAGCGCGCGTGATGGGAAGGAACGGGCGCGTGCGGGCGGGCAAGTGCGAGAGCCGGGCACGGCTGACCGCCCGCGGGGGCGCGGGTCCCTAGGCTCGGGCACATGGTTGATGCGGTGGTCGTCGGTGCCGGACCGAACGGACTCGCGGCGGCGGTGACGCTCGCGCGGGCCGGGCTGTCGGTCGAGGTCGTCGAGCGGAACGACACGATCGGCGGTGGTGCCCGCACGGCACAGCTGACGCTGCCCGGGTTCCACCACGACGTCTGCTCCGCGGTGCACCCCATGGCGCTGCAGTCCGAGTTCTTCCGGCTCTTCCGCATGGAGGACCGCATCGAGCTCCGGCTGCCCGAGGTGCAGTACGGCCACCCCCTGGACCGAGGCCGCGCCGGCATCGCCTACCGCGACCTCGAGCGCACCGCCGAGGGCCTGGGCATCGACGGCCGCGCCTTCCGGAACCTCATGGCGCCCCTGTCCGGCAGCGCCGACCGGGTCGCGGACTTCGCCACCGACGCGTTGCTGCACGTCCCGCAACACCCGCTCACCGTCCTGCGGTTCGGTCTCCGCGCCCTCGAGCAGGGCAGCGCCGCCTGGAACGCCCGGTTCCGCGACGAGGTCGCACCGGCGATGGTCTCCGGCGTCGCGGCGCACTCGATCCAGCACATGCCGTCCCTGTCGACCGCCGCGGCCGCGCTGTCGCTCGGCTCCTACGCCCACGCCCGCGGTTGGCCCGTGCCGATCGGGGGCAGCCAGGCGATCGTCGACGCGCTCGCCGCCGACCTCGTCGCCCACGGCGGCACCATCGAGACCGGGCGCGAAGTCCGGTCCCTCGCCGACCTGACCCCGGCGAAGGCCGTCCTGTTCGACACGAGCGTCCCGGGCATGCTGCACATCGCCGGGAAGCAGATCCCCACCCCGAAGCGCGGGGCGCTGCGCCGCTTCCGGTTCGGCAACGCGGCGGCGAAGGTCGACTTCGCGTTGTCCGACCCGGTGCCGTGGACCAACACCGAGCTGCGGAAGGCCGGCACCGTGCACATCGGCGGCACCCGTGCGGAGATCGCCGAGGCCGAGCACGCCGTGGCACAGGGTCGGCACGCCGAACGCCCGTACGTCCTCGGGAGCGAGCCGACCGTGGTCGACCCGAGCCGGGCCCCGCGCGGCAAGCACGTCTTCTGGGCGTACGCGCACGTGCCCGCGGGCTCCGACGTCGACCCGACCGACGCGATCGTCCGGCAGGTCGAGCGTTTCGCGCCCGGCTTCCGCGACACCGTCCTGCAGTCGAGCAGCCGCACGGCCGTCCAGATGGGCGAGTACAACCCGAACTACGTCGGCGGCGACATCGCCGCCGGGGCCGCGAGCTTCTGGCAGCTCGTCAAGCGGCCCGTCCTGTCGTCCGATCCGTGGCGGATGGGCGGCGGCATGTACCTGTGCTCGGAGGCGTCCGCGCCCGGCCCGGGTGTGCACGGCATGGCGGGCTGGCACGCGGCCCGCAGCGCCCTGCGGCACACCTTCGGCCTGTCCGAGCACGTCGACCTCGCACCGGAGGACTGAACCTTGGCGAAGAACGTCCGCATCGTGCACTGCAGCCCGGAGGCCGTCTTCGACGTCCTCCGGGACGGCTGGCTCTACCCGACCTGGGTGGTCGGCGCCTCGCGCATGCGCGGTCAGGACCCGGGGTGGCCCGCCGTCGGTACGGAGCTGCACCACTCGTTCGGCATCTGGCCGTTCCTGATCAACGACACGACGATCTCGCTCGAGGTCGACGAGCCCCGGCGGCTCGTCATCCAGGCGAAGGGCTGGCCGGTCGGCGAGGCCCGGGTCGAGGTCGAGGTGGAACCGCACCCGCGGGGGAGCCGGGTGACGCTCCGCGAGAACCCCGTCCGGGGTCCCGGATCGCTCGTGCCCGGGTTCATCGCGCAGCCCGGCATCTGGATCCGCAACAACGAGAGCATCCGGCGGCTCCGCTGGGTCGCGGAGGGGCGCGCGGGCGCCCAGTAGACGGCATGGAGGCTCGTGGCGGCACCGCCACGGACCTCCGTGCCGCCACCCGGTCACTCCGCGCGACTGAACTCGCTCGCTCGACGCACCTGGTCGTCCGTCAGGGCGACGCCCGTGTACCGCTGGAACTGTCGCGCGGCCTGCAGCGCGATGACCTCGGCGCCGGTGATCACGCGCGCACCCGCGGCGCGACCGGCGCGGACCAGCGGGGTCTCGGCGGGGAACGCGACCACGTCGAAGACGGTCGACGCGGCCTCGACACGGTCCTGCGCGAAGGCGAGGGCGTCCTCGTCCGCACCGCGCATGCCGAGCGGGGTGACGTTGACCAGGACGTCGGCCTCGGGCGCCTCCTGCTCGCTCGCGACCCAGTCGAAGCCGTACTGCTCGGCCAGGGCAGGACCGGTCTCCGCGTTGCGCGCGACGACGGTGAGCTGCTCGAAGCCCGCACCGCGGAACGCCGCCGTGACCGCCTTGGCCATCCCGCCGGAGCCACGGAGCACCACGCGGGCCGTCGGGTCGACGTCGTGCGTGCGGAGCAGGGACGCGACGGCTTCGTAGTCGGTGTTCGACGCGGTGAGCACACCGTCGTCGTTCACCACGGTGTTGATCGACCGGATGGCGGCCGCGGACTCCTCGACCACGTCGACGAGGGGGATGATCGCCTCCTTGAAGGGCATCGACACCGAGCAGCCCCGGATGCCGAGCGCGCGGATCCCGGTGACCGCGCCGGGCAGGTCGGTCGTGGTGAACGCCTTGTAGACGAAGTCCAGCCCGAGCTCGTCGTAGAGGAAGTTGTGGAAGCGCGTGCCGATGTTGCTCGGTCGGGCCGCGAGCGAGATGCAGACCTGCATGTCCTTGTGGAGGATGGGCATGGCACGAGTCTCCCACGCCCGTGCCGATGGAGCGGTCCACTCCCGGTACCCGACAGCAGTGCCGTCCGGACGGGTTAGTGTGGCGGGATGCCGGTCTCCGTCTTCGATCTGTTCAGCGTCGGGATCGGCCCGTCGAGTTCCCACACCGTCGGGCCCATGCGTGCCGGCGCGGCCTTCGCGGCCGGGCTCGCCGACGCCCCCGTGACCGGGCTCGACGTCCACATGTACGGCTCGCTCGCCTCGACCGGGCAGGGACACGGCACGCTCGGTGCGGTGCTCGCCGGGCTGATGGGCTCCGACCCCGAGACGGTCGACCCGGACGCGATGGCAGCGGCCCTGGACGACCTCGAACGCACCGGTGTGCTGCGGCTCGCGGACGGGGCGACGGTGCCGTTCCGCCAGGCCGACATCGTGCTGCACCCGCTCACCATGCTGCCCCGCCACCCGAACGCGATGCGGCTGCGGGCGACCGGTGCCTCGGGGGCGGTCCTCGCCGAGGAGACCTACTACTCGATCGGTGGCGGGTTCATCACGAGCGACACCGAGGGTGCCGTGGCCGAGGCCGCGATCCCCGTCGACGACGCCGTCCCGCACCCGTTCTCGAGCGGCGCCGAACTCCTCGCCGCGTGCGCCGCGACCGGCCTGCCCGTCAGCGGCGTCGCGATGGCGAACGAGACCGCGACACGGACCGGTGCCGAGGTCCGCGCCGGACTCCTGCACGTGCACGACGTCATGCGCGAGAGCGTCGACCGCAGCATCCGCCGCACCGGCACGCTGCCCGGCGGCCTGACGGTCCGGCGTCGCGCGGCGAACTGGCACGAGCAGCTCACCCGCGACGACCCGCACCACGACCCGCTCTTCGCGATGGAGTGGGTGAACCTCACCGCGATGGCGGTCAACGAGGAGAACGCCACGGGTGGCCGGGTCGTCACCGCCCCCACGAACGGTGCCGCCGGGATCATCCCCGCGGTGCTGTACTACGCCCTGACCTACGTCTCCGAGGTCCTCCCGGAGGACCGCGACGACGCCGTGGTCCGCTTCCTGCTCACGGCCGGGGCCATCGGCTCGATCTACAAGGAGCGGGCGTCGATCTCGGGCGCCGAGGTCGGCTGCCAGGGCGAGGTCGGCTCCGCCGCGTCGATGGCGGCGGCCGGGTTGGCCGAGGTCCTCGGTGGGACCCCCGAACAGGTCGAGAACGCCGCCGAGATCGCGATGGAGCACAACCTCGGGCTGACCTGCGACCCGATCGGCGGCCTCGTGCAGATCCCCTGCATCGAGCGGAACGCGATCGCGGCGAACAAGGCGATCAACGCGGCCCGGATGGCGCTGCGCGGGGACGGTGTGCACCACGTGTCCCTCGACCAGGTCGTCGAGACGATGCGGCAGACCGGTGCGGACATGTCGACGAAGTACAAGGAGACCGCGATGGGCGGACTGGCGGTCAACGTCCCCCTCTGCTGAGCGGCCGCAGCGCGCTGCGTCGTGGCGACGGCCCCGGTACGACCGCCCGGGCCGGTCAGTGGACCTGCATCTCCAGCGGGATCGCGCGCGGTGCGACGTGGTGCTGCCCGTCGTCGGTGCGGACGATGAGTGCGGGACGCCCCGGGGTGTCGAGGACGTCCACCGCCGTCCCGGCGACGAGTCGCCCGCGATCGCGGTAGCGGACCACCGCGTGGATCGGGACGTCGTCGGCGGGGACCGGTCGCCACCGTGGTGCTCGTGCGCGCTCCGTCTCCATCACTCCACCTCCATCACTCCACCATGGCGTCTGTCCGATTCGCGCACCAAATCGCTGAACGCTGCTCACGTGCACTGCCGGGAGGCGCTCCGGCCGCCGCGGGTACGGTCGGACGCATGAGCGACACGGACCACGACCACCTCGGCGACGGCGTCGACATGTCCTTCGAGGAACGCCGACAGGACACCCTCCGCAGGATGTCCGGGTCGGACGAGCACGACGCCGACCCGCGCGTCGAGGTCTCCCGCGCCGAGGACGGGGACGTGCGCATCGACGTCGCGGACTCCGCGGCCGTCCGCCCCGGG
Source organism: Curtobacterium uvaldense (assembly GCF_028307415.1). Lineage (NCBI taxonomy): Bacteria > Bacillati > Actinomycetota > Actinomycetes > Micrococcales > Microbacteriaceae > Curtobacterium > Curtobacterium uvaldense. Next base: position 57,422 of record NZ_JAQMHU010000016.1, on the reverse strand, counting down.
GACGCCGACGGCACCGACCCCCGGACCGACGCGACGCAGGACCCCCACCCCGCCGACTGAGCCCTCCCTCGCACGACGCGACCCCGGCGACACCTCGCACCGCGGTACCGCTGCGAGCACCCGCCGACGGTGCGTCCCGCGGGAAGGAGGATGATCGTCGGGTGCACCTCGTCCTCCACCGCGTCGACGGCGGCGTCACCGCGACGCCCCTGACCGACGCGGGGGAGCCGGCCGGCGAGCCGACGCGCCTGGACGAGCCGGGCCTCCCGGCCTTCGTCGCCGCGCACGACGCACCCGACGTGCGCTGGGTCTGGGACGACACCGCCCGCTGGTACCCGGCCGTCCTGGCGGCCGGAGGACGCGTCGGCCGCTGCGTCGACCTCCGCCTGTGCCGTCGCATCCTGCGCGGCGCGCTCGCCGCGCGGGGGACGGCCCTCGCGACGGCACCACCCGACACGTGGGACGACCCCGGCCAGGAGGCCCGCCCCACCCGCCCCACCCGCCCGACGCAGGCCCGCCTGTTCGACGACGCGCTCTTCACCGTCGCACCGGCCGACGACGCAGCCGATCCGGTCGCCGAGTTCCGCCGCCAGCTCGACGCGGTCGCCACGTCGACGACGCCGGGCGCACTGCGCCTGCTCACCACCGCCGAGTCGGCGGGAGCCCTCGTCGCGGCCGAGATCCTGTCCGCGGGTCTGCCCTGGCGTCCGGACGTGCACGAGCGCCTGCTCGAGGAGGAACTCGGCCCCCGGGTACCCACCGGGGTGCGGCCGCGCCGGCTCGAGGAGCTCGCGGGGGAGATCCGCGCACACCTCGGCGACCCCGCACTCAACCCCGACTCGCCCGCCGACGTCCTGCGGTCGCTCCGGGCCGTCGGCCTGATGGTGACGTCGACGCGCAAGTGGGAGCTGCAGGAGCTCGAGCACCCGGTCATCGCGCCGCTGCTCGAGTACAAGCGCCTGTCCCGCCTGCTCACCGCGAACGGCTGGGCATGGCTCGACGAGTGGGTGCAGGACGGGCGCTTCCACCCGAAGTACGTCGTCGGCGGGGTCGTCACCGGGCGCTGGGCGGCGGCCGGCGGCGGTGCCATGCAGCTGCCGAGGACGGTCCGCAGTGCGGTGGTCGCCGACGACGGCTGGGCCTTCGTGGTGGCGGATGCGGCGCAGCTCGAACCGCGGGTGCTCGCGGCGATGGCCGGTGACCGGGCGATGGCGACCGCGGGCGACGGGCGGGACCTGTACGACGGGGTGGTCGCCTCGGGCGCGGTCGAGACGCGGCAGCAGGCGAAGGGCGCGATGCTCGGCGCGATGTACGGCGCGACCCAGGGTGACGCTGGACGGCTCGTCCCGCGGCTGGCGAGGGCGTTCCCTGCGGCGCTGGGGCTCGTCGACCGGGCGGCCCGGGCGGGCGAGCGCGGCGAGCCCGTGACGACGCTGCTCGGCCGGACGTCGCCCGTCCCCGACGAGGCCTGGTTCGCCGCGCGCAACCGCGCCTGGTCGGTGGACGGCACGCCGGCGCAGCAGCGGGCGGTCGAGGGGCGTGCCCGCAGCTGGGGGCGCTTCACGCGGAACTTCGTGGTGCAGGGCACCGCGGCCGAGTGGGCACTGGCGTGGATGGGATCGCTCCGGACCCGGCTCGCGACCCGGTTCCCCGGCCCGCTGACGGCCGGGCCGCACCTGGTGTTCTTCGTGCACGACGAGATCGTGGTGCACACGCCCGTCGAGCACGCCGCGTTCGTGGCGGAGCAGGTCCGGGCCGCGGCGGTCGACGCCGGACGGCTGCTCTTCCGGGACTTCCCGGTGGTCTTCCCCCTGACGGTGTCGACGGTGCGCGACTACGGGGCAGCGAAGGACTGAGCCCGGGCCGGCGCGTGCGGGTGCTCGCCCGCCGTGAGGACTGTGTCCGGGCCGGCGCGTGCGCGCTCGCAGCCTGGGACGGGCAGGGTGGGTCGATGGAGCGACACCACGACGAGGACCCCTCGGCTGCCGGTCGGGTCGACCGTGCGGAGCAGGCGGCGGTCGTCGAGGACCGGCGCGTCGGTGACCTCGACCTCACGACGTGGCGGTCCCGGGCCGGCCACACGGTCGCCGAGGGCTGGGCGGCACTCGGCCGTCGCTACGGCGCCCTCCCCCTGCTCGTCCTGACGCTGGCCGTCGGTGTCGGCATCGCCGCGACCGCGACCTGGGCGGCATCGGAGGTGTACGACGCCGTGCGGGCGTCCGACGACGTCGCGGTGCTCGACCGCCCCGTCCTCGACTGGATGCTCACCCTGCGCTCGCCGTTCGCCGACCAGGCGGTCACGTGGTGGACCGACATCGCCGGGACGATCGGGATGCCGATCGTCGCGGTCTGCTTCCTGATCGGCTTCACGGTGCAGCGCCGCGCCTGGACCCCGCTCGTGCTGCTCGTCGCGGCGAGCGGCGGCTCGCTCCTCATGACCATCGCAGGCAAGGACCTGATCGGCCGTGCCCGACCGCCGCTGTCGGACGCGGTGCCGCCGTACGAGCACTCGCCGTCGTTCCCGTCCGGCCACACGCTCAACGCCACGGTCGTCGTCGGCATGATCGTGTACCTGCTCATCCTGCGGCAGTCACGCACGGTCACCCGGGTGTGGACGATCGTCATCGGCACGCTCTTCGTGCTGTCGATCGGCGTCTCGCGGGTGTTCCTGGGCCACCACTGGACGACGGACGTGCTCGCCGCGTGGGCCCTCGGTCTTGCGTGGCTGGCGCTCGTGATCACGGCGCACCGGCTGTACCTGACCGCCCTCCACCGGGGTGCCGACCCGGTCGTGCGCGGCCGCGGACCGGCACGCCCGGTCAGGTCGTCACGGTAGGTTCACCCGCATGGAAGAACGGGTCTTCGGCGGCAGGTACCGCGTCACCGGCACGCTCGGTCACGGCGGCATGGCCTCCGTCTACCGCGCCGTCGACGAGCAGCTCGGCCGCGAGGTGGCCGTCAAGGTCTTCCGGATCGGCGCGGTCGACCACGGCGAACGTGCGCGCGCCGAGGCCGAGATGCACACGCTGGCCGCGCTCCGCAGCCCCTCGCTCGTCACGCTCTACGACGCCGCACTCGACGACGGCAACGGCGACTCGTACCTCGTGATGGAGCTCGTCCCCGGCAGCGACCTGGACACCCGGCTGCGCGAGGGCCCGCTCGACACCACGACGACCGCGCGCACCGGCGCCCAGGTCGCCGAGGGACTCGCCGCCGTGCACGCGCAGGGCATCGTGCACCGTGACGTGAAGCCCGCCAACGTGCTGCTCGAGAGCGACGGCCAGCACGTCAAGCTCGCCGACTTCGGCATCGCGCTGCTCCGGGACGCCGCCCGCGTGACCGGGACCGGCACCGTCATCGGCACCGCCGCCTACATCTCACCGGAGCAGGTCCTCGGGCGCGAGGTCACCGGTCAGGCCGACGTCTACGCCCTCGGGCTCGTCCTGCTGCAGTGCCTGACGGGTGCACGTCCGTTCCCCGGCACCGCCGTCGAGTCCGCCACCGCGCGGCTCACGCGGGGCCCCGACATCGACCAGCACCTGCCCACCGCGTGGCGGACGCTGCTGCACGTGATGACGGCGCAGGACCCGGCCGAGCGCCCGACCGCGGCCGAGGCGGCCCGACGTCTCCGTGCCCTCGAACGCGACGGGACGGCACCGGCGACCCAGCTGCTCCCGGGCGGACCCGGCACGCTCACCCGTGCTGCCGGCGGAGCGGCCGGTGCCGGAGCCGGTCTCGCCGGTGCCGCGCTCGGTGCCGGGGGACCGGACGCAGCCCACGCCGACCAGGCCACCCAGGCCATGCCGGGCGCTGCGGACGGCGACCAGGCCACGCGGGCGATGCCGACCGCCGGCGGTGCCGACGCCGCGACCCGGGCGTACGACCGGACGGGTGCGCAGGACGACGTCGCGACGACGGTCCTCGGTGCGCAGCGGGGCGCCGGTGGAGCGGGCGCCGCCGCTGCTGCTGGCGGTGGTGCGGTGGCCGGTGGTGCCGCGTCGCGAGGAGCCGGTGGTCCAGCGGGGGCTGCCGGACGGGGCGGTCCCGGTACGGACGGACCGAAGCGACGGCGTGCGGGGATCATCACCGCGGTGGTCGTCGGGATCCTCGTCCTCGCGGGGATCGGCGTCGCGCTGATCGCGCTGGGCGGAGGAGACGACTCGACGCCCGCGCCGACCGACTCCAGCGAGCCCTCGTCGCCGACGGAGCAGCAGACGAGCGAGCCGGAGCAGCAGCCCAGCCAGGAGGAGCAGCAGCCGAGCGAACCCGCGCAGGAGCCGAGCGAGCCGGCGCAGGAGCCCAGCCAGGAGCAGCAGCAGCCGAGCGAGCCAGCGCAGGAGCCGAGCCAGCCCGCCGACGATCCGAGCGTCGGCCCCGAGCCGGGCGGTCCGGCGTCCAACCCCGTCGAGGCCCCGCAGGGCGGCGCGGGCAACAACGGCAACGGCAACGGTCCCGGGAGCAACAGCGGCAAGGGCAAGGGATCCGGTGCGGCGGACACGACGGTCGACACCACCGTCGGGTCGCTCACCCAGGGGCCGGCGACGGGCCCCGGCCGCGGCTGACGCGGTCGCTGCCGACCCCGGCGCGGTGGACGGACAGCGTCGAGCCGACGCCCACCGTCGCGGGAGCACGCTCGGAGTATGTCGATGAGCACACCGTTCGATCCGCAGCAGCCCGGCGCCGATCTCCCCGTGGACGGCGACGACCAGACCGAGATCGAGGTCGAGGAGGACCGCGGCGCCGACGTCGGCCCGGACTCGGTCGACCCGTCGATCTCGCCGGCCCCGCACGAGGACGAGGACGAGGCGGGCGGCGGCCCGGTCGCCCGGTGACCCGAGACGGCTGACCGATCTCGCCCCGACGGCCCGCAGGGGGACGACGGACGACCCGCTGACGACCGCTGACGACCGCTGACGACCGCTGACGCGACGACGGGCTGCCCCCGGACGATCCAGGGGCAGCCCGTCGTGGTGCTGCGGCTCAGACGCCGCCGCGCCGGAGCCAGCGGGTCGACCGCCACGAGCGCGACCGCAGCACCGCGTCGATCGCGTCGCGCAGGATCTGCTCGTCGGTGGCCGGGTCGACGAAGGCCGACGCCCGCACGGGGCCGCTCGTCCCGCGGAGGCGCGAGACGGCCCGGAGCGGAGCGCTCACGCGCCACGACCGCGACTCCAGCAGGGAGATGAGCCGCTGCGCCAGGGCGAAGCGCTCACCGTGGTCGACGGACGACTCCTGCGCCACGGGTGCGGGGAGCGGAGCCGGCTGCTCGGCGAGCTTCACCAGCTCTCGGATGCGCCGCGTCTCGCCGGCCGGCAGCAGGATCGGCAGGGCGTCGATCTTGCGGTCGACGGAGTACTGGTTCAGCAGCCACTCCGCGATGTCGTGGTCGGTGCGCGAGCCGTCCTGCGACACCCACGTGTGGTAGATCGCGGTGAGCTGCAGGGAGTCCGCGACACCGACGAGCGACGCGGCACGGAGCAGGTAGTCCCAGTCCTCGGTCGTGGTCAGCGACTCGTCGAAGCGCAGTCCGAGGTTCGTGAAGAGCCCGCGCGGGAACGCCGCCGTCATGAACGGCGTCTGGTTCAGCACGAGGTGCTTCACCATCGAGAACTCGGCGTCGTAGGGCCGGGTGATCGGCCCCTCGGTACGGACGCCCCAGTGGCCGCTCGTGCTGACGACGTCGGCCGCCTGCAGGGACCCGACGCTGCGGAGCACCATCCCCGGGTGCTTGCGGTGCACGTCCCGGAAGGCCGAGACCCAGTGCGCGAAGACCAGGTCGTCGTCGTCCAGCGCCACGACGTACTGCCCGGTCGCCAGTCGGAAGCCCTCGTTGAGGAGCGTGGCGCGCGAGCCGTGGTCGACCTTGACGAAGCGCGTGCGGCCGGCGATCGACGGCGGCTGGCGTTCGATCAACCGCTCGAGCACGATCTGCGTCGCGACGTCGACGTGGTGGCCGATGATGAGCACCTCGAAGTCCTGGTCCGTCTGGCCCGCCAGGCAGGAGAACACCTCGGCGAGCTGCTGCGGACGACGCCCCTGCGTCCGGATCACGACCGTGAGGAACGGGTCGTCCTCGGTCGACGTCCGGGTGACCGCGGCGGCGGGGACCGGCCCGGGCAGGCAGGCCCAGACGAACTGGTTCACGCGGGCGTTCGGCGCGGCCTGGTCGCGCAGCGCGTTCATCCACTGGTTGACGGTGGTGCCACGCATGAGCGCCGGGTGGTCGAGCGGGAAGTGCTGGTCGCTCTTGCTCAGCAGGAAGTCCTCGCGGTCCGTGCGGTGCAGACCGGCGGCACGGAGCGTGCGCTCGAGCTCGGGCTCGCTGTAGAGGTGGACGTGGGTGTCGTCCAGCAGCCCGGTGTCGGTGTACTCCCATGCGCCGAACGCCAGCTTGAACCCGACGTCGCGGTGGGTGTTGTTCGGCACGCTGAGCACGAGCGGAGCGCTGTGGTCGCGGAGGAACGTCGACACCTCGGCGAGCACGGCCCGTCCGGCGGGCAGGTGCTCGAGCCCGTCGAGCATGGTGACCCCGAGCACGCGGCGGTCGCCGACGACGTCGCGCAGCAGCACGCGCACCGCCTCGGGATCGCCGACGTCGCCGACGTGGGCCTCGAAGCCACCGTCGCGCAGCGCCGTCACGGCGTCCGCGTCGACGTCGACCCCGACGTACGTCGCGCCGAGCTGGTCCTCGACCGCCGCGGCGATGGCCCCGTAGCCGCAGGCGAGGTCGAGGAGGACCGCCGGCTCGCCCGACGTGACCACGGAGCGTCGCAGGAGGCGGAGGACGGCCCCGTAGGTGTTCTCCTCGGAGTAGGCGTTGTCGTAGCGTGCCTCGTCGTTCACAGTCCGTACCGGTGTTCCGCGTAGTTGCCGCCGGTGAATTCGGCGGTCGTGTGGTCGGGGTCGTGGCGGTCCGCGAGCAGACCGTCGTCGCGCCGGCGCCGGTACTCGGCGCACGCACGCGTGGCCTCCGGCTCCGGGTTCGCGTCGAAGAACCGCAGGATGTCCTCGCTGATGTCGGGCCGGGACCACTTGTCGGCGAGCAGCAGGGCGGACTCCACGGAGTAGTACCGTTCGGCGGACGTCGGCTCGAGGACGCCGCTCGTCGACCCGATGCGCTTGTCGTGGAACGCGAGGGCTGCGGGGACGATCGCCACGCCGAAGCCGCGCTCCCGGATGCGCCAGGACAGGTCGACGTCGTCGCAGTACATGAAGAACGACTCGTGGTCGTACCCGCCGAGCTCGTCGAAGAGCGCGGAGCGGACCATGCAGAAGGCACCGGCGACCCACGAGGTGATGCCGCTCCGGACGTCGTAGTCCTTGGGGTGCTCGAGGGGGAGCTGCTTCGCCTCGACCGCGCCGATCGTGGTGTCGTCCATGCGCTCGACCAACTGGCTGAGCGTGTCCCCGGTGATGATCACGTCGGGGTTCGCCATGATGCGCAGCTCGGAGTCGTCCTCGGCCGCGAGGCGGTTCTGCGCGCCGCCGTGCCCGAGGTTCTCGCCGAAGGACACGTAGTCGAGCGAGGCGAGGTTCGGCGTCGCCCGGCGCCAGCGCTCGAGCAGGGCCGGGTCGACGGTCGCCGCCGGTGAGCAGTCGCCGTAGCGCACGCGGACCCCGGCGACGCGGTCGTCGAACCGTGCCCAGCGTGCGGCGTTGTCGAGGCTCTCGAGTGCGCGCTCCACCCGCTCCGTGTCGGAGTGGTAGAGCACCGACTGGATGGTCACCATCGGTCGGGTCATGCGGTGTGGTCCTCGCTGATCAGGGTCGGGATGCGGTGGGTGCCGAGGTGGGTCGGGTCGTCCTCCATGACGAACCGGGCGGCGTCGCGTCGGAGGGCGATGTACTCACCGCGCTCGTCCGACAGGAAGGCGTGCACGAAGTGCGGTCCGTTCCCGAACACGACGGCGTCCAGGTCGAACCTGACCGTCGCGGAGCCGTCGAGCGGCGAGAGGACCTTCTCCACGCGACCCGTGTCGGTGCCGTACACGAGGTTGCCGAGCGAGTTCTCGATGAGGAACCCGGCGTTCCAGCGGTCGAGCGGCGTCGCGTGCTCGTAGCGGACCGTGATGCGCAGCGGGTCTCCCGGGCGGACGATCTCCTGCGGCTCGCGTCCTGGGACGCGGACGTCGACGTCCGTGACCCTGCCCGGCGTGGGGTCCTGGTCGGGGTCCTCGGCCTCGGCCTCGGCGAGTCGGCGGCCCTCGAGGATCTCGCGGAAGTTCTGCACCGCCTCGCGGGCGGGCCCGTGGTACTTGACCTCACCGTGGTGGAGGACGACCGCGGTGTCGCAGAGTTCCTGGACCTGGCCGAGCGAGTGCGACACGAGCACGATCGTGCGGCCCTGCGCCTGGAACTCCTTGATCTTGTCGATGCACTTCTTCTGGAACTGCTCGTCGCCGACGGCCAGCACCTCGTCCACCAGCAGCACGTCGGGGTCGGTGTTGATCGCGACGGCGAAGGCGAGCCGGACGTACATGCCCGACGAGTAGAACTTCACCTGCGTGTCGATGAAGTCACCGATGCCGGAGAACTGGAGGATCGCCTCGAACCGGGCGTCGACCTCGTCGCGGGGGATGCCGAGCACCGAGGCGTTCAGGTAGACGTTCTCGCGGCCGGTCAGGTCGGGGTGCATCCCGGCGCCGAGCTCGATGAGGGCGGCGAGGCGACCGCGGCGCTCGACGACGCCGGTCGTGGGCTCGAGGATGCCGCCGATCATCTTCAGCAGCGTCGACTTGCCGGAACCGTTCGGTCCGATGAGGCCGACCGTGCTGCCGGCCGGGATCTCGAGGTCGACCCCCTGGAGCGCCCAGAAGTCCTCGCTGTGCCGGCGGCCTGCACGGCCGAAGGTGACCACCCGCTCCTTGAGCGAGTTGTCCTTGCGGATCGTGAACCGCTTCGACACGTCCCGCACGGAGACGACCACGGGTGCGCCGGGGCCGCCCCTGACCTCCTCGGACCGTCCGCGGAGTCCTGCTGCTCGGCTGCCCTGCCGCTCGTCCAATCAGGACTCCTCTGTGTTGCGTTCCGAAACCGAGGAGGATCGTAATGCGGATACGATGAAATGTCAGGCGTGTCCCCCGCTCTGGGGAGGGGGTGCCGGTGCCGCCGACGGCGCTCACGGCGTCCTGTCGGTCGGGGGCGGCAAGCTCGTGCGCATGTCGTTCGCGAACGCGTGGGACCCGTCGAAGGGTCGCGCCATCCCAGAGGACCAGGTCACCGAGGACGGACTCGAGCTCGACGAGGACACCGCCGCCGAGCTCGGCATCTCGTTCGACGTCGTCGGCGGCGCGTCGGCCGACCCGTCACGGGTCTCACCCGTCGACGTGCGCGTGCCGAGCGCACCGACCACCGACGACTGACCGGCCGCCCGCTCCCGACCGAGCCGAGCCGAGCCGAGCCGAGCAGCCTGGGGGCACGACGTGCGTCAGCACAACGGGGAGCACGCGACACCACAGACTTCCGTGGCGCGACGTGCTCCCCGTTGTGCTGAGCGCGGCACGGTCAGGGCCCAGCCCCGGAGCCCGGCACGGTCGAGGCCGGGCTCCGGAGCGCGGCACGCTCAGGGCCAGCCCCGCAGCCCGGTCAGGGGACGGTGTGCCCCGCCGCCGTCAGGACGCGGTACCACTCCTCGCGCGAGAGCCGGACGTCGGAACCCGCGGCCGAGTCCCGCACCCGCTGCGGGTTCGTCGTGCCCAGGACGACCTGGAAGTGCGCGGGGTGTCGGGTGATCCACGCGACCGCGATCCCCGTCGGGGTGACGCCGTGTGCCGAGGCGAGCTCCTCGAGCACGTCGTTGAGCTCGGCGTACTGCTCGCGGTCGCCGAGGAAGACGCCGTCGAAGAAGCCCTTCTGGAACGGCGACCAGGCCTGCAGCGTGACGTCGTTCAGGCGGGCGTGGTTGAGGATGTCGTTGTCGCGGTCGATCGACTGGTCGAGCCCGGCCATGTTCGCCGTCAGGCCCTGCGTGATCACGTTGGCGTGCGTGATGCTCAGCTGCACCTGGTTGAACGCGAGCGGCTGCCGCACCGACCGCTTCAGCAGCTCGACCTGACCGGGGGTGTGGTTCGAGACGCCGAAGTGGTGCACCTTGCCGGCGGCGTGCAGCTCGTCGAACGCCCGGGCGACCTCCTCGGGCTCGACGAGGGCGTCGGGACGGTGCAGGAGCAGCACGTCCACGTAGTCGGTCCGCAGCGCCTCGAGGGACTCGTGCACGGACTCGATGATGTGCTCGTACGAGAAGTCGAAGTACGCGCCGTCCGGCGTCGGGCGGATGCCGACCTTGGTCTGCAGCTGGATGTCGGCGCGCTCGGACGGCGACAGGGTGACGGCGGAACCGAACCGCTGCTCGCACCCGTGCCAGACGCCGTACACGGCGGCGTGGTCGAACATCGTGACGCCGGCGTCGCGCGAGGCGGTGTACAGCTCGCGGATGTCCTCGTCGCTCATGTCGTTGATCCGCATGAGGCCGACGACGACGTCGGACGCGGTGAGGTCGGTCTGTGGCAACTCCAGTGTCTTCACGCGCTCGATCCTGCCAGCAGCTCGCCGTGCGCAGAGAGGCCCTGCCGGTGCCCGTCGGGCCGCGCCCGGCAGTCACGCCCGACGCGACCGGGTGACGGACGGGAGGCGCGGTGCCGGACCGGCACCGCGCCTCCCGTCCGGTGCTCAGCGCATGGGCGACGCGGCCGGGCCGAGCAGACCGAGGAACGTCAGGTCGTCCGCCACCTTGGTGACGAGCGCGTGGTCGAGCGACGGGATGTCCGGTTAGCCGAGCGGACGCACCGAGCGGACCGCGGCCGCGAACGCGTCCGCGGGGATCGCGGACCCGGCGTGCGGCAGCTCCGGGGTCGCGAACGCGTGCAGCAGCGGCAGGACCGAGCGTGCACGGTCCTCGTCCGGCAGCGCCTCGAGTGCGGACCGGAAGCGCTCGACCCACTCGGCGTGGTCCGCGACCCGCTCGATCGCGTACCCGTCCTCGACCAGCCAGTCGACGAAGGTGTCCAGCGAGACGCCGTCGTCGTGCGGGTTGACGACGTTGAACGTCCGGTGGCCGTCGACCACCGACGCGCCGATGGCGTCGATCGCGGCGGCCGTGAAGTCGGCGGGCAGGCCGTCGTAGTGCGAGCGCTGCACCCGGCCGTCCGGGGTCCGCTGCGCGAAGGACACGGGTGCCAGCCCGGTCGCGAGCACGCTCCAGACCAGGCGGGTGAACACGTCGGGCAGGTTCACCTGGCCGCGCCAGCGCGGGTGCGCCAGCACCATGTCGGAGCGGAACACCGCGACGGGGACGCCGTGCTGCTCGTGCGCCTCGCGGAGCAGCACCTCGCTCGCCCACTTGCTCGCGCCGTACCCGTTCGCGTACTCGTCGGCGATCGTCCACTCGGGGATCGTCGACCGGATGTCCGCTCGCTCGGCGAGTGCCGCGGGGGCGTCGGGGGCGACGTCCTCGGTCGCGCTCGGGCGGGCTCCACCGGCGACGGCGACGCTCGACACGAAGGTGACGGGGACGCTCCCGGCGGCGATCGCGAGCCGGACGACCTCGGCGGTGCCGACGACGTTGGGCCCGAACAGCGCGGTGTACGGCAGGACGTGGTTCACCAGGGCGGCGGCGTGCGTGACGAGGTCGACCCGCGCGGCGAGGTCCTCCCACCGCGGTTCCTCGAGGCCGAGCAGGTGCTCGCTGACGTCCCCGGCGACCACCTCGAGCGACCCCGAGAGCTCGGCGAACCGGTCGGCGAACGCGGGATCGGCCGCGAAGGCCGCGTCCAGTCGACGGCGGGCAGCGGCGTCGTCCGACCCGCGCACGACGCAGACCAGCGAGCCGCCGACCGGTGCGAGCCGCTCGAGCCAGTCCATCGCGGTGAAGCGGCCGAGGTAGCCGTTCGCGCCGGTGAGCAGGACGGTGCGCGGCCCGTCCGAGGTGGGGCGGGGTGCGCGTGCCACCGGCGCGGGGACCGCACCGAGCAGGTCGTCCACCCGCAGGTCCGACGCCCGCAGCACCGTCGGGTCGGCGCCGTGCACGCGGGCGACGGTCGGCCGGTCGTCGGCGGCCGAGCGCTCGACGTACGCGGCCACGGCGGCGAGGTCGTTCGTCGGGTCGGTGATGACACCGACGGGTACCTCGGTCTCGAAGACGTCCTCGAGGACGCCGGAGAACGTCAGGGCCGACAGCGAGTCACCGCCGAGGTCCGAGAACCGGGCGGCCGAGGCGGTCTCGGTGCTGACCTCGGCACCGAGCAGGTCACGGGCGGCACGGACGACGGTGTCGACGGTCGGTTCGTCACCCACGTGCTCGCGCAGGGTCGCGACGAGGGTGCCGCTCTGCTGCTCGGCGACCGCGTCGTAGAGCGCGGCGAACCGGTCCCCGTAGCGGGCGGTGACCCGGGGGCGGAGGAGCTTGCGGGCATCGGAGAGCATGCCGTTGTCGACCGTGAAGGGGTCCGGTTCGACGATGATCGCTCGGGGCGCCTCGTACGGCGCGAGCCCGTGGGCGCGGGCGGTGCGCTGGAGGGCGGCGAGCAGGTCGCCCTCCGTGGCCTCCGGGTCGACGGGCACGACGACCGCGACGAGGAACGCGTGCCTGCTGTCCCCGTGCAGGGCGATCTGCCGGACCTCCGGCGTCCCACCGAAGGTCGCCTCGAGGGCCGAGACCGCGACGAACTCGCCCTGCGAGAGCTTGATGACGTTGTTCCGGCGGTCGAGGTACTCGTACGTGTCCGGACCGGTCTGCGCCATCACGTCGCCGGTCCGGTAGAACCCGTCCTCGTCGAACACCGCGGCGGTGACGTCCGGGCGGCGGAAGTACCCGGGGATCACCGCGGTGCTCTTCACGAGCAGCTCGCCGCGCGGGTGCGGTCGGTCGGTGGTGCGGTAGCCGAGCTCGGGGACGTCCACCAGCTTGTGCTCGGTGACCGGTGGCTGCTGCACCACGCCGTCGCGCAGGATGCTGCCCGCCTCGGTCGAGCCGTACAGGTCGTGCAGCGGGACGCCGAGGCACTCCTCGAGGTACGTGCGGAGCTCGGGCGTGAGCGGGGCGCTGGCGCAGACGGCCTGCCCGACGCGACCGCCGAAGGCACGTGTCCGGAGGTCGTCCTGCACCTGAGCACGCACGGCCGCGGCGTCGGTGGCTCCGGCCGCGAGTCGGCGCTGCTCCTCGCGGGCGCCCTCCTGGCGGACCATCTCGGCGATCCGCGGGACGAGCACGAGCTCGGTCGGTGCGTAGACCCGCAGGTCCTCGAACAGGGCCGACAGGTCGGTCGAGGTCGCGAGCGCCACGGTGCCGCCGCGGCCGAGCGTGGCGAGCAGCGCCGCGCGACCGGTCAGGTGGCTCAGCGGGAGGTAGGCGTAGCCGACGGTCACGGCGTCCGGGTGGTCCGGCGGGAGTGCGTGCCAGAGCCGCTCGACCATGGACCGCGTGTACATCGCGCCCTTCGGGGTCCCCGTGCTGCCCGAGGTGTACAGCAGCAGGGCGAGCGGGTCCTCGTCGGGCGCCGGTCGCCACGGGGTCGGCTGGGGCAGTTCGCGGCCCCGTGCCACGAGGTCGGCGAGCGTCGGCAGCGCCGCCGCACCGTCGGTGCCCTCGGCCCCGGTCGCCCCGCCGGCCGCACCCGTCGTGTCGAGCAGGACGGTGTGCACCTCGGTGGCGGCCGCGTCGGTGACCGCCCGGGCCGTCGCGGCTTGGTCGGCGGTGACGCCCAGCCACACCGGCGTCGTCTCGTCGACGATCGCACGGAGCTGCTCGACGGCCGGGCTGGTCTGCAGCGGCACGCTCACCGCGCCGAGCACCGAGCACGCGAGCTCGAGGGTCACGACGTCGGCGCTCGGCGGACCGAGCACCGCGATCCGGTCACCCGGGGCCACGGACTCGCCGAGCACCGCCGCGAGGGCCCGCGCACGGTCCCGGAGCTCCTGGAAGCTCGTGTCGGTGACGACCTCGCCGTCCCGCTGTCGGATCGCCGTTCGGTCGGCGTACCGGTCGAACACCGCCTCGACGGAGGTGTCCTCGTCCTGCTGCACCATGGTGGTTCCCTTCCTCGTTCGTCCGACGCGCCCCCGCGCGCGGCCTCTCAGCGCGCGGCGAGCACGATGCCCGCACGCGCCGTCCCCCGGTCCACTGCCCACCGTCCCGTCGCCGCGAACGCCGGGCCGCGACGCGCGCTCGCCGTGAAGGTCCCGTCCGGGCGCAGCTCCACGTGGGCACCGTCGATGCCGAACCAGCCGTCGTGCGCGGCCGAGCGGGCCTTGACGACGGCCTCGGTCGCGGCGAGCAGGACGCTGTCCGGACTCTCAACCCCGGTTCGCCGGAGTGCGGTGAGACCCCACGCGACACGGTCGTCCGTGACGTCCGCGATGCGTCGGAGCACTCCCGGCGGCAGGGGACGTGCCGGCGTGGCATCGATGCCGATGCCGGCGTGGTCGTCGCGCCGGGCGACGGCGCAGGCGCGCAGGCCGGGGCAGTGGGTGATCGTGCCGACCACGCCCTCGGGCCAGCGGGGAGCCCCGCTCCGACCCACGGGCAGTGCCGTCACCGGGGTGCCGATCGCCGTCAGGGCACGGCGGGCGAGCAGGCGGCCGGTCCGGAACTCGGCACGCCGCGCCGGGACGGCACGGGCGATCGCCGCGCGTTCCTCGTCGGCGAGGGGGCCGCTCAGGTCGTGGTCGGCGGCGGCGGCGGCCACCGAGGCGGGGAGCAGCCCCACCCAGTCGGTCCCGCCTTGAAGTTGCACATTGCAATCAGACGCCCGGAAGCTCCGAGTCCCCCGGACGGGGCACGTCGCGGAGCGGCCGCGACCGGGTCCGTCAGGCGGGCAGGACCGCGACGACGGCCGAGCGGTCGCGCCAGGTCGCGGTCAGTGTCTCGCCGTCCGGCACGGGCAGCCCGATCACCCGCAGCACGACGAGGTCGCCGTGGTCGGTGCGCACCGTCGTCTCGGTCCCGTCGGTGCTGGCCGTGGCCGACGTCACCGTGGGGGAGTCCGGCGCCGACCCGCTGCCGACCGCCGTGCCCTCCTTGTCGAACCGTCCGGAGCCGTCGGCGCGCTCGAGCTCCGCCTCGTGCCCGCCGGTGGCGATCGCACGACGCAGGACGTCGGCGTACACCGGATCCGCGACGGCGTCGTACACCCAGCGCTGCCCGAGCACGGAGTGGTGCATCTCGCACACCAGGGAGCCCCGGGCGCCGTCGAGCGGAGCGCCGCGGTAGGTCAGCGGCGTGTGCAGGAGCCGTCCCTCGGGCGTCCGCACGACGATCTCCTCGACACCGACCTCGCCCTCGGGGTCGTCGAACCGGAAGCGGGTGACGATCTCGACGGCGGCACCGGCGGTGAGGCCGCTCCACGGCTGCGCTGGCAGCCAGGCGGCGAGGGCCTCGGCCTTGGACGGTCGGAGTTCTGCGCGGTGGATGACGGCCATGCACCGACGCTACCGAGCAGACCTCGGCTTCCACCGTCGGCCCGCCGCACGGCGGTCAGTGCCCGGCGGTCAGGGCGCGGCGGTCAGGGCACGGAGGTCAGTGCACGGAGAAGCCGCCGTCGACCGCGATCGACTGGCCCGTGACGTACGCGGAGCCCGGTCCGGCCAGGAACACCGCCACGGCCGCGAAGTCCGACGGCTCGCCGTTGCGCCCGACGAGCGTGCGCGCGGCGAGCGCCGCGACCCGCTCGGGGTCGGCGGACAGTCGCCTGTTGAGCGCGGTCTGCACGAAGCCGGGGACCAGGACGTTCGAGGTGACCCCGCTGCCCGACCAGGCCTCCGCCTGGGAGCGTGCCAGCGCCTCCAGGCCGGCCTTCGACACCCCGTACGCGCCGCTCGCGGCGAAGGGGCGGTGGGCCTGCTGCGAACTGATGCCGATGATCCGGCCGTACCCGCGTGCGGCCATGCCGGGCGCGAGCCGCTGGCCGAGCACGAAGGGTGCGTCGAGGTTGACGGCCATCGTCGCGTCCCACGTGCCCTCGTCGAGGTCCGGCATCGGCGGTCGCAGGTTGATGCCGGCCGAGTTGACGAGGACGTCCACCTCGCCGACGGCGTCCGCGAGCGCGTGGGCGCCCGCACGGGTCGACAGGTCCGCGACGACACCGGCGGCCGACCCGCCGTCGGCGGTGATCGTCGCGACGGTCTCGTCGATCGCCTCCCGCGTGCGCGCCGCGACCAGCACGTGGGCACCCGCGTCCGCGAGGGCGAGCGCGATCGCCCGACCGATGCCGGAGCTGCCCCCGGTGACCAGTGCACGGCGTCCGTCGAGGCCGAAGAGCTGCTCCAGTGCCATCCGGCCAGGCTACCGACGCCCGTACGCTGGGTCGGTGCGCGACGACCTGCTCCCCGTGCTCGCCTGCCCCGTCTGCGCCGAGCCCCTCGCCCGTGTCGACGGCGGGCAGGTCGGCTGCGCCACCGGACACCGGTTCGACGAGGCGAAGCAGAGCCACCTCACGCTCCTGCCCGCGAAGCGCCGCGCCCTGACCGCGGACACCCCGGACATGGTCGACGCGCGGATCCGGTTCCTCGGGCGGGGGCACTACGCACCGGTCGAGCGGGCGCTCGCCGCGGTGGTCGCCGCCACGGAGGCCCCGGGCGTCGTCCTCGACGTCGGCTCCGGCCCCGGCACCTACCTCGCGCACGTGCTGGACGCGGACGGACCGGACGAGACTGCATTGGCCGGGAGGCCCGGCTCGGCCCCGGCAGGCCCCGTCGCTGCCCGCCTCGGGGTCGCGCTGGACCTGTCACCCGTCGCCATCCGGCGGGCGGCACGCGTCCACCCGCGGGCCGGCGCCGTCGTCGGGGACGTGACCGAGCGCCTCCCGGTCGTCGACGACGCGGCGGCCGTCGTGCTGGACGTCTTCGCCCCGCGCAACCAGCGGGAGTACGCGCGGGTGCTCCACACGGACGGCGTGCTCGTCGTCGTGACGCCACGGACCGGACACCTGGCGGAGCTCGCCGAGGCGACCATCGCGGTCGACCCGGAGAAGGAGCGGCGGCTGCGGGAGTCGCTCGAGCCGACGTTCGCGCTGCAGGGGTCCGAGGACCTCACGTGGACGATGGAGCTGTCCGCGGAGGACGTGCACGACGTGGTGCACATGGGCCCGAGCCACCACCACGTCGATCCGGACCGGGTGTTCGCGCCGACGGCCGTGACGGCCGCGGTGACCGTGAGCACGTGGACGGTCGCCAGGCAGCACTGAGGCGCTGCCGTCGGCCGTCCACGTGCCGGGGTCGGGTGTCAGCCCTGCGGCACCGCCACGTCGAACTGCCACACGACGCCGAACCGGTCGCGCAGCTGCCCGGCGAGCGGGGCCCACGGCGAGGGCGCGAGCGGCTGTCGCACCTCGGCACCCTCCGACAGCGCCTCCCAGTACCGGGTGACCTCGTCCGCGTCGTCGCCGTGCACGAAGACGTAGCAGGCGTTCGTGCCCTGGTCGTACGGCTGGTCCGGCCAGACGTCGAACGCCATGATCCGGAAGCCGGCCTCGGTGTTGACCTGACCGAACACGATGCGGTCCGCCCAGGCGGGGTCCTGGGACGCGCCCATCTGGCCGTAGGTGGCGGCGGTCACGGTGCCGCCGAACGCGGATGCGTAGTGGTCCAGGGCCTCGCGGGCCTGTCCGTCGAAGTTGAGGTGGGTCGTGGTCTCGATGCTCATGGATCGAGTGTCGCGAGCGTTGCGGTCAGATCGTGACCGCTTCTCCGACGAGGATGGACGACGTGTCCGGACCCTCCTCGCGCATGCTCGCGCTGCTCTCCCTGCTGCAGGTGCACCGGGAGTGGACGGGCGACGAGCTCGCCGGTCGCCTGACCGTGAGTCCGCGCACCCTCCGCCGCGACGTCGACCGCCTCCGGGACCTCGGCTACCGCATCGACTCCGTCCGCGGTCCGGCCGGCGGCTACCGACTCGCCGCCGGATCGGACCTGCCGCCGCTGCTGTTCGACGACGACCAGGCGGTGGCGATCGCCCTCGCCCTCGCGGTGGCGCCGGCATCGGGTGCCGACATCGCCGAGGCCGCCACCCGCGCGCTCGCGACGGTGCGACAGGTCATGCCCGAACGGCTCCGGAACCGGGTGGACCTGGTGGATGCCGTCGTGGGATCGTCCGCCCCGCGGGTCGATCCGGACGTGCTGGTGGCCGTCAGCGAGGCCGTGCAGCGCCACGAGGTGTTCCGGTTCGGGTACGGCACGGACGACCGTCCCCGCAGGGTCGAACCGCACGCGGTGGTCGCCCGGCACGGTCGGTGGTACCTGCTGGCGTGGGAGCCCGAGCACGACGACTGGCGGACCTACCGGGTGGACTGGATCACCCCGCGGATGCGGACGCGGCTGCCGTTCGTGCAGCGACCCGTACCCGGTGGGGACGTGGCAGCCTTCGTGGCGGCCCGCTTCAAGGGGTCCGACCGCGACGACGCGTGGCCGTGCACCGGGTCGGTCTCGCTGACCGCTGCCGACGCCGCGCGGGTCGCCCCGTTCCTGCCGGAGGACGCCGTGCTCGAGGATGCCGACGACGACCGTCGACGGCTGACGCTCGGGTCCTGGTCGTGGGACGGTCTCGCCGGCGCGATCGCCGGGCTGACGGTGCCGTTCGTGGTCGAGGGGCCGGAGGAACTGCGTGCTGCTGTCGACGCGCTCGCCACCCGACTGCGCCGATCGTTCAGGGACTGACCGGACCGTCCTCCCTCAGGCGTCGGCTCCAGATCGGCTCGTCGAGCCAGGCGGGGACGAGACCCATCGAACCGACGTCGATCCCGTCGACCGCTGGGAACGCGGACAGGAGTTCTGCGGTACGGACCTTCCAGTCGACGTTCGACGGCACGGAATCGAGCAGGTACGCCAGGACTGCCAGGACCTCGTACACACCGAAGCGTTTCGGTGCCCGGCCGACCACGAGGTGTGCGAGCGCTGGGACCTGCTCTGCGCTCGCCCGCTTCGGTGCGGCGACGAGCTTGCGGTTGAAGAGTTGCGAATGGTGGGCCGCGACGTTGCGGACGTAGTTGACCGAGGCGAGCCAACTCCGCATCAGCTGCTTCGTCGGGACGGCGAAGGATGCAGCGACCTCCGTCGCGAGGTCGTTCCGCAGTCCTCCGTAGAGGCGTGACACCTGGCCGAGCTCGAGCAGCTCGACGATCACCCAGATGGGCATCCGACCGTCGTAGTGTTCGCGGAAGTGCGCGACGAACGACTCGTCCGACCGGGTCTTCCGGTCCTCCAGGCGGTCGAGCCACCGAGCGTGCTCGCTCCTCGGGTCGTCCCCGTTCCGCGGTGCGCAGAAGGCCGTGTTGAAGATCGCTGGATCTTCGTGGGCGAACGGAGACACCGCCCCGAGGACGTGTGCAAGGCACGTCCGGAAGGCGACCTCGAAGCGCTCGACCGCCTCGAGGACGAGCAGGCGCAGCGACCGATCGAAGGTGAGCAGCTCGCAGGCTGCGTCCAGGTCGGCACCGGGACGGTACTGCTCGAGCACGACGGTGGTGTGGCGTCCGCTCTCGTCGATCTCCGTTCCGGAGACACGGAACGGGTAGAGGTAGCCGCTCAGGCGGTAGTAGCCGCTCTCGCGGAGCGCTGCTGCCGCGTGGTCGTGGTCCTCGATGGACAGACCCCGCTCGCGCAGCAACGCGATCTGCTCGTCGATCGACAGCCACGGTTTCGCGTACGACACCTCGTCCTCCCACCCCGAGACGAGAAAATCGGCCCGAGCCGTGAGGCGAGCGGGCCGATCGTGATGCTCCGAGGATAGCCGAGCCGTCCACGGCGGGCAACGGTGAAGCTCCCTCGTGCCCTGCGCGTTAGGGCGGTGCACGCGTCCGTCAGGACGGCGTGAGGATTCCGTGAGGACCGGCCTGGAGGCACCCGGCCCGAACCAGCATCGGTACCGCACCACACGTGGTGCGGTCCGCGCCGCCCGGCGTCGGACCCGCAGCAACCAACGGAGTCCTTCGTGTTCGACGTCTTCGTCGTCGCCGGTGTCCTCGCCGCGTTCGGTGTCGTGGCACTCATCGCCAAGGGGGTGGAGCGGCTGTGATCGTCGTCACCATCGCCGCCGCCGTCCTCGGCATCGCCTCGGTCGTCTACCTCGTGTGGGCGCTCGTGCACCCGGAGCGGTTCTGATGAGCGCTGCCGACACCTGGGCCGGGATCGCCCAGGTCGCCACCCTCGTCCTGCTCCTCGTGGTCGCGTACCGCCCGGTCGGTGACTGGATGGCGCGTGTCTACACGCCCACGGAGCACGCCCGCATCGAGCGCGGCGTCTACCGCGTGATCGGTGTGGACCCCGACGCCGAGCAGTCCTGGCCCGCGTACCTACGCGGCGTGCTGCTCTTCAGCGCCGTCGGCGTGCTGCTCGTCTACCTGCTGCAGCGCATCCAGGTCGTGCTGCCCGGTGACCTCGGGCTGCCGAACGTCGGCCCGTCGCTCGCGTTCAACACCGCCGCGTCCTTCGTCGCGAACACCAACTGGCAGTCGTACTCGCCCGAGGCCACCGTGGGGTACTCCGTGCAGATGGCAGGGCTCGCGGTGCAGAACTTCCTGTCCGCCGCGGTCGGGCTCGCGGTCGCCGTGGCCCTGGTGCGCGGGTTCGCACGGCGGAGGAGCGGCACGCTCGGCAACGTCTGGGTCGACGTCGTCCGCGGCACCGGCCGGCTCCTGCTCCCCGGGGCGTTCGTCTTCGCGATCGTCCTGGTCGCCGGCGGCGTCGTGCAGTCGTGGGGCAGCGGCACGGACATCACCACGCTCGCAGGCGGCACCCAGCACATCCCCGACGGCTTCGTCGCGTCGCAGGAGGCGATCAAGGAGCTCGGCACGAACGGCGGCGGCTACTTCAACGCGAACTCGGCGCACCCGTTCGAGAACCCGCAGGCGTGGACGAACCTCGTCGAGGTCTTCCTCATGCTCGTCATCCCGTTCTCGCTGCCCCGCACGTTCGGGCGGCTCGTCGGTGACGACCGCCAGGGGTACGCGATCCTCGCCGTGATGGGCGCGATCTTCCTCGTGTCGCTCTCGGTGATGTCGATCGCCGAGCTCGCGGGCGGCGGCAGCGCCACGCAGGCGGCCGGTGCGGCGATGGAGGGCAAGGAGATGCGCTTCGGCATCCTCGGCACGACGCTCTTCGGCACGACCTCGACCGCCACGTCGACGGGCGCCGTGAACGGCATGTTCGACAGCTTCACGCCGATCGGCGGGATGATGGCGCTCCTCAACATGATGCTCGGCGAGATCAGCCCCGGCGGCGTCGGCTCCGGCCTGTACGGCATGCTCGTGCTCGCCGTGATCACGGTGTTCATCGGCGGACTGCTCGTCGGCCGGACCCCGGAGTACCTCGGCAAGAAGATCCGCGCCCGTGAGATGACCTTCGCGGCGCTGTACATCCTCGTCACGCCGACCCTGGTGCTGCTCGGCACCGGACTGTCCCTGGTGATCCCGGGTGTCCGTGAGCAGGTCCTCGGCACGAGCATCTTCAACCCCGGCAACCACGGGCTGTCCGAGCTGCTCTACGCCTTCACCTCCGGCGCGAACAACAACGGCTCGGCGTTCGGCGGTCTCACCGCGAACACCACGTGGATGAACTCGGCGCTCGGCGTCGTGATGCTGCTCGGCCGGTTCATCCCGATCGCGCTCGTGCTGGCGCTCGCCGGGTCCCTGGCCGCACAGGACAAGGTGCCCGCGACCGTCGGCACCCTGCCGACGCACCGGCCGCTGTTCATCGGCCTGCTCGGTGCCGTCGCCGTGATCGTCACCGCACTCACCTACTTCCCCGTGCTCGCCCTGGGCCCGCTCGCGGAGGCCCTCTCCTGATGGGAACCGAACCCGTGTCCACCCCGACCCCCTCGTCCACCGTGACCAGCGCGCCGGAGGCGAGCAGTGCCTCCCGGCCGGTCACCCGATCGTCCGCGTTCGGTCCCCGTCAACTGGCGGCGGGCCTCCCGGGCGCCCTCCGCAAGCTCGACCCGCGCCTGATGTGGCGCAACCCGGTCATGTTCATCGTCGAGGTCGGCGCCGCGCTCACCACCGTGACCGCGTTCGTCGAGCCGTCGGTGTTCACCGCCGCGATCGCGGTGTGGCTCTGGCTGACCGTCGTCTTCGCGAACCTGGCCGAGGCCGTCGCCGAGGGCCGGGGCAAGGCGCAGGCCGACACCCTGCGGAAGACCCGCTCGACGACCAGCGCCCGCCGGGTGCTGCGATGGGACGCGTCCGACGCCGCCGCGCTGTCGAACGACACCGAGGAGGTCGCCTCGGTGGACCTCGCGAAGGGCGACGTCGTGGTGGTCGTCGCCGGCGAGGTCATCCCCGGCGACGGTGACGTGGTCGAGGGCATCGCCAGCGTCGACGAGTCCGCGGTCACGGGCGAGTCGGCGCCCGTCATCCGCGAGTCCGGTGGCGACCGCAGCGCCGTCACCGGTGGGACGCGGGTGCTGTCCGACCGGATCGTCGTGCGCATCACCTCGACGCCCGGCGAGACCTTCATCGACCGGATGATCCGGCTCGTCGAGGGTGCCGCGCGGCAGAAGACGCCGAACGAGATCGCGCTGAACATCCTGCTGGCGTCGCTGTCGATCGTCTTCGTGATCGTCTGCCTGACGATGCAGCCGATCGCCGGTCTCGTCGGTGCGACCGTCAGCGTGCCGGTGCTCATCGCCCTGCTCGTCTGCCTCATCCCGACCACCATCGGCGCGCTGCTCTCGGCGATCGGCATCGCCGGCATGGACCGGCTCGTGCAGCACAACGTGCTCGCGATGTCCGGGCGCGCGGTCGAGGCGGCCGGGGACATCACCACGCTGCTCCTCGACAAGACCGGCACGATCACGTACGGCAACCGGCAGGCATCGCGCGTGGTGCCCGTCCCGGGCGTCACGGTCGCGACGCTCATGGAGGCCGCAGCCCTGTCGAGCGCCGCGGACAGCACGCCGGAGGGCCGCTCCATCGTCACGCTCGCCGAGCAGGACGGCATCACGCCCGGCACCCCGGCGGGTGCGCTCGAGGTGCCCTTCACCGCGCAGACCCGCATGTCCGGGCTCGACCTGGCCGACGGATCGCAGATCCGCAAGGGTGCAGCGGCCGCCGTGCTCGCCTGGGCGGGGTCTGCCGACGCCGCCGTGGTCGCCGCGGTCGACACCGCGGTCGCCGAGATCTCCGACCAGGGCGGGACGCCGCTCGTCGTCGGCCGTCGCTCGGCCTCGGGCGCTGTCGACCTGCTCGGGGTCGTGCACCTGAAGGACGTCGTGAAGGACGGCATGGCCGAGCGCTTCGCGGAGCTGCGGTCGATGGGCATCCGCACGGTGATGATCACCGGCGACAACCCCCGCACCGCGGCCGCGATCGCCGCCGAGGCCGGCGTCGACGACTTCCTCGCCGAAGCCACGCCCGAGGACAAGCTCGCCTACATCCGGAAGGAACAGGAGGGCGGGAACCTCGTCGCGATGACCGGTGACGGCACGAACGACGCCCCCGCCCTGGCACAGGCCGACGTCGGCGTCGCGATGAACACCGGCACGACCGCTGCGAAGGAGGCCGGCAACATGGTCGACCTCGACTCCGACCCGACGAAGCTCATCGACGTCGTCCGGATCGGGAAGCAGCTGCTCATCACCCGCGGAGCGCTCACCACGTTCTCGATCGCCAACGACGTCGCGAAGTACTTCGCGATCATCCCGGCGATGTTCCAGGCGGCGTTCCCCGGCCTCGCGGCGCTCAACGTCATGGGGCTGCACAGCCCGGCGTCGGCGATCCTGTCGGCCGTCGTGTTCAACGCGCTCGTCATCGTGGCGCTCATCCCGCTCTCGCTGCGGGGTGTGCGCTACCGGGCGGCCTCGGCATCGTCCGTCCTCGGACGCAACCTGCTCGTCTACGGGCTCGGCGGCGTCATCGTCCCCTTCATCGGCATCAAGGCGATCGACCTCGCGGTCGGTCTCATCCCGGGGTTCTAGACCATGGCTTCCTCATCACGCTCCTTCCTCCGTTCCACCGGTGTGGCGA
Source organism: Curtobacterium uvaldense (assembly GCF_028307415.1). Taxonomy (NCBI): domain Bacteria; kingdom Bacillati; phylum Actinomycetota; class Actinomycetes; order Micrococcales; family Microbacteriaceae; genus Curtobacterium; species Curtobacterium uvaldense. The sequence goes on along the minus strand of NZ_JAQMHU010000016.1, from coordinate 33,474 downwards.
TCCGTCTCGCCCTGCTGTCCACCGTCGTCCTCGGCGTCGCCTACCCGCTCGCGGTGTGGGGCGTCGGGCAGGCGGCCTTCCACGACCAGGCGAACGGCTCGATGGTCACCGACTCCTCCGGGAAGGTCGTCGGCTCGTCCCTGATCGGGCAGTCCTTCGCGGGTGCCCAGGCCGACCGCTGGTTCCAGTCGCGTCCGAGTGCCGCGGGCGAGGACGGCTACGACGCGAACGCCTCGTCCGGCTCGAACCTCGGGCCGAACAACCCCGACCTGCTCAAGAGCATCGAGGAGCGGCGGGCCGCCGTGGCGGAGGCCGACGGGGTCAGCGCTGCCGACGTGCCCGCCGACGCGGTCACCGCCTCGGGCTCGGGGCTCGACCCGGACATCAGCCCGGAGTACGCGCTGCAGCAGGTGGCCCGGGTGGCCGACGCCCGGGGTCTGTCGGAGTCGACGGTCCGCACGCTCGTCGAGCAGCACACCGAGTCCCGGCAGGCCGGGTTCCTCGGCGAGCCGGTCGTGAACGTCCTCGAGCTGAACCTGGCCCTGGCTGCCGAACGCTGACGGTCCGGCCTGCCCGTCCGCCCGGTCTGGCCCGGTCCGGCCGTGGCCGGCCCGGTCCGGCCCGAGGGCGGAGCCGCCAGCACAACCGGAAGCACCTCGCGCCGCGGAACCGCGTGGTGTGACGTGCTTCCGGTTGTTCGGCAGCACGTCGCACCACGCACCACCACCACACCACACCGAACCGCGGGAGGATGAGCACGTGAAGCGCGGGAAACTCCGGGTGCTGCTCGGCGCCGCTCCGGGTGTCGGCAAGACGTACACGATGCTCGAGGAGGGCCACCGGCTGCGTGCCGAGGGCCGGGACGTCGTCGTCGCCGTCGTCGAGACCCACGAGCGAGCCGCCACCGCAGCCCTGGTCGACGGTCTCGAGCTCGTGCCCCGCCGCGTCGTCGAGCACCGCGGCGTCGCACTCGACGACATGGACCTCGACGCGGTCGTGGCACGGGCACCCGACGTCGCCCTCGTCGACGAACTCGCGCACACGAACGCCCCGGGCAGCCCGAACGAGAAGCGCTGGCAGGACGTCGAGGAGCTCCTCGCCGCCGGCATCAGCGTCATCTCGACCGTGAACATCCAGCACATGCAGTCCCTCGGCGACGTCGTCCGCGAGATCACCGGCACGGTGCAGCGCGAGACCGTCCCCGACACCGTGGTCCGCGCCGCCGACCAGATCGAGGTCGTCGACCTGTCGCCGGCGTCCCTCCGCGAACGGCTCTCGGACGGGCTGGTCTACCCGGCCGCCCGCATCGACGCGGCGCTGTCGAACTACTTCCGCCTCGGCAACCTCACCGCACTTCGCGAGATCGCCCTGCTCTGGCTCGCCGACGAGGTCGACGACGCGCTCAAGGCCTACCGCGCCGAGCACGGCATCGACCACCGGTGGGAGACCCGAGAGCGCGTCCTCGTCGCGTTGACCGGCGGTCCCGAGGGCGAGACCCTGCTGCGCCGCGGTGCCCGCATCGCCGCCCGCAGTGCCGGTGGAGAGCTCGCGGCCGTGCATGTCACGACGAACGACGGGCTGCGCGAGCGCCACCCCGGCGCGCTCGGCAAGCAGCGCGCCCTGCTCGAGCAGCTCGGCGGGACGTACCACCAGGTGGTCGGCGACGACGTGCCGAGCACCCTCGTGCGCTTCGCGAAGTCGGTCGACGCGACCCAGATCGTGATCGGCGTCAGCCGTCGCAGCCGCCTCGCCGCCGCACTGACCGGGCCGGGCATCGGCAACACGGTGGTCCGTGAGTCCGGCGACATCGACGTGCACGTCGTCACGCACGAGCGCGCCGGCGGCGGGTTCGCCCTGCCGAAGCTCGGCGGCAGCCTCTCGCGCGGCCGGATCGCCGCGGCGTTCGCGGTCTCGCTGCTGCTCGGCCCGCTGCTGACCTGGCTGCTGTCGCTCGGCAGCGACCCCGACTCGATCACGGTCGACGTGCTGTCGTACCAACTGCTCGTGCTCGTCGTCGCCCTGACCGGCGGGATGTGGCCGGCGGTGTTCACCGCGGTGCTCTCCGGGCTGAGCCTCGACTACTTCTTCGTGCAACCCCTCTACATGGTCACCGTCCAGCAACCGTGGCACCTGGTGGCCCTCGTGATGTACGTGATCAGTGCCGTCCTGGTCAGCTTCGTGGTCGACCGGTCCGCCCGCCGCAGTCGAGCCGCCCGTCGCGCGGCCGCCGAGTCCGGGCTGCTCGTCGGGATCGCCGGCAGCGTCCTCCGCGGCGACGACGCCCTGCAGGCACTCCTCGACCGCACCCGCGAGGCGTTCGGGTTCACCGGCGTGCGGATCCGGCAGGGCGACGAGGTCCCGGCCACGTCGGGGACGTTCGCCGACGGACCGGACGCGACCACGAGCCTCCCGTCCGGTGCCGTCCTGGAGTTCTCCGGCGCACCCGACGACCCGACCCAGCGCCGGCTGCTGCGCGTCGTCGAGCAGCAGCTCGACGCCGCGGTCGAGCACCGCCGACTCACCCGCACCGCGGTCGACGCCGAGCGGATCGCGGCGGCCGACCGCGTGCGGAGCGCCATCCTCGCGGCCGTCGGCCACGACGTGCGCCGGCCGATCGCGGCGGCCTCCGCCGCCGTGCAGACGCTTCGGGCGTCCGACATCCAGCTGTCGGCACCCGACCGGGAGGCACTGCTCGCCACCGCCGACGAGAGCCTCGGTCAGCTGGCGGTCCTGCTGGCCGACCTGCTCGACGTCAGCCGGGTCCAGGCCGGGGTGCTCGCCGTCACCCCGCTGCCCACCGCGCTCGAGACGGTCGTCGCCCCCGCGCTCGACGAGCTCGAACTCGGGCCGGACGACGTCGACCTCGACCTGCCCGCCGACCTGCCGCCGGTCCTCGCCGACCCGGTGCTCCTGCAGCGCGTCGTCGTCAACCTGCTCGCGAACGCGCAGCGCTACGCCCCCGAGGGCACCCGGGTCCGGGTCGCCGCCAGCGCCTTCGGCGGCGGGGTCGAGCTGCGTGTCGCCGACCACGGACCCGGCATCCCCGAGGACCGCCGCGGCGAGGTGTTCCAGCCCTTCCAGCGGCTCGGCGACACCGACAACGAGACCGGCCTCGGCCTCGGGCTGGCCCTCGCCCGCGGGTTCACCGAGGGCATGGGCGGCACCATCGAGGTCGACGACACCCCGGGCGGCGGGCTCACCGTCGTCGTGCGGCTGCCGATCGCCGGACACCTGGGAGTGGATGTCAAGTGAGCACGAAGGTCCTCATCGCCGACGACGACGCACAGCTCGTCCGCGCCCTGTCCGTCACGCTCGCCGCGCGCGGGTACGACGTCGCCACCGCCCGTGACGGTCGGGCCGCCATCGACGCCGTGATCACCGAGCGCCCCGACATCGTCATGCTCGACCTCGGCATGCCCCGACTCGACGGCATCGGGGTGCTCGAGGGCATCCGTGCGTGGTCGCAGGTGCCGGTGCTCGTGCTCTCCGGGCGGACCGACTCGTCGGACAAGGTCGACGCGCTCGACGCCGGAGCGGACGACTACGTGACGAAGCCGTTCCAGATGGACGAGCTGCTCGCCCGACTCCGAGCCCTCGGACGGCGGCAGGCGACGGCCGCGGCGACCGCGGGGGTCACGCCGACGGTGACGATCGGCGACCTGGTCGTCGACCTCGTCGCGAAGCAGGTCACCCCGCCGACCGGCCCCGCGATCCGGCTCACCCCGACCGAGTGGCGGCTGCTCGAGGTCCTCGTCACGAACCCCGGGCGGCTGATGACCCGCGAGATGCTCCTGACCGAGGTGTGGGGTCCGACGCACGGCAACGACTCCGGGTACCTGCGGCTCTACATGGCGCAGCTGCGGCGGAAGCTCGAACCGGAGCCGTCGCACCCGCGGTTCCTCGTGACCGAGTCGGGCATGGGGTACCGGTTCGACCCGAGCGGGGCCTGAGCCCTCCCTTCAGCGCCGGTTCAGGCCGCGCCGCCATGCTCGGACGATGCGTGTGCTGGTCGTCGACGACGAGGTGCGGCTCGCGGACGGCATCCGCGCCGGGCTGCAGGCCGAGGGCTTCGCCGTCGACGTCGCGCACGACGGGGTCGACGGGCTCTGGTACGCCCGTGAGCACCCGTACGACGCCATCGTCCTCGACCTGATGATGCCGGGCATGAGCGGCTGGAAGGTGTGCGAGACGCTCCGCGCCGAGCAGGACTGGACCCCCGTGCTCATGCTGACCGCGAAGGACGGTGAGTGGGACCAGGTCGACGCCCTCGACGCCGGTGCCGACGACTACGTGACCAAGCCGTTCTCGTTCCCGGTGCTCGTCGCGCGTCTCCGTGCGCTCGTCCGCAGGGGGTCCCGGGAACGACCCACGGTCCTCCGGGCCGGCGACCTGCGTCTCGACCCGGCGGAGCGACGGGTGTGGCGGGGCGAGGAGCTGCTCGACCTGACGAGCCGGGAGTTCACGGTCCTCGAGTACCTCATGCGGCACGCGGGTCAGGTGCTGTCGAAGCGCGACGTCATCGCGAACGTCTGGGACGACGACTTCGCGGGCGACCCGAACATCGTCGAGGTGTACGTCGGGCACCTGCGCCGGAAGGTCGACCGGCCGTTCGGCCGGACCGCGATCGAGACCGTCCGCGGGGCCGGCTACCGCCTGGACGCCGACGGTGGCTGACCGGTCGCGGCGGGTCCGACGGCCGCGCAGCATCCGTGCACGCGCGACGGGAGGCGCGGCGGTCGTCGTCCTCGTCGCGCTCGTGATCGGGGCGGTCGCCTTCGTCTGGGTCCTCCGGAGCTCGCTGTCCGACGGCGTCCGGTCGTCGGCCGAGCAGACGCTCGACGGCCTCTCCGCACGGGTGGAGGCGGACGGTGTCGCCGCCGTCGAGGCCGAGGGCGACGACGTGCTCGCCCAGCTGCAGGACGGCACCGGCCGGGTGCTCGCGCGGGCCGAGGACAGTCCCGACGCGGCCCTCTCCGGCGCCGAGGAGTCCCGGTACCGGCACGACGGCGAGCGCTGGTCCCTCGTGTCCGACGACGTCGAGCTGCCGGACGGCACCGAGGGCGTGCTCGTCGTCGGGCTGCCGCTCGAGGACGCCGACGCCGCCGTGCGGACCGTGTCCGTGCTGCTCGTCGTCGCCGTCCCGGTCGTCGTGGCCCTCATGTCGCTCGTGACGTGGTTCGTCGTCGGTCGAGCGCTCCGTCCGGTTGACCGGATGCGCCGCGAGGTCGACGACGTCGAAGGCACGAACCTGCACGCGCGCGTGGCGGAACCGGGCTCGGGGGACGAGGTCGACCGTCTCGCCGTCACGATGAACCGGATGCTCGCGCGGCTCGAGGCGTCGCAGCAGGCCCAGCAGCGCTTCGTCTCGGATGCGTCGCACGAGCTGCGGTCCCCGCTCGCGACGATCCGGCAGCACGCCGAGGTCGCCCGGGCGCACCCTGACGTCACCGGGACGGCCGAGCTGGCCGCGGTCGTCCTCGACGAGGGTGCCCGTCTGCAGGACCTCGTCGAGTCGCTCCTCCTGCTCACCCGTGTCGACGAGCGGGGCCGTACCCGTGACCGGGCGGTGGACCTCGACGACCTCGTGTTCGCGGAGGGGTCGCGGTCCGCGGGGGCCGGAGTCGTCCGCGTGGACGTGTCCGGTGTCGCTCCCGCGCGGGTCGGCGGGGACGACCGGCTGCTCGCCCGGGCGGTGCGGAACCTCGTCGACAACGCCGTCCGGCACGCCGTGAGCACCGTGACGGTCACGCTCGTCGGAACCGGCGACGACGCGGTCCTCACCGTCGACGACGACGGGCGGGGGATCCCGGAGCAGGACCGGCAGCGCGTGTTCGACCGCTTCGTGCGGCTCGACGAGGGCCGTGCCCGGGACGCGGGTGGGTCGGGGCTGGGGCTCGCGATCGTCGACGCCGTCGTCCGGGCGCACGGCGGCAGCACCGCGGTCTCGACGGCCCCGGCGGGCGGAGCCCGGTTCACGCTCCGGCTCCCGCTGCTGCACGACTGATGCGCTGCCCGAGGGGCGTGCCGGACGCCCCCGGCGTCACCCCAGGTGGCTTCAGGCCTGCTTCAGTGCCCGTTCCGCAGGCTTGCCGCATGCAGACCACGACGAAGACCACCGCCCGCCGCATCGCCCTCCTCTCCGCGCTCCCGCTCGTCGGGGCGCTGGCGCTCGCCGGCTGCGCCGGTGACGACGACCGCGACGACACGGCCGCCCCGGCTGCCTCGGCACCCTCCGTGACGGCGACCGACGGCAGCGCGAGCGGCAGCACGGGCAGCGGCCGCACGGGCAGCGGTTCCGACGCCGCCGGGAACGACGCCCTCGGAGCCGCTGCGGAGACCGCACGGGAGGCCGTCGGCTCGGGTACCGTCACCTCGATCGAGCAGGAGGCCGGCGGTACCTCGTGGGAGGTGCTCGTCGTGACCGCGGACGGCAACGAGCAGGAGGTCCACGTGGCCGCCGACGGGGAGCGCACCACCGCCGGTCCGACGGAGGACACCACGGACGCCGAGGACGTCGCGGAGAACCAGCGGTTCGTCGACGCCGCAGACCTGTCCGTCGCGCAGGCAGCATCCACGCTCGTCGAGACGGTGCCCGGCACGGTCACCGAGCTCGGACTCGACGACCACGCCGGCACGGTCGTCTGGGAGGGTGACGTCCGCGACGACGCCGGGACGAAGCACAGCATCCGGATCGACGCCGGGAGCGGCGAGGTCGTCACGAACACGGTCGACACCGACGACTGACCCGCAGAAGGGCGCCGACGCCCGGGTGGCGGGGCACTGGCGGGTGCGTGTCGTGTCCGTGTCGTGGTGCTGTCGCCCCGGGCGTTCCTAGGCTCGGCACCATGAACGAGATGCGGATCGCCACCCTCCGACGTGAGCGCGGCTGGACCCAGGAACGGCTGGCCGAGGCGAGCGGCGTGGCCGTCCGGACCGTGCAACGACTCGAGGGCGGGAACGACGCGAGCCTCGAGACCCTGTCCGCGATCGCCCGGGCGCTCGAGGTCCCGGTGCGGGAGCTCTTCGCGCAGGACGACCCCGCGGAGCTGGAGCCGGGCGTGCGCGGGCTCGACGAGCGGACCGAGGCCGCCGCGGCTGCAGCTGCGTCGGAGCAGGCCGCGCGTGACCGGTTCGTCGGCGGGTTCTGGTCGCTGTACTCCGCGGTCGGGATCGCCTTCGGGATCGTCACGGTCCTGCTCCTCGTCCTGCACGTGTGGTCCTCGCTGGTGTTCCTGCTCGTCGGGGCGTACTGGGTGGTCGGGCGGCTGGCCGGACGGTTCCTGCTCGACTTGGTGCTCGGCCCCTGGCTCGACCGGCGCTGGCCGCTGTCGTCGGCGACCGACGTGCCGGTCCGTGCCGCTCGCTGAGCCGACGCCGGTCCGCGTCGGGCCGGACGACGTCGACGAGGTGCACGCCTTCCTGTCGGCGTGCGACCTGACGGTGGCGGGGCTGTCGGACCCGGGCGTCCGGCTCTGGGCGCTCCGTGGTGCGGGCGGCGCCGTCGTCGGTACCACCGGGTACGAGACCGGGCCGGACGGGAGGCACGCCCTCCTCCGCAGCGTCGCCGTCGGACCGGCGCTGCGCGGCTCGGGTCGCGGTGCGGCGCTCGCTCGGTTCGCGATGGCGGAGGCGACGGCGGGCGGGGCGCGACGGGCGTGGTTGTTCAGTCGGCGGTCCGGGCCGTTCTGGCAGGGCCTCGGCTTCGCGCCGGCCGATCGCGCGGAGCTCGCGACCGTGCTCGCCGGCACGACGCAGGTCGAGCTGTTCCGCGCGACCGGGCAGCTCGTGCACGAGGTCGCGTGGAGCCGGCTGCTGGTCCCGCCCGTGCCGGTCCCTTAGGGGCGTCCAAGGCTGCGCCGACGATCCGCGCACGTGGCGGTCGCACGCTCGTGGGCATGACCGAGACGATCCCCACCGAGCGACCGCGCCTGCTCCCGCCACCCATCCGTCCGCACGGCGTCCGCGACCGCCTGGTCGGTCTCGTCCGCGGCGGTGCGGACACCGCGCGGTGGGAGCGCCCCGCGTTCCTCGGGCTGCTGCTGGTGACCGCTGTCCTCTACGTCGTGAACCTCGGCGTGAACGGCTGGGCGAACGCGTTCTACTCGGCGGCGGTGCAGGCGGGGAGCCAGAGCTGGGAGGCGTTCTTCTACGGCTCCTCCGACGCCGCGAACGCGATCACGGTCGACAAGCCGCCGGCGTTCCTCTGGGTGATCGGCATCTCCGTCCGGTTGTTCGGGCTGAACTCGTGGTCGATCCTCGTGCCGCAGGCGTTGATGGGCGTCGCGTCGGTGGCGGTCCTGTACCGGATCGTCCGGCGCCGGTTCTCGGCCGGCGCCGCCCTGACCGCGGGTGCGGTCCTGGCCACGACCCCGGTCGCGACCCTCATGTTCCGCTACGACAACCCGGACGCCCTGCTCGTGCTGCTCACCGTCGGGGCGATCGCCCTGACGCTGCGCGGGGTCGAGTCCGGGCGGATGCGGTGGGTCGTCTGGGCCGGCGTGCTCGTCGGGCTCGGCTTCCTGACGAAGCAGCTGCAGGCGTTCCTCGTGCTGCCGCCCCTGGTCGGGGTGTACCTCCTCGCGTCGCCCCGCCCGGTGCTCCGGCGGATCGGGCACCTGTCCGCGGCGGCGCTCGCCGTGGTGGTCTCCGCCGGGTGGTGGGTCGCGATCGTCGAACTCGTGCCGGCCTCGGCTCGGCCGTACGTCGGCGGGTCGCAGACGAACAGCTTCCTCGAGCTGAGCTTCGGCTACAACGGGCTCGGCCGGGTCACGGGCGACGAGACGGGGAGCGTCGTGCCGGGTGGGACGACCGGGGCGGGGTCGTGGGGCTCGACCGGCCTGACCCGGCTGTTCGGCTCGGAGTTCGGCACGCAGGTGACCTGGCTGCTGCCGACCGCGCTCGTGCTGCTCGTCGTGTCCCTCGTCGCGATCGGGGTCCGTCGCCGCCGTGACCCGCGGCTCGCGACCGTGCTGGTGCTCGGCGGCTCGTTGCTCGTCACCGGGCTGGTCTTCAGCTTCATGGGCGGGATCTTCCACCCGTACTACACGGTGGCGCTCGCGCCGTACATCGCGGGCGTGGTCGGCATCGGCGCCGGGCTCCTGTGGGAGCGCCGCACGTTCCTCGCCTGGCGCATCGTCGCCGCCGGCGTCGTCGCCCTCTCCGGAGCGTGGTCGTCCGCGCTGCTGTCCCAGGCGTCGTCGTGGCAACCGTGGATCCGGTGGGTGGTCCTCGTCGTGGCCGTCGTCGGGACCGTCCTCGTCCTGCTGCCGCCGCGCGGTCGGGGCCTCGCGGGGGCGACGGTGGCGACCGTGCTCGTCGCGGCGCTGCTCGGGCCGACGGCGTTCTCGGTGCAGACCACCACGGTCGGGCACACGGGTGCGCTCCCGTCGGCCGGGCCGAGCGTCACGACGAGCGGGTTGGGCGGGGGTCGCGGCGGCGCGCCCGGTGGTCAGGGTGGCCCCGGCGGCCAGGGAGCGCCCGGCGGTCAGGGAGCGCCCGGCGGTCAGGGCGGCCCCGGCGGAGCACCGGGCGGCCAGAACGGGACGGGCCAGAACGCGAACGGCCAGAACGGGACGGGCCAGAACGCGAACGGCCAGAACGGGACGGGCCAGAACGCGAACGGCCAGAACGCGAACGGCCCGGGGACCGCGGGCGGCGCCGACGGCGCCACGAACGCCCCCGGCGGCGGCACGAACCTGCTCGGCGGTTCGACCGAGGTGTCCGACGAGGTCGTCGCCGCGCTGTCCGCGGACGCCGACGAGTACACCTGGGCCGCCGCGACCGTCGGGTCGAACAGCGCCGCCACGTACCAGCTCGCGACGGGCGACCCCGTGATGGCGATCGGCGGCTACAACGGCACCGACCCGGCCCCGACCCTGGCGGAGTTCCGGACACTCGTCGCCGCGGGGAAGGTGCACTGGTTCGTCGGTGGCAGCACCAGCACCAGCACCAGCAGCAGCGGGAGCGACGCCGCAGCCGAGATCGCCGAGTGGGTCGCCGCGCACTACGAGCCGACGACGGTCGACGGCGTGACGATGTACGACCTCACGCCGGCGTCCTGACCACGGACACCGCCGGTACCGCCCGCGTCCCCCGGACACGAGCGGGCGGTACCGTCGATCCGTGACCATCGAGCTGCACCGGGTGACCGCCGAGGACTGGGCCGTCTGGCGCCCGGTCCGCCTCGCCGCCCTCACCGACGCGCCGCAGGCGTTCGGCTCCCGCCTCGAGGACTGGCAGGACGCTCCGGAACACCGCTGGCGCACCCGGTTGTCGCTGCCGGGCGCGGTCGACCTGCTCGCGGTCGAGGAGGGCGACACCGTCGGGATGGCGAGCGGGGTCCCCGACCCGGACGACCCCGCGCTGGCCGAGCTGATCTCGATGTGGGTCGCGCCGCGCGCCCGCGGTCGGGGGCTCGTCGCACGCCTCGTCGACGAGGTCGCCCGCGTGCTCGTCGCGCAGGGGACCGAACACCTCGAGCTCTCGGTGATGCCGGACAACGACCGCGCACGCCGGGCGTACGAGCGCATCGGGTTCAGCGCGACGGACACCCCCGGTGACCGGCTTCCGGACGGCCGGACCGAGACCGTGATGCGCCGCGACCTCAGCGCCGAGCGCACGCTCCTCGCGTACGAGCGCGGCGCCGACCGCTGGACGGAACGGACCGACGACCACCGCGCGGGACTCGTCGACGACCTGCTCGGCCTCGTGCCCGGCGGCGCCCACGTCCTGGAACTCGGCTCCGGCCCAGGTCGGGACGCGGACGCGCTCGAGGCAGCGGGCCTCCGTGTCGACCGGACCGACGGCACCACGGCGTACGTCGACCGGCTCCGCGCCGCCGGCCACGAGGCCCGCGTGCTCGACGTCCGCCGCGACGGCTGGGGCGGCCCGTACGACGCCGTCGTCGCGAACGCGGTCCTCCTCCACGTCGCGCGGTCGGACACCCCCGCCGTGCTCGAGCGCGCGCGCCGGGCGGTCCGCCCCGGTGGCGTCCTCGCGGCGACGGTGAAGCGGGGCGACGGTGACGGCCAGGGTGACGGCTGGAGCGACCGGAAGCTCGACGACCCCCGCTGGTTCACCTACTGGGACGAGGACGCCCTCGCGGCAGCCGTCACGACCGCCGGGTGGCACGACGTCCGGGTCCGTGAGACCACCCGCCCCGGCGCCGAGGAGCGCTGGCTGACCGTGACGGCCCGTCGGCCCGAGGAGGACCAGCCCGACGAGGACCGGCCCGACGAGGAGGACCGACCGTGAACCGAGCACTCCGATGGACCGCCTGGGTCGTCACCGTGGTGGTGCTGCTCGCGGTGGTCTTCCTCGTGTACGCGAACATCGTCATGCAGGGCACCAGGAGCGCTGCGCTGCAGGTCTGGCGGGACGACCGTGTGGCCGTGCGCGACGTGGGCGACAGCGTCGTGATGACCCCGACGGGCAGCGACGACGGCAAGGGCATCGTCTTCATCCCGGGCGCGAAGGTCGACCCCTACGCGTACCTGGCGACCTTCCGCCAGGTCGTCGCCTCGGGCACCACCGTCGTCATCACGAAGCCGACGCTGAACCTGGCGTTCTTCGACACCCGCCCGTTGGCGACCTTCGAGGCGCACGCACCCGGTGTCCGCACCTGGGCGGTCGGCGGCCACTCGCTCGGCGGCGTCCGCGCGTGCCAGCTCGCGCAGGACGCGGACGGTCTGCTGCTGCTCGGCAGCTACTGCGCGGACGACATCGCTCGCTCGTACGTCCAGGTCCTCAGCGTCTCCGGCTCCCGCGACGGCCTCTCGACGCCCGACAAGGTCGCCGCCGCCCGCGACGAACTCCCCGCCACGGCGCGGATGGTCGAGATCGAGGGTGCGAACCACGCCGACTTCGGCGCGTACGGCGACCAGCCCGGCGACCGCACGGCGACGATCTCACGCGAGGACGCGCGGGCGCAGATCAGCGCGGCCGTCCAGGACTGGGTGCGCACCCTGGGCTGACGCGACCACACGACAGACCGGAGGCTCGGTGCCAGCCGGCACCGAGCCTCCAGACCGTCGGCTGATCGGGGAGTGATCAGTGGATGCGGCCCGCCTCGTGGTCGCGACCGGTCCGGCGACCCGTCGCGCGGGCGACGAAGTACAGCACCACGCCGACGGCCAGCAGCAGGGCGGCGTACAGCCAGACCTGCCCGCTCTGCTGCGTGAGCAGCAGGATGCAGGACGCCACCCCGAGCACCGGCACCCACGTCCACACACGGAAGTGGTCGTGCTCGACCCTGTCCTTCCGCAGCACCAGCACGGCGACGTTCGTGCTGATGAAGACGAACAGCAGCAGGAGCACGACGGTCTCGGCGAGGGTTCCGACGTCACCGACGAGCGTCAGGAGCATCGCGACGACGGTGGTCGCGACGATGGCGACCCACGGGGTCTTCCGGTTCGGCAGGACCTTCGCGAGCAGGGCGGGCAGGAGCCGCTGCTCCGCCATGCCGTACGTGACGCGGCTCGCCATGATCATCGTGAGGAGCGCGCCGTTCGCGACGGCGACCAGGGCGATGAGGCTGAACACCCAGTCGGGGATCGGCACGCCGGTCGCCGACACGACGGCCAGCAGGGGGCCGCTCGACCCGGACAGCTCCGAGGCCGGCAGGGCGATCGAGCTCGCGAGCGCGACGAGCACGTAGACGACGCCGGCGGTGGCGAGGGATCCGAACAGCGCGCGGGGGTAGATGCGACGGACGTCGCGGACCTCCTCGGCGATGTTCGCCGAGGTCTCGAAGCCGACGAACGAGTAGTAGGCGACGATCGCGGCGCTCAGGGTCGCGAGTGCGAGGTTCGCCTCGGCGGGGAAGGCGCCGATGCGCGAGACGTCGCCGCCTCCGCCGCCCAGCATGACCGCGACGACCACGATGACGATGACCAGGCCGGAGACCTCGATGATCGTCATGACGACGTTGCTGCGCAGCGAGTCGGAGATGCCCCGGGCGTTCAGGCAGGCGACGAGTGCGAGGAACACGATCGCCGTCGGCACCGGCGGCAGGTCCACGAAGGTGCCGAGGTAGTCGCCCGCGAACGCCAGCGAGAGCCCCGCGGCGCTCGTGACACCGGCGGCGAGCATGCTGAAGCCGACGAGGAACGACACGATCGGCGTCCGGTACGCCCGCTCGGCGAACACCGCGGCGCCACCGGCCTTCGGGTACTTCGTCACGAGCTCGGCGTACGAGCCCGCGGTCAGCAGGGCCAGGAGCAGCGCGAGGACCAGTGGTGTCCAGAGCGCGCCGCCGACGTCCTTCGACAGGGTGCCCTGAGGGCGTAGATGCCGGCGCCGAGCACGTCGCCGAGGATGAAGAGGAACAGGAGCGGGCCGGTGATCGCCTGCTTGAGCTTCGAGCCCGAGCCGTCCTGGGCCGTCGTGGTGGTGCTCATGTGGTGCCTTCCGTCACGCCCAACCTCGACGGGGAGCGGTCCGAGCGCTCCCGGAAGGTCCGCTCGGCGCGGTCGACACGGGTCCTCCCGAGCCTGAGCGTCCGAGCCGGGGCGGTCCTAGACTCGATCGGAGCCGAACCGACCACCGAGACCAGAGGAACTCCGATGACGATGCCGGACCGGCGCACGCCCGCACGACTCGCCGACACGCGGGCACTCCTGTTCGACCTGGACGGCGTGCTGACGCCCACCGCCGACGTGCACATGCGCGCGTGGAGCCGCCTGTTCACGTCGTTCCTGTCCGAGCACGGCGCTGCGCCGTACAGGGAGCAGGACTACTTCGACCACATCGACGGCAAGCCCCGCTACGACGGGGTCCGTTCGTTGCTGGCGTCCCGGGGCATCGAGCTCCCGCAGGGCGCGCCGGACGACGCCCCCGGGAGCGACACCGTGTGCGCGCTCGGCAACCGCAAGAACGCCGAGTTCACGGCCGAGCTGACCGAGCACGGCGTCGAGCCGTACCCGGGGTCGCTCCGGTTCCTCGTCGCCGCGATCGCCGCCGGCATGCAGGTCGCCGTCGTGTCGAGCTCGGCGAACGCGACGCAGGTCCTGCGGACGGCGGGGATCCTCGACCACTTCCCGGTGGTCGTCGACGGCCTGGTCGCGCGTCAGGACGGCCTCGCCGGCAAGCCCGCGCCGGACACCTACCTCGACGCCGCCGGGCGCTTCGGGCTGGCCCCGGCCGAGTGCGTCGTCGTCGAGGACGCCACGAGCGGGGTCGAGGCCGGTCGGAACGGTGCCTTCGGGCTCGTCGTCGGCGTGGACCGCGGCGCCGGAGCCGACGCGCTGCGCGAGCACGGCGCGGATGTCGTCCTCCAGGACCTCGCCGAACTCGTCGACCAGCTCCCGGCCCCGCGCACCAGCTAGCCTCCCGTCCCACCGGAACGGCCCCGACGGCGTGGCCAGACCGTCCGACCACCGCACGACTCCTCCCTCCCACGGAGCACACGCCATGAACCCCATCACCTCCGACCCCCTCGACCGCGTCCGCTACCCGGTCGACGAGTGGGCGCTCGTCGAGACCGAGTACGCCCCGGACGAGCAGGGCGTCGCGGAGACGAACTTCGCGGTCGGCAACGGCTACCTCGGCCTGCGCGGCAACCTCGACGAGGGCCGCGGCGGCGTGCAGTACGGCACGTACGTCAACGGCTTCCACGAGACCTGGCCGATCCGGCACGCCGAGGACGCCTTCGGCTTCGCCAAGACCGGGCAGACGATCATCAACGCGCCCGACGCCAAGGTCATCCGGTTGTACGTCGACGACGAGCCGCTGGTCCTGGCCGAGGCCGACATCCTGCGGCACACCCGTCGGCTCGAGTTCCGCGGCGGCTACCTGTACCGCGAGACGGAGTGGTCGACGCCGTCCGGCAAGCGGGTGCTCATCCGTGCCCGTCGACTCGTGTCGTTCACCGACCGGCACCTCGCCGTCATCGACTACGAGGTCACCGTGCTCGACGGGGACGCCTCGATCCTGCTGTCGAGCCAGATCCTCAACCGGCAGGACGTGCAGGACGAGTACCACGCGGGCATGCGGGCTGCGGCGAACGCCTTCGACCCCCGCAAGGCCGAGGCGTTCACCGAGCGGGTGCTCGAGCCGAAGCTCAAGCGCAGCACGGGCGGTCGTTCGCTGCTCGGCTACCAGGCGTCGAGCTCGGGCATGACGATCTGCGTCGGTGTCGAGCACCACCTGGAGACCGAGAACTCGTGGGACGAGGCGTCGTCGATCGAGGACGACCTCGCGAAGCACGTCTACCGCGTGCAGGCCCGCGCCGGGGTGCCGATCCGGCTCGTGAAGCACATGGTGTACCACACGTCCCGCGGGGTGCCGGCGCGGGAGCTCGCCGACCGGTGCGAGCGGACGCTCGACCGTGCGCGCGCCGAGACGGTCGAGGAGACCTTCGCCAAGCAGCGCGCGTGGATGGACGACTACTGGACGCGCAGCGACGTCGAGATCCCGGGGCAGCCCGCGATCCAGCAGGCGGTCCGGTGGAACCTGTTCATGCTCGCGCAGGCCACCGCCCGCACCGACGGACACGGCATCGCGGCGAAGGGCGTCACGGGCTCCGGGTACGGCGGTCACTACTTCTGGGACATGGAGATCTACGTCCTGCCGTTCCTGTCGTACACGGCGCCGATCGTCGCGCGGAACGCGCTGCGCTTCCGCTACAACATGCTCGACGCCGCTCGGTCGCGGGCGCGGGAGCTGAACCAGCGCGGAGCGCTCTTCCCGTGGCGGACGATCAACGGCGAGGAGTCGAGCGCGTACTACGCGGCCGGCACCGCGCAGTACCACATCGATGCGGACATCGCCCATGCGCTCATGCAGTACGTGCGGGCCTCGGGCGACACCGACTTCCTGAAGCGCGGGGCGATCGACATCCTGGTCGAGACCGCCCGCCTGTGGTCCGACCTGGGCTTCTGGCGGTCGAACGGCGACCGGAAGTTCCACATCGACGGGGTCACCGGGCCCGACGAGTACACGACGGTCGTCGACGACAACCTCTACACGAACGTGATGGCGCGGGCCAACCTGTGGTTCGCGGTGAACGCGTGCCGGCAGCTCGCGACCGACGACCCGGAGGAGTACGGCCGCATGGTCCGGCGCACCGGGCTCGTCGACGACGAGGTCACCGAGTGGGAGCACGCCGCCGAGTCGATGGAGATCCCGTTCGACCCGCACCGCGGCATCCACCCGCAGGACGCCCAGTTCCTCGACAAGGAGCTCTGGGACCTCGAGAACACGCCCGAGTCCAAGCGGCCGCTGCTGCTGCACTACCACCCGCTGGTGATCTACCGGTTCCAGGTGCTCAAGCAGGCCGACGTCGTGCTCGCGCTGTTCCTGCAGGGCCACGAGTTCACCGCGGCCGAGAAGCGTCGCGACTTCGACTACTACGACGCCCTGACGACCGGTGACTCGACGCTCTCCGCCGTGGTCCAGTCGATCATGGCGGCCGAGGTCGGGTACCACGACCTGGCGGCGCAGTACTTCCTGACGGCGCTCTACGTCGACCTCGCCGACCTGCACGGCAACACCGCGGACGGCGTGCACATCGCGTCGACGGGCGGCATCTGGGGTGCGCTCGTGAACGGCTTCGGCGGCATGCGCGACCACGGTGGCCGGATGACGTTCAACCCGCGCCTGCCGAAGGACTGGGAGCGCCTGACCTACCGCATCCAGGTGCACGGCTCGCGCGTCCGGGTCGACCTGGAAGAGGACGCGATGACCTTCACGGTGGAGACCGGCGAGGGCTTCACCGCGTGGGTGCACAACCAGCAGTGGGACGTCACCGCGGGGGCGCCGACGGTCGTGCCGCTCGCCCACCACGGGCCGCGGATGAGCGGGCACGCGCCCACCACGAGCGACATCCAGGGCACGCTCCGGGCGGACGGCTCCGTCATCACGGCGTCGATCCCGATGATCTCGCTGGACCGGAACCTCGACCTCGACGAGACCACCGCCTGATCGTCCGGCCGGGAGGCGCGGTGCGGGTCCGCCCCGCGCCGCGCCTCCCGTCGTCTCCGTACCCTCCACACCGGCACCGGTGCCGCCTCCGTCCCGCCTGCACACGCGCCCAGGCGGGTGCGGGCACCGTGGTCGTCCGTGCCCCCGGGCCGACGGCGTCTCCTGCGGCACGAGCAGTGCATCGAGAGGAGACACACATGGACAAGCGGTTCGAGGGCAAGGTCGCGATCGTCACGGGAGCCGGGTCGGGCATCGGCGAGGCCACCGCGCGGGCGTTCGTCGACGAGGGAGCTGCCGTGCTGCTCGTCGACAGTGTCGAGGACAAGGTCCGTGCCGTCGCCGACAGCCTGCCGACCGGTCGTGCGGTCGCGCTGCAGGCCGACGTGGCCGACCCGGCGGCGTGGGAGACGATCGTGTCCAACGCGGTGGATCGGTGGGACCGCGTCGACGTGCTCGTGAACAACGCCGGCACCTTCACCTCCGGCGACATCACCGACATCGAGCCCGACGAGTGGCACCGGGTCATCGAGACCGATCTGTCGAGCGTGTTCTACGGCACGCGCGCGGCGCTGCCGTTCCTGCGGGAGACCAAGGGGTCGGTCGTGAACACGTCATCGGTCTCCGGGATGGACGCCGACTGGCGGATGAGCCCGTACAACGCGGCGAAGGGCGGCGTCTCGAACTTCACGAAGGCCGCGGCGCTCGACAACGGGCAGTTCGGTGTCCGGGTGAACGCGGTCGCGCCGGGCCTCATCTGGACGGACATGACCCAGCAGCAGGCCGAGGACGAGGAGCTCCAGCACGCGTTCGCGGAGCGTGTCTCGCTCGGTCGCGGCGGGCGCTCGGAGGAGGTCGCTGCAGCGGTCCTGTTCCTGGCCAGCGACGCTGCGTCCTACATCACGGGAGCGATCCTGCCGGTCGACGGCGGGACGACCGCGAGCAACGGGCAGCCCGCGCAGTCCTGACCGTCCGACGCGCGGCTCAGAGCAGCTTGCGCAGGGTGTTCGTGTTGCGGGTCGTCGTCGTGCGCCGGAAGCGCGCGGCGGCGGCCCGCTTCGCGAACGCGGTGTCGGTGCTCGAGCCCTTCGGGCAGGACCAGTAGACGACACCGTCGCCCCGGGCCACCCGCTCGACACCGTCGTCGAGCGACAGGTCGGCGACCAGGCCGTCGAGGGCGGCGTCGTCGGAGCCGAAGACGACGTGGTCGTGCCGGTCGGGGGCGGAGTCGAACGGGAAGCCGTCGACGACCTCGGCGAGTCGCTCGTGCGGGACGAGGACGATCCGGGCGTCGTACCCGAAGCGGTCCCGCAGGGCCTGCTCGACGGCGGTCTGCACCGCCGACGCGTCGCCCGGTGCCGTGAACACGACGTTGCCCGAGGCGAGCACCGTCCGCACGTCGGTGTACCCGAGACCCCCGAACAGCGCCGCGAGCTCGGCGTTCCGGATCGTGATCCCGTTGACGTTCACCCCACGCAGCAGCGCGACCCACCTGGCCATGCCGGAACCGTAGCCTGCCCGGCGGCGGTGGGGCGAGCCTCCCGACTGATCCGCAACGACCATTGCGCAAGAAACGTTGCACAAGACGTGTTGTGCACCTATGGTCGAGCCATGGACGTGCAGCGACTCGACGACGCGGCGCAGATGCGCGCGCTCGCCCACCCGACCCGGCTGCGGCTCGTCGGGCTGCTCCGGACCGGTGGCCCGCAGACCGCGGCGATGCTCGGCGAGCAGGTCGACGAGGCACCGGGGACGATCAGCTACCACTGCAAGCGCCTGGCCGACGCCGGCTTCATCGAACCCGCACCCGAGCTCGGCACCGACCGACGTGAGCGCTGGTGGCGGGCGGTCGCGCAGCACACGTCGTGGGACCTCGCGGACGGCTTCGACGACCCCGACCGGATGGTCGCCGGCACCGCGCTCGACCGGACCGTCGCGCAGGCGTACGCCGACGAGTACACGGCGTTCCTCGACCACGTCCCGGCCTTCGGGCGCGAGTGGGTCGCGGCGTCGAACAGCGGCGACCGGACCCTCCGGCTGACGATCGACGAGCTGCGTGCCCTCGGGTCGGAGCTGCAGGGCGTCCTCGACCGGTGGGAGGCGCGGAGCGCCGAGCACGAACCCGGCGACGGTGCCGAGCGGGTCACCGCGGTCGTCCAGAGCTACCGGTCGGCGCGCCCGTGAACGCGCACTGGCGGCTGCGGTCGCTGCTCGCCGTCCAGGTGGTCTCGCGGACCGGGAACGTCGCGACGACGATCGCGGTGCCGTTCGTGGTGCTCTCCCGCGGCGGGTCGGCGACGGACGTCGGCATCGCGGCCTTCGCGGCGACGATCCCGATCGTGCTCGGCGGGGCCTTCGGCGGCGTGCTCGTCGAGCGCTTCGGGTTCGTCCGGTCGAGCGTGGCGTCCGACCTGGTCAGCGCCGTGACGCTCGTCGCGATCCCGCTCCTGGCGTGGACGGTCGGGCTGCCGGCCTGGGCGCTGCTCGTGCTCGTGTTCCTCGGCGGCCTGTTCGACACCCCGGGGGAGTCGGGCCGTCGGGTGCTCCTGCCGGGACTCGCGACGGCGGCGGGGATCCCGCTCGAGCGTGCCGTGGGCCACTTCGAGGCGTCGGTGCGCTTCTCGGTGCTGCTCGGCGCCCCCGCGGCGGGACTGCTCGTGGGTGCCGTCGGGCCGTTGCCCGCACTGGCCGTGACCGCCGCCGTGTTCGGGGCGGCAGCGGTGCTCGCCGCCGTCACGCTGCGGGGTGTCGTCGTCGCGCCCGCGACCGACGCGGGCGCCGCCGAGCCGTCCGCCGGGTACTGGCGCGACCTCGGCGCCGGGCTGCGCTTCTGCGTGCGCGACCCGCTCTTCCGGCTCGTCATCGCGCTCGTGCTCGTGACGAACCTGCTCGACGCGGCGCGCTCGACAGCGCTGCTCCCGCTCTACGCTGACCGAGTGCTCGACGGCGCGCAGTCGCTCGGGATCGTCAGCGGGACCTTCGGTGGTGCGGCGTTCCTCGGGTCCCTCGCGTTCGGGTACGTGGCGCACCGGGTGCCCCGGCGGATCACGTTCGTGGTGTGCTTCGTCCTGGCCGGCGGGCCGTCGCTCGCGGTGCCGGCACTCGGACTCGGGCTGCCGTGGGTGCTCGGCGCGTGCGTGCTGTCGGGCTTCGCGGCGGGCGCGCTCAACCCGATCCTGGGGGCCGTCGAGCTCGAGCGCATCCCGTCGCACATGCGGGCCCGGGTGTTCGGGCTCCTGTCGGCGGGGTCGTGGGCGGGCATCCCGCTCGGCGGACTCTTCGGGGGCATCGCTGCGGACGGCATCGGCGTGACCGGGACGTTCGCGATCGTGGCCGTGGTCTACACGATCGTCACGCTGTCGCCGCTGCTCGGTGGGTCCTGGCGGCTCATGGAGCGCCCGACGGCGACGGCGCCCGCGGCCGTGCCGCCGACGGTCCCGGTCCCGTAGCCCGGTCGGCAGCGCTCGCGGGGCGGCCGGCCGGTCGGCCGGCCAGCCGGTCGGCAGCGCTCGCGGGGCGGCCGGCCGCGGCGCTCGCGGCGGCGCGGTCGGTTGTCACGCCGCACCACCGGAAGCACGTCGCACCACGGAGTTCCGTGGTGCGACGTGCTTACGGTCGTGCGCGAGCGAGTCGAACCAGCGCACGACCGCACCAGCCGAACGCGACGAAGGAGCCCGTCCCGCACTTGCTCGGAGCGACCCGAGCGACGCTCCGGTAGACGAGGAGCATGACGGACGAGCGCAACGCAGACGGCCAGGCAGCAGACGGACAGGGACCGGACGACGCACACGTGGTGCCCGAGGGGGTGTCCGAGGCGACGGTCGAGGCGCTCGGCACGCTGTCGGCCGCACTCGAGGTGCTCGAGCACGCACGGGGCCTGCTCTACGGGTTCCACCGACTCACCGGGACCGCGGACCTGAACCTCGGCGAGGCCGTCGAACAGCTCCGGAAGGCCGGCCACACCGAGCTCGCCGAGCGGATCGACACCGAGCTGGTCGGCCGCAACGTCATCGACGGGCGGTGGACGTTCCAGATCGTCGAGGACTACGACGACAACTACTACGCCCTCGCGAAGGAGCTCGAGCAGACCGCCCGCGACCAGCTCGTCGGCGGGAAGCGCCACCTGTTCGAGGCGAGCATGAAGGAGGACCGGCGCACCCCGGGCCGACGCCGCCACGAGGCCAAGCCGGCCGACGTGTCGGACTGACGACGCGCCTCCCGGCCGGACGCACCGGACGCACCGGACGCACTCTCGCGGAACGCACCGTGGGCGGCCCCTCGCAGCGGAACGTCGCTGCGAAGAACCGCCCACGTTGCGTCTCGCGGAAAGCGCCGAAAGCGCGGTACGCGGAAGCGGGAGCGCGCTACCCGACGCCGAGCAACGCCTCGAGCGGCCCGCGCGCGAAGTACAGCAGGAAGCCCGCAGCCACGACGTAGAGGAGCCAGGAGACCTCGCGGCCGCGGCCGGACAGCAGCTTGATGAGCACCCAGCTGATGAAGCCGGCGCCGATGCCGTTCGCGATCGAGTAGGTCAGCGGCATCACGACGATCGTCAGGAACGCCGGCAGCGCAGCCCCGAAGTCACTCCACTCGATGTCCTTCACCTGCGCGACCATGAGCGCACCGACGACGACGAGTCCGGCGGCCGCGACCTCGAGCGGGACGACCTGGGTCAGGGGCGTGAGGAACATCGACGCCAGGAACAGCAGGCCCGTCACGACCGAGGCCATGCCCGTGCGGGCGCCCTCGCCGATGCCCGACGCCGAGTCGATGAACACCGTGTTCGACGACACCGAGGCGCCACCACCGGCGATGGCGCCGGCACCCTCGACGACGAGCGCCGACTTCAGGCGGGGGAAGGTGCCGTCGGGCTTCGCGACACCGGCGGCCTTCGCGAGCCCGGTCATCGTGCCCATCGCGTCGAAGAAGTTCGTGAAGACGAGGGTGAAGACGAGCATCGACGCGGCGACCGGGCCGATGCGGGTGAACGCTCCGAAGACGTCGGCGTGCCCGACGAGCGACAAGTCCGGCAGCGCGAAGAGGGCGTTCGGCAGGCCGGGGGCGTTGAGGTTCCAGCCGGTGGGGGAGTCGACCGAGGTGGGGACCTTGAAGATCGCCTGCAGGACGATGGCGATCACGGTGGTGCCGATGATGCCGATGAGCAGCGCGCCCTTCACCCGGCGGGCCATGAGCGTGCCGATGATGACCAGGCCGATCAGGAACACGATCGTGGGCAGGGCCGCGACGGAGCCGTCCTCACCGAGCTGCAGCGGCGGCGAGGCGTTCTTCGTGGTGCGGACGAACCCCGAGTCGACGAGTCCGATGAACGCGATGAACAGACCGATGCCGACGGTGATCGCGGCCTTGAGCTGCGCGGGCACGGCCGTGAAGATCATCGTCCGGATGCCGGTCAACGCGAGGATGACGATCACCACACCGTTGATGACGACGAGGCCCATCGCCTCGGCCCAGGTCACCTGGTGCACGACGCTCACGGCGAGGAACGAGTTGATCCCGAGGCCCGCGGCGATCCCGAACGGCAGGTTCGCGACGAGGCCCATCGCGATCGTCATCACACCGGCGACGAGGCCGGTCGCGGCAGCGACCTGCGCGTTCTGCAGCCAGCCGCCGAGGACGTCCTGCGGCGCCTGGTCCTGGCTGAACCCGCCGAGGATCAGCGGGTTGAGGATGACGATGTAGGCCATCGTCACGAAGGAGACGAGACCACCACGGATCTCACGGGGGATGCTCGACCCGCGGTGCGTGATCGAGAAGAAGCGGTCGAGGCCGGATGCGAAGCGGTTCCGGGGCGGGGTGTCGGTCTGCTGGGCGCTCACCGAACGAGTTTACAGAACGCTGGGAGTCCGAGCGGCTCGTGTGTCGCTGCAGGGCACCGGCCTGGAGGCGCGGGTCACCGACCCGGGGGACGGTGCGTCCGACAGGCGGCCGCGTTCTGCGGCCATCCGACGGTGTTGGATGAGAGCGTGAACGAACGTCTGGACCGCGCGCGGGTCGAAGCCGCCGTGCGTGAGCTCCTCCTCGCCGTCGGCGACGACCCTGACCGCCCCGAGCTCGAACGGACCCCGGCACGCGTCGCCGACTCGTACGCCGAGTTCTTCGCCGGCATGGGGGTCGACGCCACCGCGATCGCACGCTCCGGCGCCGTGCACTCCGAGGACGGGGAGCGCGGGCAGCTCGTGGTCGTCCGCGACGTGCGGTTCCGTTCGATGTGCGAGCACCACCTGCTGCCGTTCATCGGCGTCGCCCACCTGGCGTACGCGCCGGGCGAGCAGCTCATCGGCCTCGGGACCCTGTCGCGCGTGCTCGACGCCGTGGCCTCGCGGCCGCAGCTGCAGGAGCGTCTCGGCGAGCAGGTCGCCGCAGCCGTCACCGAGGGACTCGACGCCGCCGGTGTGCTCGTCGTGCTCGACGCCACCCACCAGTGCGTCACCGCTCGCGGCGAACGGCAGTCGGGTTCGTCGACGGTGACCGTCGCGGCGACCGGTTCCCTGGCCGACGCGGCGGGGCGGGCCGAGGCGATCGCACTCATCGGTGCCGGTGCTGGTGCCGACCACGGGGCGGACGCATGACGAGCGAGCAGCCGACCACGGGCCTCCAGGCCGTGACACCCGCACCCGGCTGGGTCGTGCCGGCCCTGCGCGACCCGGTCCGCACCATCGGGCGCCGCACCTTCGACTTCGACCACCGCATCGCCGTCATGGCGATCGTGAACCGCACGCCGGACTCCTTCCACGACAAGGGCGCGACCTTCGCACTCGACCGGGCCGTCGAGGCCGCCGTCCGCGCTGCCGACCAGGGGGCCGACTGGGTCGACATCGGCGGGGTGAAGTTCGCGCCGGGGCCCGAGCTGTCCGCCGACGACGAGATCGACCGGGTGCTGCCGGTCGTGTCCCAGCTCGCCGAGCAGTCCGACGTCGTGATCTCGGTCGACACCTTCCGGCCCGAGGTCGCTGCGGCGACGATCGCTGCGGGGGCCAGCGTCGTCAACGACACCACGGGGTTGTCCGACCCGCGGATGGCGTCCGTGGTCGCCGACTCCGACGCGACCGTCGTCATAACGCACTCGACCGCCCCGCCGCGCCAGCAGCTGCCGACGCCGCCGACGTACGCCGACGTGACCGCCTCGGTCGTGGACTTCCTGCGCGAGCGGGTCGACCGTGCGCTCGCAGCGGGGATCCCCGAGTCGCGGATCATCGTCGACCCCGGGCACGACCTCAACAAGAACACCGTGCACACGCTCGAGCTGACCCGACGGCTGCCCGAGGTCGTCGCGCTCGGGTTCCCGGTGCTCGCAGCGGTGTCGAACAAGGACTTCGTGGGGGAGTCCCTCGGGCGCGCCCGTGGTGCTCGCCTGTCGGGGTCGCTCGCCGCAGCGACCGTCAGCGCGATGCTCGGCGCCCGGATCGTCCGCATGCACGACGTCGTCGAGAGCGTCGACGCGATGCGCATGATCGAGGCGGTCCTCGGCTGGCGCGAACCCGTGGAAGCGAGGCACAACACGTGAACAGCCCCTCCCTGCCGGCGTCGATCGCCGACCTGTCCGACGACGAGCTGCTCGACCGGTACACCGCGGACGTCCCCGACGGCCCCTGGCTGCGGGTGAACTTCGTCGCGACGCTCGACGGTTCGGCGTCCGCGTCGGGTCGCACGGCGTCCCTCGGCGGGGACGACGACCTGCGCGTGTTCGACCTGCTCCGCCGGGTCGCCGACGTCGTGCTCGTGGCCGCCGGCACCGTGCGCGACGAGGAGTACGGCCCGATGGTGCTGCACGACGAGGACGTCGCCTGGCGCCGCGCGAACGGGATGCCCGACCACCCGGTCTTCGCGATCGTCACGAACTCCGCGTCGGTGGACGCGGGCTCGCGGGTGTTCACCGAGGCTCCGGTGCGGCCGATCGTGCTGACGTCCGGGTCCGGTGCCGCGTCGTCGTCCGGGCAGGCCCTGGCGTCCGTCGCGGACGTCGTGGACTGCGGCTCGGATGCTGTCGACGTGGGTGCCGTGCGGGACGCCCTGGCCGTTCGGGGCCTCGACCGGATCCACTGCGAGGGCGGTCCGTCGTTCCTCGGGGCGCTCGTCGCCGCCGACGCGGTCGACGAACTGACGCTGACGATCGACCCGACGCTCGAGGGCGGCGAGGGTCCGCGCATCGCGACCGGGTCCTCGCCGGAGCTGCGCCGGATGCGGCCCGCGCACGTGCTGCTCGGCGACGGCGGTGTGCTGCTGACCCGGTGGGTGCGCGACCGGTAGCGGCTAGGGTCGGACGCGTGATCGACGTCGTGGTGTCCGGGGTGCTGTTCGACATGGACGGGACGCTCGTCGACTCGACCGCCATGGTCGAGGAGGCGTGGAGCCGCTTCGGTGCGGAGCACGGCATCGACCCCACCGAGATCCTCGGCTTCTCGCACGGGCGGCAGACGATCGACACCGTGCAGCGCTTCCTGCCGCACCTGGCCCCGGACGAGCAGCGGGCGATCGTCGCGACGATGATCGCCGCCGAGATCGGGTACACCGAGGGCATCGTCGAGGTGCCGGGAGCGGGCGCGTTCGTGCAGCGCCTGCTCGACACCGGTGTGCCGGTCGCCCTCGTCACGAGCGCGCCGCGGGAGCTCGCGGTGGAGCGGATGCGGGCCGCGGGGGTCCCGGTGCCCGAGGCCCTCGTGCCCTCGGAGGACGCCGAGCGGAGCAAGCCGCACCCCGAGGGCTACCTGCGTGGTGCCGCGCTGCTCGGGGTGCCGCCGGAGCGGTGCCTGGCGTTCGAGGACGCCCCCGCCGGGGTCGAGGCCGCCGTCGCCTCCGGAGCCACGACCGTCGTCGTCGGGACGCTCGAGGCACCGGTCACCGCAGGGCTGCCGCGCATCACGGGGTACGACGGCATCGAGGTCGTCCGCGAGGGGTCCGCTTTCCGCATCCGGGGCTGAACGTCGGCTCCGGACTGCGAACGTCCCCAGGCCGTCCGGACGACCGTGGACATCGCGCCGGGAGACCCCCGGCAGCGGAAGGAGCGACCATGGCAGCCCTCGACGGCAAGAAGATCCTCGTCATCGCGACGAACTACGGCGTGGAGCAGGACGAGATCGTCGTCCCCACCGACCAGCTCCGCGAGCGCGGTGCCGACGTCACGGTGGCGGCGCAGGAGTCCGGCTCGATCGAGACCCTCGTCGGCGACAAGGACCCGGGCAAGTCGGTCTCGGTCGACACCACCATCGGCAGTGTCAGCGGCGCAGGCGACTACGACGCACTCGTCGTCCCCGGTGGCACCATCAACGCGGACACCATCCGCCAAGACTCGGACGCGGTCGCACTCGTGAAGGCCTTCGCCGAGGCGGGCAAGCCCGTCGCCGCGATCTGCCACGGCCCGTGGACCCTCATCGAGGCCGGTGTGCTGCAGGGCAAGACCATCACCTCGTTCCCCTCGCTGCAGACCGACGTGCGCAACGCCGGCGCCGAGTGGGTCGACCAGGAGGTCCAGGTCGACGGCGGCCTGATCACGTCGCGCAACCCCGACGACCTGCCGGCGTTCGTCGACGCGATCGAGCAGGCGCTCACCGCCTGACCCGCTCGCACCACGCACCATGGGCGGCACCTCGCAGGGCTACGGCGCTGCGAAGTGCCGCCCACGGTGCGTTCCCCGGAGCGGCCGGAACGGGCGGGGAGCGCCGGGCACGTCCGTCCGTCAGAGCGCGACGGGGCGCGCTGTGCGGAGCACCGCGGGCCCGAGGGTGAGCACGCCGTCGGACTCCGGGTCGCAGCGAACCCCGCCCAGACCGCGCATCGCCCGGAACGCGCCGGGAGCCACCTCGTGGTCCATCCAGGCGCACGGGTTCGCCGGCCGGTACCCGCGGAAGGACACCGGACCGCCGGACCCCGGGCTCTCGAGCGAGAACGGCGAACCCCGGAGTGCCTCGACGTCGGCACCCCGCAGGTACACGTTGCGCCGGGTCGCCGCGGGGTCGACGGTGGCACCCACCGCCTCGGCCACGGCGTCGAGCCCCTCGAGACCGATCACCGTGACGGTGGCGTGCACGTGCGCCCGTGCGGCGAAGTAGCGGTCACCGACGATGCCGAGTCCCGCCCGGAGCTCGATCCGGTCGCGGAGCTCCGGGCCCGCGGCCGGCAGCGCCCCGTCCGCCGGGCGCCCCTCGTAGCGGTGGTGCGGGGAGACGAGCAGCATCGCGAGCTCGACGTCGGTGCGGAAGGGCAGGTCGCCGGGGCCGGCCACGTCGTCGACGGAGGTCACGGCGCCCACGGTAGTCGTGCCTCCCGGCCGGCACCGCTGTCCCGCTGCCGTCGTCTCGACACAGCCGCCGACCGCCGGTGCACACCGCCGCCCCGCTGCCGTGTCCGATTCCCGCCAGTACCTGTCGGGGGCCCGTGCCAGGCTGACCGCGTGACGAACCCCGCACCCGGCACGGAGCCGCAGCCCGACGCGCAGCCCGACGAGCTGCACGCCGAGCGCCACCGCGCCGTCGCCTCCCGCGACGCCCGGTTCGACGGCCAGTTCGTCACCGCCGTGCACTCGACCGGCATCTACTGTCGCCCGAGCTGTCCCGCCCGGACCCCGCGCGCCGAGGGCGTCACGTTCTACCGCACGAGTGCCGCCGCCCACCTCGCCGGCTTCCGCGCGTGCAAGCGCTGCCTGCCCGAGGCGACGCCGGGCAGCCCGGAGTGGGACCTCCGTGAGGACGTCGCCGGCCGTGCCGTCCGACTCGTCCTCGACGGCGTCGTCGAGCGCGAGGGGGTACCCGGCCTGGCCGCCCGCGTCGGGTACTCCGAGCGGCAGCTGGGCCGGATCATGACCGAGGAGCTCGGGGCCGGACCGAAGGCCCTCAGCCGGGCGCACCGTGCACAGACCGCGCGGACGCTCCTGACCTCGTCGGACCTGCCGGTGGCCGACGTCGCGTTCGCCTCCGGCTTCACGAGCGTCCGGCAGTTCAACGACACCGTGCGCGAGGTCTTCGCCCTCACCCCCTCCGAGCTCCGCGCGCGCCGGACCGACCGCCCGGCGTCGGCCGACGACGGCTGGCTGCACGTCCACCTCCCCGCCCGCGCGCCCTTCGACCTGCAGGGCCTGCTCGACTGGCACGCGCTCCACGCGCTGCCGGGGCTGGAGCACGTCGAGCGGGACGCCTCGGGCCGCGTCACGGCCTACGGTCGCCTCGTCGCCCTGCCGGGAGGCCCGGCCCGCTTCACCGCCTCGGCCCCCGCCACCGACGGGGTCGGCAGGGGCGCGGGGCGCGTCGGGGTCGCCCTGCGAGTCCGGCTCACGACGCTCTCCGACCTGCCGACCCTCGTGGCGCGGGTGCGGGCCCTGTTCGACCTCGACGCCGACCCCGAGGCGGTCGACGCCGTCCTCGCCACGGACCCCGTCCTCGCCCCGGCGGTCGCCCGGGTCCCCGGCATCCGCCTCCCCGGCGCCGTCGACGCACACGAGGTCGTGTTCCGCACCCTGATCGGGCAGCAGGTCTCCGTGGCCGCCGCCCGCACCGCACAGGCCCGGCTCGTCGCAGCCCTCGGGGAGTCGGTCGACCCGGGGCTGGCCGAGGACGGGCTGCTGTTCCCGACCGCGACGACGATCGCGACCCGCGGGCACGAGGTCCTGCGGGGACCCGCGGCACGGGTGGACACGATCCTGCGCGTCGCGGCGGCGCTCGCCGACGGGTCGCTCGTCGTCGACGCGGGACAGTCCCTCGCGGAGCTGCGCGCCGGGCTCCTGGCGGTGAAGGGCATCGGGCCGTGGACGGCGGACTACGTGGCCCTGCGGGTCCGGCACCACCCGGACGTGTTCCTGCACAGCGACCTCGCCGTGCGGAACGGTGCACAGGAACTCGGACTGCCCGGTGGCGCCCGCGAGCTCTCCCTACGGTCGGAGCAGGTGGCGCCGTGGCGGAGCTACCTGACGATGCACTGCTGGCGTCCGATCGTCGACCGCGCGAGCGCGACGGCGGAGGCAGCAGCGGCGACGGACCACCAGGAGGAGACAGCATGACCGAGCCCACGACGACCATCCAGACGCTCGACACCCCCGACGGTCCCTTCACGGTGCTCGAGGACGACGAGGGGCACGTGCTCGCGTCGGGGTGGACCGACGACTCCGCACGGTTGCTCGCGCGGCTGGCCGATCGGCACCGCCCACGACGGCTGATCGACGGCCGGGTGCACGCGGCCGAGGCGGTCGAGGCCTTCTACGCCGGCGACGTCGAGACGGCGATGCGGGTCCCGGTCCGGCAGCACGGCACCGACCTGTTCGCCGAGGGCTGGCGGCAGCTCCGCGCGATCCCGGCCGGCACCGTCCTGACGTACACCGAGCTCGCGGCGGCCATGGGGCGACCGGACGCCGTCCGCGCGGCTGCGAGCGTCTGCGCGCGGAACGCCCCGGCGCTCTTCGTGCCGTGTCACCGGGTGCTGCGGTCCGACGGGACGCTCGGCGGCTTCGCGTGGGGGCTCGACGTCAAGCGCTCCCTGCTCGAGCGCGAGTCGGTCGGCGTGACCGCGCTCGCCTGAGCAGCTCCGTGCGCGGGAACCGAGCGGGGACCGAGCGGCGACCGAGCGGAGCCCGAGCAGGGTCGACCGAGCAGAGTGCACAGGGAACGTGGAGCGCTCCCCCTGGTTGCGGGTGGTGACGCTCACGGTCCGGACTGTCATGCTCTGGGTACCGACCCGCACGGTCCCTCCGCAGGACCCGACGCAGCGCCGTCGCGCACCTCGGAAGGACCCATGCCCCCCGACCAGCACGCCCCGCCCGGACAGCAGCCGGGGGACCCCGCGCACGTCGACCGCACGGTCGTGTCCGCGGACGGCACACCGCTCGCGGTCGCCGAGAGCGGCTCCGGGCCCGCCCTGGTGCTGGTCGGCGGCGCCTGGGACCACCACGGCAGCCCGGCGGTCGACCGGATGGTCGCGGCCCTCAGCGACCGCTACCGGGTCGTCACCTACGACCGACGGGGTCGGGGTGCGAGCGGGGACACCGCGCCGTGGTCGGTCGAGCGCGAGGTCGAGGACCTGGCGGCGGTCGCGGCGTCCGTCGACGGCCCGGCTGACGCGGTGGGGTGGTGCGTCGGTGCAGGGGTGGTGCTGCGTGGCCTCGCCGCCGGCGTGCCGTTCGGGCGCGCGGTGCTCTGGGAGCCGCCGTACCGCGCCACGGTCGACCCGCAGGGCGACGACGTGCTGTTCGCGGACTTCCTCGACGGGCACGTCGCGGCCGGACGCCGGGCGCAGGCGGTGCGGGCCTTCCTGTCCCGGGTGCTCGGCATCCCGATCCCGCACATCACCGCGGCGCGCCTGAAGCCCGGACTGTGGCGGTCGCTCCTGGCCGACGCACACGTGCTCTCCCGGGACGTCCGGGTGCTCAACGGCCTCTCCGTCCCCGAGCGGGTGGCGGCGTCGGTCGGCGTCCCGGTGCTCGTGGCCTCGGGCGACGGCGGCGCCGAGTGGATGCGGCAGGCCTCGGTCGCGCTGGCCGAGGCGGTGCCCGGCTCGCGGCACCTCGTCGTCCCCGGTCAGGGGCACGTGCCGGAGCCGAAGGTGCTGCGGCACCTGGTCGACCGGTTCGTCGGGCTGCCCGCGCCCGAGTGACGTGCGCGCCCGGAGCCGCTGCGGTCGGTCGTCACCGGCCGACGCGGGAGGGTGGGCATCGCGGGTGCGAGAGGATGGTGGCGTGACTGCTCCCCGCCTCGGCCTGCTGCTCGACGTCGACGGACCCATCGCGAGCCCGGTGACCCGGACGATCGCGATCCCCTCGATCGTGGCGGACCTCGTCGCGCTCGCCGCCGAGGGCGTCCCGATCGTCTTCAACACCGGCCGCAGCGACGCGTTCATCCGCGAGCAGGTCGTCGGTCCGTTGATCGCCGGAGGGCTCGCGGAGGGCGGCCGGGTGCACGCGGTGTGCGAGAAGGGTGCCGTCTGGTGCTCGATCGGCCCGCAGTACGAGGGCGGGATGAGCGACCTGGTGATCGCCGAGGACCTCGCGCTCCCGCGGGACTTCGCCGACGAGATGCGCGACCTCGTCCGTGACGAGTACGCCGACCTGGTGTTCTTCGACGAGACGAAGCACGCGATGGTCTCGATCGAGCAGCGCGTCGAGGTGCCGAACGCCGCGTACCTCGCCCGCCAGGCCGAGTTCGACGCGAAGGCGATGGCGGCGCTGGAGCGGCGCGGGCTCGGTGTCCGCCGGCTCGACGACGTCCGACCGGACGCCGACGGCGCGGTGCAGTGGCGCGTCGACCCGACGATCATCTCCACCGACGTCGAGTCCGACCGGTCCGGCAAGGACATGGGTGCCGAGCGAGCCCTCGAGCTGCTCGCGCAGGACGGGGAGCTGCCGGTGACCTGGCGGACCGTGGGCGACTCGCGCAGCGACTACGCGATGGCGGACTGGTTGCACGCCAACGGGCACGACGTCGCGCACGTGGACGTCCGGCCGGCGGACGGGGTGCCGGCGACGCCGTACCCGGTGCTCACCGCGGACGACGGTGTGATCCACGACGAGGCGGGCGCGCGCTTCCTGGCCGACTGGCGCCGCGGCGCCTGAGCCGCCCCGCGTTCGGGCGCCCCCCTCGCGCCGGACCCGCGCCGAGCCTCCAGGCCGATGCCGCGATGCCGCGTCTGCACGGGTGCCCGGGTGCCGAGACGCCGGCGTCTGCACCAGACGCCCTGAGTGCCTCGAGACGGTCCCGGATCCGGCGGTGTCCCGACGCGTCGACGGCGTCTCGCCGGGACGCCGTCGTCTCGCACCCCACGCCGTCTCGCCCGGACGCCAGCGCCGCCCTCGCCCGGACGCCAGCGCCGCGCACCGTCCGGACGGCTGGTGCTGCTGGCCCCGTGTCCCGGGGCGACACCGTTTGCGAGCCGGGGTGGTACACCAGTACCCTCACGGGGTCCATCGCCAGCCGTTCGACGGGAACCTCCATGGCATCACCGCTCCGCATCAAGTCGATCGAGGCCTCCCTCGCCGACTCCGAGGAGGAGGGCCGCTCGCTCAAGCGGTCCCTCAAGACGTTCGACATCGCCGCGATGGGCATCGCGGTCGCCGTCGGCGCCGGCATCTTCTCGGTCGGCGCGAACGCCGCCGCGAACTTCGCCGGCCCGAGCGTCATCATCTCGTTCCTGCTCGCAGCCGTCACGTGCGGCCTGGCGATCATGTGCTACGCCGAGTTCGCCTCGACCATCCCGGTCGCCGGCTCCGCGTACACGTTCACGTACGCCACGATGGGCGAGCTGCTCGCGTGGATCGTCGGGTGGGACCTCATCCTCGAGACCCTGACCGCGAGCGCCGTCATCGCGAAGTACTGGGGCATCTACCTGAGCACCGCGTTCGGGGTCTTCGGCTTCGACCTCCCCGACACGATCCAGCTCGGCCCGATCGGCTTCACGTGGGGCCCGGTCCTCATCGTCGGCGTCTTCACGCTGCTGCTCGCGTTCGGCACCCGCCTGTCGTCCCGCGTCTCCGCCGTCATCACGATCATCAAGGTCGCGATCGTCGTCTTCGTCATCGTCGCCGGGGCGTTCTTCGTCAAGGCCGCGAACTTCACCCCGTTCGTCCCGCCGGCCGAGGCGTCCAAGGGCGCCGAGGGCGGTGTGCTGACGCAGTCGCTCGTGTCCTTCGTGACCGGTCAGGCCCCGGCGCAGTACGGCGTGTTCGGCCTGCTCGCCGCGGCCTCGCTCGTGTTCTTCGCCTTCATCGGTTTCGACGTCGTGGCGACGAGCGCCGAGGAGACCGAGAACCCGCAGAAGACCCTGCCCCGAGGCATCTTCATCGGCCTCGGCATCGTCACGCTGCTCTACATCGGCGTCAGCATCGTCATCACGGGCATGGTCTCCTACCAGCGGCTCGCCGACGAGGAAGCGCCGTCCCTCGCCTCCGCCTTCGACATCGTCGGACTGCCGTGGGCCGCGGGCATCATCGCGATCGGCTCGCTCATCGGCCTGACCACCGTGGTGATGGTCCTGCTGCTCGGCCTGTCCCGCATCGTCTTCTCGATGAGCCGCGACGGTCTGCTGCCCCGCTGGTTCTCGAAGACGAACCCGAAGACGCAGACCCCGGTGCGGGTGCAGGTCGTCGCCGGTGTCGTCGTCGCGTTCATCGCCGGGTTCACCGCCGTCGAGCGCCTCGAGGGCATGATCAACATCGGCACGCTCTCGGCGTTCGTGCTCGTGTCGATCGGCATCGTGGTGCTGCGCAAGACCCGCCCGGACGCACCGCGAGCCTTCCGGGTGCCGTGGGTGCCGGTCCTGCCGATCCTCTCCGCGGTGCTGTGCTTCTGGCTCATGCTCAACCTCGAGGTCGAGACCTGGCTGCGCTTCATCGCCTGGCTGGCGATCGGGTTCGCGATCTACTTCGGCTACAGCCGACGCAACAGCCGGGTGGGCAAGGGCCTGCAGTAGCGGGCGGCGGCCTCGCCGGCGGCTTCGCCGCGCGCACAACGGGAAGCACCTCGCGCCACGGATCGCCGTGGCGCGAGGTGCTTCTGGTTGTGCCGGAGCAGCCCGCGCCGCCGTCCGCCGCCCGCGCCGCCGTCCGCCGCCCGCGCCGCCGTCCGC